>DBYC01000021.1 GCA_002310035.1 bacterium UBP6_UBA1196
GCGGTTTCTCCGGCCTTCCTTTTTTTACAGCACTGATTTTCGGGTTATTTTGAAAAAACCGATTTTTTGCCTTTTTATATTGTTTCCGTATAATACTTCGTTTTTATGTTGGAGGATAAAATGAAAAAATCAGTTCTGTTTTTAATTTTTCTGACAGTTTTCGCTGCAGCATGCAGCAAATCAGGAAGTTCTTCCCCGTGCGACGGCGTAGATTGCAGCGGTCACGGTGTCTGCGACGATTCAAGCGGCAGAGCAACCTGTCTATGCGACGAAGGTTATGTTCCGACCGGAAATCTTGAATGCGTTCCAGAATGCGAAAGCGAGGATTGCGAACAAACCTGCGAAGAGTGGGAATCTTACGCAAACGGAGAATGCCACGCAAAAGAAGGCAGATGCTCCAAAAACGAAGACTGCAAGAGCAATGAATGCAATATGGAAACCCACTACTGCGAATACACCGGAGCATGCAAAGGCGTGACCTGCAACTATCACGGCGAGTGCGTTGAAAGTTCGGGCTACGGCAGCGGTTACGGCAGCGGAAGTTCATATCAGAGCGACGGAGCCTGCGGGATCACATGCAACTGCAGTGAAGGTTACAGACTTGAAGTCGGCGAAAACTGTGTTCCGACATGTATTGACGAAAACTGCCCGGCAGAATCCGAATGCGGCGAAAACGCATTCTGTGACGGCGTCGACGAAAACGGCAAAGAGATCTGCGAATGCAAAGACGGCTTTGATAAAAACGAAAACGGCGAATGTGTTGCCGGAATCACATGCAGTCTCACCTGCGGCGCCGGAACCTGCGAGTTCAAAGACGAATCCATGACAGATGAATACTGCAAATGCCCTGAAAGCTATATCAATGAAGGCGGTGACGAGAAGGAACCGTGCATCAAAGACAAATGCTACGATGTAGTATGCGAAGACTGGGAAGAATGCAGTCAGGATGACGGAGAGTGCTATGTTGCACCTTCACGCTGCAATGCAGACAAAGACTGTGAAGAAGACAAAGCATGCGACTTTGAAGAACATACATGCGGAGAAAATTTCTGCAAGGATGTCAACTGCGGAAACGGCGGCAAATGCTCTGTCAAAGGCGAAAAACCGGTATGTAACTGCGGACACGGATACTACGACAACAACACCTCATGCGTTGAAATAACTTCGCAGAAACCTGGCTGGGTCGGCGTTCAGTGGCCTTTCTCGATCACGAAAGTAAAAGACGATAAAAACCCTGAAACTGTTTACGGTCAGATCTGGGTCGACGGTCAAACCGGCACAGGAGTTTCACAGCATTCGGACTGGAAGGCTCAGCTGCTTTACAAAAAAGGGACCGGAAGCGCGGAATATCCGGTAATTGCAGATTCATGGCATCAGATCGACGCGCCGTTCCATCCTCAGCACACAGGCGACAACAACCATGAATACAAAGCTGATTTCCCGACTGACAAACACGGCAATTTCATATACATTTTCAGATTCTCGCTCGATAACGGCAAGACATGGTGGTACGGCGACAAAGGTATCGCTGAAAACACGGAGCCGGGACCACGTTTTATAGAATCGGCGACAAATTATCCCGGAAAAGCGAAAATCAACAAAAATTTCCTTACAAGAACGAATAATGCCTACGAATTCTCTTTCCAATACACAGGAACAGCAGCAATCGACTTCGCTAAATCAATAATCACTTTGAACGGTGTCGAGACAACTGATTACTCATACGACGAGACGACGAAGACTTTCTCGATTAAGCAGGAAAACCTTGAACCGAACAAATACAGCTGGCTTTTCAGACTTGTCGATGAAGACGGCAATGAAACAGAACCTTTCTTCGTTCCGGTCTGGATCGGCGAAGGTATTGACTATGCCGATTTCGGCTGGCGTGACGCTTTCATTTATCAGATCATGACCGACCGTTTCCTGAACGGCGACACAAAAAATGATGTTCCTGAAAGCGAATTCCCTCATGTAACGCAGGATCTCGAGAAGTGGAAAGGAGGCGATTTTGCAGGAATAATCAAAAAACTTAGAGACGGTTACTTTACCGACATGGGAGTAAACGCGCTTTGGATAAGCGCTCCGGTCCTCAATCCGCACTATGAAAGCAAAGGCGGCACTTCGTCAAGCCAGAATAACACCTATTTCACAAGCTACCACGCATATCATCCGCTTGCGACAGGCTACTCCTTCGACGATGACTACGGATATGACAACGAAGGCGTCGATCCTGCTTTCGGAACTGCCGACGAACTCCGCGAACTTATCAAAGAGGCTCACAAGCAGGGAATCAGAGTCATTCCTGATCTTGTTGTAAACCATACCTACATCGATGCCGAGATTTACAAAAGACATCCCGGATGGTTCAACCACGAGAACTCATGCGCAGAGCAGGGCTGGAATGACGCTGTCATCAAAACATGCTGGTTTACTCCGTACATGCCTGATTTCGACTACAACAACGCAGACGCGAGAAAAGCCGTTATAGATCACGCTATATGGCTTATACAGCATTTTGATTTTGACGGTTTCCGTGCCGATGCCCTGAAACATATTGAAGATGTTTTCGTCAAGGAACTCCGTTCTGCAGTAAAAGAGAAAATCGAAACGACTGTCAAAAACCACGATATGCCTGACGAAGCCGAAGTTTTCTACATGGTAGGCGAATCATTGGGCGATGACTGGCCGCGCTACCACACCCGTGCCGACATGGTTCAGGGCCAGGTAAACGAACAGTTCTACTACATGGCAAAGAATGCTATTCTTAAGGGCACGAGTTACAATACTCTTGCATACGATGTCACCAACGACTGGGACAGAGCTTACCTCACCGAAAAAGACACTTATAAGCCGGCTGGCGGAAGAGGCGGTTTCCCCGGTGCAGTAATGGGCAACTTCTTCGGCAACCACGATCAGGACAGAGCACTTTCTGAATGCGGCGGCGATTACACGCGGCTCCAACACGCACAGACTTTCCTTCTCACTTCCCCAATCAACATCCCGATGCTCTATCAGGGCGATGACATCGGCATGGAAGGAAGACAAGCAGACGGTTTTGACGGCGGAAGACGCGCTGTTATGAAGTTTGACGATCTTTCACAAAAGGAAAAAGACGCTCTGGAGCATGTCCAGAGACTCGGTAAATTCAGAAAAGAGCACCCCGCTTTGAGATACGGAACGCGTTCGACATGCGGCAATTCGGAAAATGCATGGGTTTACAAACTTAAATGCTCTGCAAGCGACAACGAAAGATGCAAAGACGGCGATACCGTAATCGTCGGAATAAACAAAGGTAATGATGATTTCCAAGCAAACTGCGGTGAAAGCGGCGACTTCTATTCTTATGACGAGAGAGATCAAACAAAACATTCCGGTGGAAACGTTACCGTTGAGGCAGGTAAAAGTTTGCTAATCGGCAAATAATCGAGAGGTTTTTATGAAATCGAAAATTTTTGTCGCACTCGATGTCGAAACTAAAGAAAAGGCTCTCGAAATAGTCGGCGATCTGAAAGGTCTCGGTGCCTGCTTCAAAATCGGAAAGCAGCTTTTCACATCTACCGGTCCGGAGCTTGTCAGAGAGATCGTCGGCATGGGCGAAGATGTCTTTCTTGACCTCAAATACCATGACATTCCGAATACTGTCGCAAAAGCGGGCGTCGCTGCGGCAGAACTCGGCGTAAAAATCTTCAATGTCCACGCTTCTGGCGGAAGAAAAATGATGGAAGCGGTTAGAAACGAGATGGATAAGCTCACAAATCCGCCTCTCGTGCTTGCTGTCACGATTCTTACAAGCCTCGGCGAAGAAGATATCCGCGAAGTCGGCTTCGACCGCACGATACCCGAGCAGATAGCAAAACTCGCAAAACTTGCAAAAGATTCCGGAATGGACGGAGTCGTCGCAAGCCCTCTTGAGATCGAACTTATCCGTGAAACATGCGGCAGTGATTTCAAGATCATCACTCCGGGAATACGCCCCGCATTTGCAGCTGTCAACGACCAGAAACGCATCGCGACTCCGGCTGAAGCTCTCCGCAAAGGAGCAGATTTTCTTGTAATCGGCCGCCCGATCACGGCTGCGGAAAACCGCCGGGAAGCTTTCCTTAAAATTCTTGAAGAGTGCCGCCTGGCTTAAAAGCTTATTTGCATCGCCGCATATTTCATCGCATTTTTTAAACTTTAAATTTGATTTTATAAAACTCAACATTATAATAATGCGTTTTTTCGGGAGGAGAAAATGAAGAAAATAAGAATAGCGATAGACGGTCCGGCAGGAGCCGGCAAAAGCAGTGTCAGCCGTCTCACTGCGGAAAGACTCGGATATTCATACATTGATACAGGTGCGATTTACCGCTCGCTCGCCTTTTCAATGGGCGGCACCGATGTAGAGAATCACTCTAAAATCCGTGAGTTGCTGAAAGATTTTGAAGTTTCGTTCAAAATCATAGAGGGCGTCAACCATGTTTTTCTCAACGGGAACGATGTAACTTCCGAAATCAGAACGGAAGCTATAAGCATGAAGGCAAGTTCAGTATCCGCGATCCCATTCGTCCGTGAAGCTCTCTTCAACATGCAGAGAAAATACGCTGAAAACGGTGGTGTGGTCATGGAAGGACGCGACATCGGCACAGTCATCATGCCGGATGCCGAACTCAAGATCTTTCTTACAGCTTCACCTGAAAAACGGGCAAAACGGAGAATGCTCGAACTCGAGGCAAAAGGTCAGAAAGTAAATTTCGACGAACTTGTCAGAGAAATCAGGGAACGCGATATAAATGACTCGACACGCGCAGTCTCTCCGCTGAAACAGGCCGATGACGCCGTACTGCTTGACAATTCAGGTATAAACCTTGAACAAACAGTTGATATTATTGTTAAATACGCGAAAGAAAGAGAGGCGGAATGAAAATAACAGTAGCCGACAATTCCGGGGTATGCTTCGGTGTGAGAAGAGCTTTCTCGCTGCTTGAAGAAGCGGTGACAAACGCAAAAAGAAACGGAATAAAAGTCGTCATGCTCGGACCGCTCATCCACAATCCGAGAGTGATAAAACAATATGAAGAAAACGGCGTTTCCGTGACAGATATCGATTCTGTACCGGAAAATTCGTGCATTGTGATCAGAAGCCACGGCATAACCAAAGAAGAACGCGCGAAACTTGACAAATTCAGCGGATTAACGCTTGTCGACACGACATGCCCGTATGTCCAGAGGATCCACCAGCTCGTCGAAAAGCGTTCAGCCGAAGGTTTTGCAGTGCTTATCATGGGAGACCGCGAACATTCTGAAGTCAAAGGAATAACTTCAATGATCTCAGGTGATTTTTTTGTTATTCACCCTAACGAATTTGATTCAAAAAACGATGAACTTTCCGATTTCATAAAGAACCACGACAAAATTTTTGCCGTAGCGCAGACCACATCAAGGCCTGCAAATTATGAATATCTTCTTAAGAAAGCGCGTAAGATCACGGCAGAGTTCCAGGGACACAGATTTCTTGCAGCCGAAACGATATGTACTGCTACTCTCAAAAGGCAGGATTCGGCCGGCGAACTTGCTAAAAAAGTTTCTTCTATGGTCGTCATAGGCGGGAAGATCTCGTCAAACACGGCAAAACTTTTTCAGGTTGTCTCTGAAAAAAACAAAAACTCGTTCTGGGTAGAATCACCGGAAGATTTCAGCGCTTCCGACACAGAAAAACTGAAAAATTCGGAAAGCGTCGGCATAACGGCCGGCGCGTCGACTCCTGACGAGCAGATAGCCGAAATAAAATCCTTTCTGGAATCGCTCAATGGTTAGAATCACTTCGGACAGCCCGGACCATCCGGACAGAATTCTTAACCTGCGTCCAGAGATCGGACTGCCGCTTTTCGAGGAAGGGCGGATCCTCAAATGCGATGCCTGCGGAATTGCGGTCGTCGGAAGCAGAAAACCGACTCTATACGGTATAAAACTTGCAGGAAAAGTCGCAGAAACAGCAGTAAAAAACGGAAAAACCGTCATCAGCGGACTTGCACGCGGAATCGATTCCGAGGCTCACCGCGCAGCTTTGAAACACGGGGGCAGAACGATCGCCGTGCTCGGGACCGGAATAAATATCGTCTATCCGGAAGAAAACATAGGGCTTGCCGAAGAAATCAAGCTTAGCGGCGCAGTAATTTCGCAGTTTCCGCCCGACACGCCGCCTATCGGGAGAAATTTTCCGATAAGAAACGAAACCGTGGCAAAAATGTGCGGAACTCTCGTCCTCGTTCAGGCAGCGGCAAAGAGCGGAAGCCTCATCACGGCCAGACTTGCGCTTGAATACGGCAAAAAAGTATTTGTCTGCCCGGGAGAACTGGGCGATCCGCTTTTCGAAGGGAACTACATTTTTTTGCAGAAATACCGCGGTCATAAAAATCTGAAGATACTCATTGATTTCGGAATGCTGTGCGGAACGGCCGCAAACGATCAGTGCACTTTTGAGGATTTTCAGATACAACCTGCCGAAAATACGCAGGAAATCAGAAAAAAAGAAATACACCTTGATGGAAAAGAAAAAATTGTTTATAACATCATCGGGACAAAACCCGAGGGAATTGATTTCGACACTATTTCCGTTCTTTCCGGAATCGGCGCGGCGGAACTCCCGACGATCCTGCTTTCGCTGATTCTTGAAGGCGCGGTAACGGAACTTTCCGGAAAAATTTACAGATTGTGTGAGGCAAAATTATGAAACTTCTTATCGTTGAGTCGCCGACAAAGGCAAAAACATTGACAAAATATCTGCCGGACTTCAAAGTAGTGGCATCGATGGGACATATAATCGACCTTCCGGCAAAAACTCTCGGAATCGAGATAGACAACAACTTCAAACCGGATTACGAAGTCATCGCAGGCAAAGAATCGACAATCGCCATGCTCAAAAAAGAGGCGGAAGCGGCCGATGAGATCTACATCGGATCCGACCCTGACCGCGAAGGAGAAGCTATTGCATTCCATATCGCCTCGCTTTTTAAGAACAAAGTCATCCACCGCGTTCTTTTCCACGAAATCACGAAAAGCGGAATCGAAAAAGCTCTTGCCACTTCGGCGGAACTCAACGAAGATCTTTACAATTCGCAGCAGGCACGCAGAATTCTTGACAGGCTCGTCGGTTACAAACTCTCACCGTTCCTCTGGAGGAGCGTAAAGAAAGGTCTTAGCGCCGGCAGAGTACAGTCAGTCGCACTGGAAATGATCGTCGACAGGGAAAAGGAGATCCGTGCTTTCGTTCCGGAAGAATACTGGTCATTCAAAGCCGATTTTGCAGGTAAAAGCGGCAGATTCGACGCTATTCTTGAAAAAATCAAAGGGGAAAAAGTCGAAGTCTCAAACGAAAAAGATGCAAATGCTATCAGAAACGATATCGAAAAAACCAGCTCTTTCTCAATTGTTTCGATAGAAAAGAAAGAAAAGAAGGAGTCCCCTCTTCCGCCGCTCAACACCAGCAATCTTCAGCAGGAGGGCTCAAGGCTGCACAACTACACAGGCGAGCAGACTATGCGGATCGCACAGTCGCTTTATGAAGGTAAAGATTTAGGTGAAGACGGCTTCACAGGCCTTATCACCTACATGAGAACAGACTCTTTCAGAATTTCAGACGAGGCAAACGCAGCTCTGCGCGAATACATCACTGCAAATATCGGAAAAGAATTCCTCGCTCCGAAAACAAAATATTACGCCAACAAAAAAGGAAAAACGCAGGATGCGCACGAAGCGATCAGACCGACGAATGTAGCTTTGACCCCGGAGAAAATCGCATCGAAACTCACCAGGGACGAGCTCAACATATACACTCTGATATGGAAAAGATTCGTCGCCACGCAGATGAAGGATACCGTTTACGAAACGACGGCGATAACTATTGAAGATCCAGACAAAAACTATACTTTTAAAAAGACCGGCAGCGTAATCCAGTTTGAAGGCTACCGCAAAATTTACAAAAAAACAGGCAAAGACGATACGATTCCGAAAGTCTCCGAAAAAGAGAACGTCCAAATCGAAAACACGGTATGCGAGCAGCATTTCACAAAACCGGCTCCCCGTTTCACCGAGGGCAGTCTGGTCAAGGAGCTTGAGGAAAAAGGTGTCGGAAGACCTTCTACCTATGCAACAGTCATCAAGCAGATCGTGCAGAGAAACTATATCGAACACATGAAGGAACCCCGCGGTGCACTCATGGCGACAGACCTCGGAATTCTGGTAAGCGACACGCTCGTATCGTTCTTCCCGGAAATCATAAATGTGAACTTCACGGCTGAAATGGAATCTGATCTCGATACCGTCGAAATCGGCGAAAAGAACTGGCTTGATGTTCTCAAAGCATTCTATGCGACTTTCTCGAAAGTACTCGACAAAAGCATCGCCGAAGTCAAAAAAGAGGGGAAAAAGAAAATTTACGCCGAAGAACCGTGTCCTAAATGCGGAAAAAAACTCGTCCTCAGATGGTCAAAGAAAGGGAATATGCCTTTCCTTTCGTGCGAAGGTTATCCGGAATGCGATTTCGCCGGCTCTTTCGAAAAGGACGGAGAAGTCTATCATCTTAAAGAGGAAGCCGCTGAAAACAACGAAAAGACCGAACTTGACGAAGTATGTCCGAAATGCGGCAGCAAACTTGTCATCAAAAAAGGAAAATACGGCGAATTCAAGGCGTGCAGCGCATATCCGAAATGCAAAACTATAATCAAAGAAGACAAAAAAATCTGCTCATGCCCTGAATGCGGCGGCGACATCACTTTGAAACGCTCCAAAAAAGGCCGTCTTTTCTACGGCTGTTCAAATTATCCGGAATGTCAGTTCGTAAGCTGGTATCCGCCGGTAGAAGGCGAATCCTGCCCGAAATGCGGATTCAAATATGTCGTTGAAAAGAAAAGAAGCGGCAAAGTCTGCCAGAAATGCGGGCATAAAATCGAAGAATAATCAAAAACGGCTGTCAGCCGAAAATCTTTCTTTTGACTTCCCTTGTGTAGGTAAATGCGCTGATAAGGCTGAAAACTATCGAAGAGCAGATCAGAAAATAACCGACTCCGCTCGGATCCCAGTCGATATTTACCAGGCTTTTCAAAGTATTCTGGTTTATCATAAAAAACGGAAGCGCAAACATCTGAAGCATTGTTTTCGTCTTGCCCCAGATATCAGCCGCAATAACAAGATCGTGCTCCATAGCAAGCGAGCGTATCCCGAAAATGTAAAATTCCCTCCCGAGAATTATGATGACGGGCCATGGCGAGATCTCCTGCATCGAAACAAGAAGAACCAGCGTCAAATTGACGATGAACTTGTCTGCAAGCGGATCAAGCAGCTTTCCGGAAACAGAAACTTTTCCAGATTTTCTTGCAAGATAACCGTCGAAAAAGTCGGTAACAGTCGCGACGGTGTAAAAAATCCACGACCACAGACGCATCAGCGGCGTGTCAAGCCAGATGAAAATAAGGACTACCGGCACGAGGATAATTCTGATTGAAGTAAGAAGATTCGGGATTGTCAGAATGTCCTGTTTAAAATTGCGTAACCTGTCAATAATTTTGTGTTTTCCGGCATTTTTGTTCTTCTTTACCATAGCTCTTTACCTGTATAAGTTTTATAAAATCCATGTATTTTATCGACATAGTTCATCGTTTCGTCAAACGGAGGAACACCTTCGTAATAAACGACCGCCGCAGGCCCTGCATTATATCCGGCGACCGCGCTTTTTGCGTTGCCTTTGAACTTTTTCAGCAGTTTTTTCAAATACTTGGTGCCGCCCATGATGTTCTGCTCGGCATCAAAAACATTTTTCACGCCGACTTCCGCCGCTGTGTCCGGCATAAGCTGCATGAGCCCTTTTGCACCGGCACTGGAAACCGCTTTCGTGTCAAAAAGCGATTCAGCCTTTATCACGCTTTTGATGAGGAAAAAATCTACTCCGTGCTTCGCAGAAGCGCGTCTGATGATCGAATCGAACTGGTTTTCCTTGCCGGGATTGATTTTATAGCCCGCTTTGTGCTTGACTTCGCCTTTCGTTTTGTAAAGCGGTTTGCACGAGCGGAAATCCTGACACTGGTTGGTGAAAGTGTAGCGGTCGGTCAGCGGATCATAGAGAAAATAAACTCTGACAATATCCGCAGAAACAAAGAAAAACATAAAAAATGTAAGAAAAAACACCGTGAAACGCATATAATTATTCCGCTTTTTCCTCTTCAACGACCTCACTCTGCGGCTTCGGTTCGACCGCTTCCAATATTTCCTCGCGCTCGAGCGTTTCTTTCTCGACAAGCGCGGCAACAAGCCTTTCGATACCTTCCTTATGCTCGTTCAAAATGTTTTTCGCCTCGGTGTAAGCCGCTTCTATGAGCTTCTGGACTTCTTCGTCGATTTTCTGCGATGTAGCCTCGCTGACCTGCGTCCGTTTGCCGAGTTCGCGTCCAAGGAAAACCTGTTCCTCCTTTTCGCCGTAGCTGATCGGTCCTAAATCATCGCCCATTCCCCACTGCATTACCATGTTTCTCGCAATCTGGGTCGCGCGCTCGATGTCGTTTCCTGCGCCGGTCGTGATCCTGCCGATGAAAACTTCTTCAGCAGCTCTTCCGCCCATGAGGACCTTGATCCTGTCAATGAGTTCTTCCTTGTGGTATGAATATTTGTCCTTTTCGGGAAGCTGCTGCGTTACACCCAAAGCCCTTCCACGCGGAACGATCGAAACTTTATGAACCGGATCGGCAAATTTCGAATAAAGCCCGACAACGACATGACCTGCCTCGTGGTAAGCGGTGTCTTTCTTTTCTTCCGGAGTCTGAACCATCGTTTTGCGCGCTTTTCCCATGAAGATCTTGTCTTTCGCGTCCTCGATGTCAGCCATCGTGACCTCTTCTTCGGAGCGTGAAGCCGCAATGAGAGCCGCTTCATTGAGCAAATTCGCGAGATCGGCGCCCGAAAGGCCTGGAGTTCCCTTCGCGATGTCGCTGAAATCGATATCAGCCGCAGTTTTTATCTTTTCTGCATGAACTTTCAAAATGAGTTCGCGCCCTTTGATGTCGGGAAGCGGCACATAGACCTGTCTGTCGAATCTGCCGGGACGCAGAAGCGCCGGATCAAGGACATCAGGCCTGTTTGTAGCTGCAATTACGATGATCCCCGAATCGCTTCCGAAACCGTCCATTTCGACAAGAAGCTGGTTCAAAGTCTGCTCTCTTTCGTCGTTTCCGCCGCCGAGGCCCGCGCCGCGCTGACGGCCTACTGCATCGATCTCGTCAACAAAAATGATGCACGGAGCCTTTGCCTTCGCGTTTTCGAACAAATCGCGGACTCTGCTAGCGCCGACACCGACGAACATTTCGACGAAATCAGAACCGCTTATGATGAAGAAGGGAACATCAGCTTCGCCTGCGACAGCCTTTGCCAGCAATGTCTTACCGGTTCCGGGAGGCCCCACAAGAAGGACACCGTGAGGGATCTTCGCACCGATTTTGGTATAAACCGACGGTTTTTTGAGGAAATCGACGACTTCCTCAAGCTCTTCCTTCGCCTCGTCGACACCGGCGACATCCTTGAAGCGGATCTGGTTCTGCTCTTTCGAGATCATTCTGTGCTTGCTTTTTCCGAAAGAGAAAGCCTTGTTGTTTCCGCCGTTCATCTGACGCAGGAAAAAAATGAAAATCGCGATGAAAATAATCATCGGAAGCCACGAAATGAGCAGGGTTTTCCAAAGCGAATCGTCTTCCGGCTTTTTGTAAGTCGCCGGAACGTTGTTTTCAGCAAGGAATTCAGACATCCTCTCGCCGCTCGGTCCGATGACGGTGAATTTCGTGTCCTTTCCGTCGTTGAGAACACCGCTGAACTCGATCCCGTCGATAAAAACCTCTTTGATTTCCTGATTTTTGACCTTCTGCCTGAACTCTGTCATGTTGATCTCGCTGACCGGTGACGAATCAGTCATTCTTGACAAACTTATCGCAACAAAAGCGAGGACCGCGATAAACAGCCAGACAATCAATGTTCTGTAATTGAATCTCATATTTTCTCCCGATTTTGCATCATACATGCACAAAAACGCGGTATTTTAACGATTGTTCCCTTAAATTCAAGGAATATTGCAAGATTTTTATCTTGCTTATTAGTATAAAAAAATATAACAAACCTAAGCTGATGGAGGTAAAAATGCTTCGTTCGATCATAATAAAAGGTGCGAGACACCACAATCTGAAAAATTTCGATATCGAGATCCCGCATGAAAAACTTGTCGTCGTGACAGGCGTTTCGGGAAGCGGCAAAACTTCGCTCGCGTTCGATACGATCTATGCCGAAGGGCAGCGCAGATACGTCGAAAGCTTATCAAGTTACGCGAGGATGTTCCTTGAACTTTCGGAAAAACCGGAAGCCGATTTAATTGAAGGTTTGTCACCTTCGATCGCGATCCAGCAGCGCGGACTCAATGCAAGCCCACGTTCGATCGTGGGAACGACGACCGAGATCTACGACTACATGCGTCTTCTTTTCGCCCGTGCCGGAAAAGTCCACTGCCACAACTGCGGACGCGAAATCACAAAGACTCCCGCGGCGAAGATCGTCGAACTCATTCTCAACAAAACCGGCAAGAAAATTCTCGTCCTCTCCCCTGTCGTCAGCGGCAGGAAAGGGACCTACGAAAAACTTTTCGAAGATTTGAACAAAGAAGGCTATCTCCGCATAATCATTGACGGAACTGAATACCGTCTTGACGAAGAGATGCCGAAACTCGACAAGTTCAAAAAGCACGACATCAACCTTGTCGTCGACAGGCTCGCGATAAAACCGGACACCGATGCGGCGAGAGTCCAGGCCTCGGTCGAAACCGCTCTCAAAAAAGGAAACGGCAAAATGATCGTAAAAGAACTCGACGGCGAAGA
>DBYC01000047.1:0-3235 GCA_002310035.1 bacterium UBP6_UBA1196
ATTCCGGCTGTCGGCTGAAGTTCCTGGCCGATGATATTGAGAAGTGTCGATTTGCCGAAACCGTTTCTTCCGACAAGAGCGATCCTTTCGCCGCGCCGTACTATTCTTTTGTAGTTTGAAATGACTTCCAGATCACCGAATTTATGAGTTATGCCGGAAAGTTCCGCGACGATTTCGCCACCGCGCTTAGGTTCGGGAAGGCGGAAAGTCATAGTCGGAGCTTTCTGCGGCAGAACGATGAGCTCTGATTTCAGTTTTTCCAGCATTTTCAGCTTCGACTGCGCAAGGGCCGCGTGAGCCGCGTTCGTGTGGTTTTTGTCGTAGTAATCCTGCAGATTCCTGATCTCAACAAGCTGTTTTTCGCGCTGCTTTTCGAGAAGTGCTGTTTTCGCCTCTCTTTCCTTGAGGTAAAAATCGTAATTCCCTTTGTAAATCGTTATTTCGCCGTTGAAAATTTCCCATGTCTCTTCCGCGACATCGTTGAGAAAATCCCTGTCGTGCGAAACGAGAAGGACCTGCCCGTCAAACCTTTTGAGCCAGCCCGCAAGGAAGTCGATAGTGACGATATCGAGATAGTTCGTGGGCTCGTCAAGCATGATGATATCGGGTTCTTTGACGAGGACGCGGGCAAGGGCGATCCTCATCTGCCAGCCGCCGCTCATTGTTGAAGCTGGTTTTTCCCATTCGCTTCTTTCAAAACCGAGGTTGAGAAGAATGTTTTCAACAGAGTTCTTCTGCTTTGCCTTGACTTCAAGTCTGTGAATTTCTTCAATAATTTCGTTAAGCCGGACTATCAGCTTCTCGTCAGGCTCTTTCGATGAATCGATTTTTTCGATTATTGCAGCCTGTTCCGAGTGGAGCGATTCAAGCTTACTTGAATCAAGTCCTGCCGCCACTTCTTCAAAAACCGTCCCTTTGAAATGGTAGACCGCCTGCTGCGGCAGATATTCGATGACGGCGTTCTTTTTGAAAGTTATTTCTCCGGAATCGCAGTATTCCGCGCCGGAAATTATCTTCATCAGAGTCGATTTACCGGAGCCGTTTTTTCCGACAAGTGCCGTTATATGCTTTGAAAGCGGCAGACTTACGTTATCGAGTATCGTCTGACCTGAAAACTGTTTTGAAATCCCTTTAAGTAAAAGCATGGAACCTCCTAAAGCCTCGGCAGAGTATCAAAAACTTGCCATTGAGTCAAACGGATTTAAAATGCCGCGTTTTTTTGCTGCTTGATTAATGGCAAAACTGGAAAAATAATCGATAATTCCATGTTCAAACCTCTTGTTTCTGTGATCATTCCGACATTCAACCGCGCAAATGTTGTAAAGCGTGCCGTAAATTCGGTTCTGGATCAGACTTTTAAAGATTTTGAATGTATCGTGGTCGATGACGGATCAACGGATGAAACCGATTTCGTCTTGTCGGAATTCTCAAATAAAATCAAGCTTGTAAAAACAGAAAACAGGGGAGTGGCGGCAGCGAGAAATTCGGGAGCAAAGGCGGCGGAAGGGGATTTTGTCGCATTTTTGGATAGCGATGACGAGTGGAAAAAAGAGAAGCTTTCAAAACAGCTTCAATATATGAAAGAAAGCGGTTTCAGGATTTCCCAGACCGACGAAACCTGGGTGCGAAACGGAAAATTCGTAAACAAATCAAGAAAATACATCAGGCCGAGCGGCGATATTTTTTACAAATGCCTTGAAGTCTGCGCCGTTACCCCTAGCAGTGTTATGATGGAAAAAGAGCTTTTTTTTGATTACGGCGGCTTTGACGAGTCTTTTCCTGTTTGCGAGGATTTTGACCTGTGGCTGAGGATGTCGCCGAAAGAAAAATTCGGTCTGCTTGACGAACCGCTGATTATAAAATACGGCGGTGCAAATGATCAGCTCTCAAATAATTTCGGTTTGGACAAATACAGAATAATAAGTATTTTCAACATGTTAAATAAAAACAAAAATCTGAATGAAGAACAGAGAAATGCTCTGAAGGAAGTTTTGTCGAAAAAAATCATGATCTATGCCGAAGGGGCAAAAAAACACGGAAATTCCGATGAAGCGGCTTGGGTAGAGAGACTTTCTGCTGAAGCAGATCATTTTTTCTGATTTTTGTTTCTCATCGACTCGAAAAATTCGTCGATCCATTTGTTGCATGTAACGAAATCGCCGTTCTGAAGGGCTTCCTTGATTTCAGCGGGAGCGTTTTTTTCAATTAAGGCACGCTGTTTGTCAGAAAGTTTATTATAGTCCTTTTTTATTGGGGCTGAATTTGTGTTTGTGTTGAAAACATAGTTGTTGCGCCTTATTTTCTCGAATACTTTTTTCAGGAAAACTTCGGTTTCCGAGATTATTTCAGCTTCGCTTTTCAAGGCTTTTTTCTTAATAAATCCCGATAGTTCCTGTTCCAGATTGGCTGAAAAGTCAGGAATTGCAAGTTCTTCCGGAAGAATGTCGTAAAGCTTTATTCCGAGTTCTGTCGGAACGTAGCTTCCGTCATTGTTTTTCACGATATAGCCGCGTTTCATGAGAAGCGGAGGAAACGATGCTCTGGTTGCCGCCGTGCCGATCCCGTCAGCCTCTTTCAACGCTTTTTTGAGCTGCGGATCCTTGATCTGGAGATGCGCTTTTTCCATGAGGGTAAGAAGCGAGGCGTCTTTGAAAAGTTTCGGCGGTTTCGTCATGTCCTCTTTCATCTCAATGGAGCCTTCAACCTCGTCATTTTTCTTGTAACTGACTGAAATTATTTTATCTTCTTCATCAGGAACAGATTTGTTTTCGTTGTTTAGTTCCGCGTCGTCGCTTGCTTTCTTTTTATCGGACTTTATGAATTCAAGGTAACCTAAATCGGTGTAATTCTTAAATTTGGCAAGAAAGAGGAAATCATCGATCTTTCCGTGAAATTCTGTCGTATCGCCTTTCGCAGGATTGAGAAGAGTCGCGCAGAAACGCTTTACTATGAGGTCGAAAATCAGTTTTTCGCCGCCTGCAAGGGCTGGAACGGTGTTTTTGTCGTAGGAAAGGACCGGGATTATCGCGTAGTGGCCTTCAAGTTTTCCGATGTATTTCGAATTGAGTTCAAGAGAAGGATTCTGCGCTTTTACCGCCATGACAAACGGTTTGTAGTCATCGAAACGGTAAACCAGATTCATAGCGTGGCGCAGTTCCTTTGCCTCCTGCTCGCTTAAAACCGAACAATCGGTTCTCGGATAGCTTATCAAATCGTATTTTTCGTAAAGATTCTG
>DBYC01000047.1:3250-13171 GCA_002310035.1 bacterium UBP6_UBA1196
TCGTCAGGGGAAATCCCGTAACGTGTCGCGGCGTCTTTCTGCAAAGCCTTGAGGTCGTAGAGACTCGGCGCGTATTCGACGAATTTTTTCTTCTTGACGCTTGTAATTACTAAATTTTTTCCTTCGAGTGAAGCTGCGATCCTGTCTGCTTCGGCCAGATCCGTCGTCTTGAAAATTCGGTCGTCCTCGTCGACCATCTGGAAGGTTACGCCTTCTTTTGAAACGAAGCTGAAAGTTCTGAATGGTTCAGGCTTGAAATCGCGGTTTTCAAAAAATCTTTTAATGATTTCAGCAAGAAGCCATGTCTGGACGCGGCCTATGCTCACAGGTTTCCCTGGAGTTCCGTATTTCACGCTGTAAAGAATAGTTAGCTGGATCCCGATGAGCCAGTCTACGATTTCCCGCGTCCGCGCCGCTTTGTAATATCCTTCGTATTCGGTGTAGCTTTTTCTTGCCTCAAATGCCTTCTTTATCTCGGGCGCAGTCTCGCTGTGAAGCCAGATCCTCGTGATTTTGTCGGTCGAAACTGAGCCGTTTTCGGTCGCAAGTTCAAGAATGTTGCGGTGGATAAGCTCTCCTTCGCGGTCAGGGTCGGCACCCAAAATGATTTCCGTGGCGTTTTTGAGAGCTCTTTCGATATCTCCGAAAACCTGTTTGTTTGTGACTATGTGCCTGAAATCTTTTGGAATAAACGGCAAAAACTGAAGAAGGTCGCGCCAGAAGGGCTTTTTCCCGCTTTGAAAGTGATCCTGAAGGTAAAACTCAAGGTCGCGGAGCGATTCGATGTGACCGACGCTTGAAACGACCTTGACTTCGCTCCCCAATGCTGCCTCCATTTTGCGTTTCATGGAGGGCTTTTCGACGATCATTACTCTCATTTGCTATCTTTTTTCCAAATGATTTCAAGGTTTTTATCAAGTTCGTGCATGGCGGAGTAGGGGTTGGTCCTTCCGTCGATGATTCCCTGCGTCCAGTCTTCGATTATACCTTTTGAATTGAGAAGGTTCATAATTTCATAACCGATCCTGTCCATTGCCTTGTGCTTGAACTGATTAATGATTTTGTCCTTTTTGACATCAGTTCCGCTCTCTTTGAGCCATGAGTTTCTGTCAGCGATCGAATCCATAAGTCTGCCGATCCCCTGATTTTCGGTCGCAATCGTTTCGACTACCGGCGGGACCCACAGAAACCTGTGTTTGTTGAGGTTTATTATCATGTTTATTTCGGCGAGAAGTTTTTCTTTTCCGTCTTTGTCAGCCTTGTTTACGACAAAAATGTCGGCGATCTCCATAATTCCGGCCTTCAAAGCCTGAATATCGTCGCCAAGACCTGGAACTAAAACCAGCAGAACGGTGTCTGCAATGCTCATGACATCTATTTCGCTCTGTCCGACTCCGACTGTTTCAACGATGAGAACGTCAAAACCGACACTTTTCATCAGGTTGAGGACATCGATCGTCGCCGGAGCTAGACCGCCGAGACTTCCGCGGCTTCCCATCGAGCGGATGAAAACGCCGGGATCGGATGCGTGGTCTGACATTCTTATTCTGTCGCCCAGGATCGCTCCGCCCGAGAAAGGGGAGCTCGGGTCGACTGCTACTACTCCGACAGTTTTGCCTAAGTTGCGGTATTCCTTGATGATTCTGTCTGTAAGCGAGCTTTTTCCAGCTCCGGGAGGCCCTGTGATTCCGATTGTTAGAGTTTCAGAATTTTCCTTGTAAAGCGACATCAGATCGTCTTCAAAACCGGCTCTGTTATTTTCGATTTTCGAAATCAGTTTTGCGAGTGATCTGAAATCCATGATTAGATCGGTTGTCATTTCATATCTCCGGTTTGTTTGATTTTTTGTTTTTTGTTATGAAAAATTCTATGTTTGCTGCGTTTTCAGCTGTTTCTTCATCAAAGCCGAATTTTTGCATAAGTTCCAGTTTTTTTTGAATGATTTCTTCTTCAGGAAAATCGCTCGCCTTTTGTACGACTCTCTTTTTTTCGATTTTCTTTGTTTTGTTGAAGAGGGACGGCACTATTGAGAATTTCAGTCTGAGCACATTTTCTCCGCCTGTTTTGGCATTCATTCTGTCGATTATCAATCTGGAAAATTTCGATACGGTGGCAAGGACAATGTTGTTCGGAACGGCAATTTCCAGAATTTTCTGTTTTAATCTGATCGGAATGGTTATTTCTGCGTTGTTTTTGCCTACAATTTCGCTCCAGTTCATTATCGCGAAAAGTAGTTTGTTCGGTGATTCCGAAATCACTGTCTGTATTGATTTTACCTGCTGCTTCATATAAAAATCACTTAAATATTATGATTCTGGAGTTCGCGGCACAAGACTAGATTCTTGAGCATCATGGCGTTTGTGACTGTTCCGACTCCGCCTGGAACAGGGGAGTAGTTGATCCTTGTCTCCTCGTTTTCCTGATCAAGGATCATGTCACCGGTAACTTTTCCCTCTTCGGTGACATGGATCCCGACATCGACAACGCTTGCTCCGTCCTTGATTTCACTTGATTTCACGATTCCGTGTGTTCCTGCGCATATTGCAACAATATCGGAGTTTTTTATAAGTTCTTTCATGTTTGAAGTTCCGCGGTGTGCCGTTGTTACGGTAGCGTTCCGATTGAGAAACAGTTTGAAAAGCGGAAGTCCGACTATATAGCTTCGGCCGATCACAAGGACATTTTTCCCTGAAAATTCTGTTTGATAGTGTTCGAGCAGTTTTATTGATGCAGCTGCTGTGCACGGAACGATCTCTTCTTTTTTTGAAGTGAAGATCCGTCCCTGATTGAAATATGTTATTCCGTCAACATCTTTCAGCGGATTTATTCTTGTAAGAAGTTCGTTTTCCGGAATTTTTACCGGGAGCGGAAGTTCGACCATGATTCCTGTGATCGACGTGTCTTTGTTGAGAAGATCCAGCTTGCGGAAAAATTCGTCCTGTGTCATTTTTCCATCGACCGGAACGACCTCGATTTTTGCGTTTATCTTTTTCAGCCACTTCTCTTTTGTTTTGAGATAACTTTCCGCCGCATCGTCGTTAAGCGGGTGAAAAACCGCGAGAGTGAGAGCGGGAATATCCTGTTTCAAAAGTTCAGAAACAATTCCGTCTGCCGCTTCCTTTCCTTTAAGTAACATTTTAACTCCTTGATTATTTTGACATTTTCATTATTTCCAACTCTTTTGCGATAGCATCCATCGCAGGCTTTTCTCCTTCCAGAACAGCGTCAACGGCTGCTTTCAGAGCAATGTTCGCCTTTTCCAGATCTTTGGCGATTTCAGCGATATCTTTTTTTTCAACCGCTTTATTGCGGGCTTCATTCCAGTCGTTGTAGGCCTGTTGCATTCCGAGCGACAGCTTGTGAATGTCCTGAACTTTTTTCCTGTCTTTTGAGAAAGTCGCCTCTTTCCACTCGTCATCCATATTGGCATAATGCGGCTTTAACCATTTTTTTTGAAGCATTTCAATGAGTTTTGTGTTTATGTCATAATATTTTTTGCACTTGTTCTGTATAGTTTTAACTAAATTGGCGGCCTGGGAAAAAGCTTTGTTTTTGTGTCTCGAAGCAAGAACTTCCATGTCACGCACAGTATTTTTATATGTATTGTCGTTCGGTCTGAATTCCTGATACAGTGTATAGCCGTCATTGTGGAGAATTACCACCTGCAGTGGTTCCTTTGCTGAAATCAGAAGCGGGAAAAACAGAAAAAACATGTAAAAAACACGGAAAAACTTCATTATACCCTCCGCAAAAAACAAAAACGACCGATTATAACGGTTATTCCTTGCAATGCAAAGAATCTTTGAGAGATTAAAACGATTGTGAAAAATTGAAAAGAAGAATCTGTTGAATTCGATGCTGAAACATGTTAGTAAAGATCGTTTTTTGCGGTTGAACACTGGCGCAGAGGTTTTTATGTTCGGATCACGGCAGTCATACATCAATTTTTTAACATCGATAAAATTTGATTTTTCTGGTTATGAAAAAATACGCGGAAGAGAGCGCAACATTATAATAAGTGTAGGAAAATCCGCTGATTACATGTTCCGGCAGTTTACAGAAATGTTTCCTGAAACTTCATTCCTGCCTTGTTTAGCCGTTCTTCCTCAAGGGTCGGAGATCCACGCCCTGAAAACGGAAAATGTTGTTTTTTCGACTCATCCGCATATGTCGGAAGCAAGCTTCGAAGCATGTGAAAAACTCATAAATTTCGTTAAAATCCAAAATCCTGAAAATGTTGTCGTCCTTTTGAGCGGCGGAAGTTCTGCTCTCATTGAAAAAAGTTCAGATAAAAACGGAACGATCCTGCTCAACGAAAAGTTGCTGAAAAGCGGTCTGCCTATTACTGAAATCAATAAAGCGAGGAGTGAAAATTCACTTGTTAAAAACGGTAAGCTTGCGGAATTATTCGGTAAAATCAATTTCTATGTTTTTGTTGCAAGCGATATCCCGTATCCTTGCGGAGAGAAGCTTGTCGGCAGTATGCCTTTTTTCAGGGAAGATCTCGAAAACACACACCTTTTCAAATGTGCATCTTCCGATCTGCTGCATGATGCACTTCTGAGACAAATGCCTGAAAATACTGAATCTGTCCGTCATTTTACAGGAAAAGTAGAAAAACTCGCAGAGGTCGTTATCCGCCATATTGATTCAGGAACAGAAAACCTGCTCGTCACAGGGGAACCGCTTTTGAAAATAGAATCAAAAAATCCCGGATGCGGCGGCAGAATGAGTCATTTTGCGCTGATGATGCTCCCTTTTCTGAAAAAAGGAATGCGGCTTTATGCGCTTTCTTCCGACGGTATTGACGGAAACTCGCCTTTTGCCGGGGCAGTTGTGGAAGGCGGAAGAATTTCAATTCCGGAAAATGAGATCAAAGAGTCTCTTCAAAATTATAACTCTGCTGAATTGTTGAATAAATTTGGTTTTATGGTTGAAAGCGGCTACACAGGGATAAATTTGAACGATTTTGTGATTTTTGAATACCGCTGACGGTTGTTTTCTTAACGGAATGCTGTATAATTTTTAAGTTTTTCTTTGTATTTGCGGAGGAAAAATGAAGATAGTTTTTATGGGAAGTCCAGAAATTTCAGTTCCTTTTCTTGATTTCTGTGCCGGGAAAACAGACGAGATCATTGTTTTTTCGCAGAAGGACAAAATCCGCGGGCGCGGCAAAAAACTTGAGCCGACGCCAGTGAAAAAGAGGGCGATCGAGCTCGGTCTTGAGGTCCACACGCTCTGGTCAAAGTCGGAAAAGGCGTTTGAAATAATGAAAAATTTCGCTCCAGATCTGCTTGTTGTAGTGGCTTACGGGCAGATCCTGCCAAAGCGCATTCTCGATCTGCCGAAACTTTATCCGCTGAATGTCCATTTCTCGCTTCTGCCTAAATACCGCGGCTCGACGCCTGTGAATACCGCTTTGCTCAACGGGGATGCGGTTAGCGGAACTTCGGTCATGGTGATGGATGAAGAGCTCGACAGCGGAGATGTGGTTCTTTCGGCCGGGTGCGCAGTTGAAGAGAACGACAATGCGACATCGCTGTTTGAAAAACTGACAAAACTTTCGCTTGAACTTCTGGAAAACAACTGGGAAAAGATCAAAAACGGAAATTTGGAGCGCGTTCCGCAGCAGGGGGAACCTGTTTTCACGAATATGATCCAGAAATCGGACATGTGGCTTGATTTTAATAGCGATGCAAGAATTTTATTTAACAAAATCAGGGCTTTGACCTATGAGCCCGGAGTGCGTGCGATTTTTCGCGGCAATATTGTCGGCATTGAAAAAGCTGAATTTGTTGCTAACTGTAACGGCAAAGCAGGTGAGATAGCTGAAGTTTCCAAAAGCGGGATAGTCGTTGCATGCAGAAACGGCGGGATAAAAATCACAGAACTCAGGCCGGCCGGCAAAAAATCGATGAAAGCGGCAGAATTTATCAACGGTTACAAACCTGCTCAGGGGGAGAGCTTTTCTTCAAACAATGAAAATTCCTGAATTTGCGAAGCGTGCTTCCGCTGAAATAAACCGAATCCCGCTCTGGGCGGCATTTCTTTTTTATCAAATTCTTATTCTAATCAGGATCGCTGTCGAAATGGGTGAAGCCGTGCCGGCGATTTTTGTTATGCAGCTTGCGTGGTTCGATTGTGTGTTGATGTTTTTCGTTATAAATTTCAAATACTTGCTTAAATTGAAAAACAAGGATCTGCCGGTTTTGGCGCTAGGCGGATTTCTGACTTACATTCCTATGGTTTACTCTGTTGCGATGGATCACAAATGGAGGCTCAATTTCATAGAACCGGTTTCTTTCAATCAGGTCGTATCGGATATGCTGACGCTTCTGGCCGTGCACGAATACAACTGGCCTATGTTTCCTGAACTTCTGCTTCTTTTGATCGGATCTTTCGTGATGGCATTGATTTTGTCGGGCAGAATTGTGAGATCGCTTCTGGCGGCATTCCTTTCAGTCTATATGTCGTTTTTCTGTCTCGGTTTTTCGTGGATGGCGGTGAATCCTGAACACCCGTCTTTTTCGCACTGGAGATCGGCTTTGTCGGATTCCACCGCATATACACTGGTCTATATATCTTTTTTCGCTATTCTGGCATTGATGGCTTTTTGGAGGGAAGTTATTGCTTTTATTAAACAAAATGATACGAAATCCAGAGCCTTGCTTTTTTCTTTGTGTGCGGTTTCAACGATTTTTATGTGGATTTTTCTTTTTGTAATAAAAAAGGATCCTTTCGTTATAGACTATATTCTGCTTTTTATTCCTGCGGTTTCTTTCTCTTTGACGTTTTTCTGCGCCGTTAAAAAAAATTGGAAAATGATGTTCCTTCCTTTTTGGATAGTGATCCAGCACATTCTGCTTTTATTCTGAAAAAAATCTTGCCTTGTTTATTCAAGGTATTATAATCCTTTTTGTGCTTGTTTGTTTTAGGTGATATTTTTGTGGGCTGTTTTATGGAACTTGTTGAAAAAATTGAGATTTTAGGTGCTGCTGCGAAGTTTGACGCAAGCTGTTCCTCAAGCGGAAGCGACCGCAAAGGGACCTTCGGCGGTATAGGCAGCGGTCACAAATCGGGGATATGCCACAGCTGGTCGGCTGACGGAAGGTGCATAAGCCTGCTCAAAGTGCTTTTTACGAACTACTGCATAAACGACTGCGCATACTGCATAAACAGGCGTAGCAACGACGTGAAGCGGGCTGCTTTCACGGTTGACGAACTTGTTTCGCTCACGATGAATTTCTACAAACGAAACTATATCGAAGGACTTTTTCTGAGTTCGGGTATTGTAAAAAATGCCGATTACACGATGGAAAAGCTGATTGCGGTGGCGAAAAAACTGCGGAATGAAGAAAATTTCCACGGCTATATTCATCTGAAAGTGATTCCCGGAGCGAGTGACATTCTGATAAAAGAGGCTGGGCTTTATGCCGACAGAGTTTCTGTAAATATTGAACTTCCTTCCGAAAAAAGCCTGAAACTGCTTACCGAAAAAAGCAGGGATTCGATCATAAAACCTATGGGGGAAATTTGCGGAGACATTGTCGAAAACCGTGAAGAAAGGAAAAAAACGAAAAAACTTCCGGTTTTTGCGCCTGCCGGGCAGACAACTCAGCTTATTGTCGGTGCGACGCCTGAAAGCGACTTCAAAATAGTTAAACTGACTGAGGCTTTCTACAAAAAATTCAGCATGAAAAGGGTTTATTATTCCGCTTTTGTGCCGGTGAACAGCGACAACCGTCTTCCTGTTGTATCGACTCCGCCGCTTGACCGCGAGCACAGATTGTATCAGGCTGACTGGCTCATGCGTTTTTACGGTTTTCAGGCTGACGAAATTGTTTCGGAAGACAATCCTTTCCTTTCGAATGAAGTCGATCCGAAGGCGGTCTGGGCGATGCGGAACATGCACCTTTTTCCGCTGGAAGTGAATACCGCCGCGTTCGAAATGATCCTCCGCGTTCCGGGAATAGGGCGGCAGTCGGCAGTCAGAATAGTTTCGGCAAGAAGAAACGGTTCTCTTGATTTCGACGACCTCAAACGGATAGGCGTGGTTCTGAAAAGAGCCCGCTATTTCATCACCTGCAAAGGAAAAATGATGGCCGATACAGATCTCGCCGAAAAAAATATTTTCGAGGCTATGAAATCAACAAGCACGAGGGCAGGGGCGCCTGACCACACGATCGAGCAGCTTTCGTTGTTTTGAAGCATGATTTTTCTGTATGACGGGACATTTGAAGGTTTTCTTAGCGCGGTTTTCGATGCGTTTTTAGTGAAAGAAGAAGTCGAGATCGCGAAAAAATCTGCCTGGCAGCAGCAACTTTTTGCCGAAACTCTGGAAGTCGAAACTTCGCCGGAAAAAGCGGAAAGAGTAGCCTCTAAACTTCTGGAAACATGCGGAACACGCGGATTTACGGCGATAGTCTATATTTTTCTTTCGGAAGATGAACATTGCGAAACATACGGTTTTTATCTGATAAAAGCTGCCTTGAAGCATGGGAAAAAAGCCTTTTCCTGTTTCCAGGACGACAAAATCGCCAGTGCGATGCTGATGCGTAAAAAAGTTTCGCGCGAGTATGACAAAATGCTCGGTCTGCTACGGTTTTCAGAGCTTTCAAACGGCATTTTTTATGCACCTTTCGAACCCGATTTCAACCTTTTGCCGCTTCTTGTCCCCCATTTTTACGAACGTCTTTCGGGCACAAGGTGGATGATTCACGACCTCAGGCGCGGGATCGCAGTCTATCATGCCGGAGGAAAAACTGAAAATGTCGAATTCGCAGACGAAATGACCTCGCATCTGAACCTGGGGATGCTTATCGGGAAATCGGGGAAAGAAGATGCTTTTGTAAAAATGTGGAAAAACTATTTCAGAATAATAGCGATAGAAAGCCGTGCCAATCCGGAACTTCAGAGGCGGTGCATGCCGCGAAGATACTGGAAATTTCTGAGTGAAAAAAACTAAAAAGCCGTTTTTAAGAAAAAAATTCTAATAGGATTGATAAATTTATTGCCTAAATTAAAAAAAAGTCGTTAAATACGCCGCATTTTTTTGGCGGTCTTTTTATTTTTTTAGGAGGTTTGTATGTCAAATCTTGTTTTTTTGGTTTTGGGTGCTTCCGTTCTGGCACTTGCTTTCGCGTTCTTCTTCTTCAAACAGATGATGAAAGAGAGCGAGGGAACGGACACGATGAAGAAAATCGCGCTTCATGTAAGAAAAGGCGCGATGGCTTATCTTAAACAGCAGTACAAAATCGTCGGTATCGTTTTTGTAGTTCTCGCTGTTATTTTTGCCGTTATGGCTTTTTTTGGTCTGCAGAACAACTGGGTTCCGTTCGCATTCCTGACCGGCGGTTTCTTCTCCGGACTCGCTGGTTTCTTTGGAATGAAAACGGCGACCTACGCTTCGGCAAGAACTGCTAACGCAGCTCAGAAGTCACTCGACAAAGGACTCAAAGTAGCTTTCCGTTCGGGGGCTGTTATGGGTCTTACTGTTGTCGGACTTGCACTTCTCGACATTTCGGCTTGGTACATCATCCTCAACATTTTTGTCAAAGAGGCTGACACGACCCACAAACTTATTTTCATTACCACGACGATGCTTACTTTCGGAATGGGTGCTTCAACTCAGGCTCTTTTTGCGAGAGTCGGCGGCGGTATCTACACGAAGGCAGCCGATGTCGGAGCTGACCTTGTAGGTAAAGTCGAAGCCGGGATCCCGGAAGACGACCCGCGTAACCCCGCTACTATCGCTGACAACGTAGGCGACAACGTAGGCGACGTTGCAGGTATGGGCGCAGACCTTTACGAATCCTATGCAGGATCTATTCTTGCTACGGCTGCTCTCGGTGCTTCGGCATTTGCAGGCAGTGCAGAATTCCAGGAAAAGGCTGTAATCGCTCCGATGCTTATCGCTTCGAT
>DBYC01000072.1 GCA_002310035.1 bacterium UBP6_UBA1196
TTTGAAATGGAAAATGAAATAGTGATTTACCAACCGAACAATACGATCCATTTGGAAGTCAGGATGGCAGACGAATCCGTATGGCTGAACAGAAATCAAATGTCGGTTCTTTTCGGGCGTGACGTTAAAACTATCGGAAAACATATTAACAATGCTTTGCACGAAGAATTGCGGGATATGGCAACTGTCGCAAATTTTGCGACAGTTCAAAATGAAGGTGGTCGTCAGGTAACAAGATTTGTGGAATTTTATAATTTAGACATGATTCTCTCTGTTGGATATAGGGTGAAATCCAGTCAGGGAATACTTTTCAGACAGTGGGCGAACAGTGTTTTGAAAGAATTCCTGCTAAAGGGTTATTCCGTCAATCAGCGGTTTGACTGCCCACCTGCAGTCATCTTGAACGATGTGAAAGATCTCAAACTATAGTGGTGCAAAGCATTGGAGACGGTTTGAGTGAGGTCACTCTTCGCCCTTGACTTCTTCGCCATTGATTATGCAACCTCTGGAAGCGTTTTGGCTTGGTTCAATATGGCTTGTGCAACCCTCTTTACCTTGACATTGCTCTATACAACTTTTTGCGTTTTTCAGTGTTACATATACTGTCATGCCGTTACTTATTTCTCTACCAAATTGTACAACCATATGAAACACATTGGTATCTAAATCTCTTTCGATATACGTGATGCCCCAAGGATAACCTGGCAAAAATCCTTTGCTGTTTTTTGGGAGTATTTTATGTGGCACACTTTCCAACCATACGAATTCTTCTATGGTTGTATAACACGCATTGTCGCTTTCATCAAGTTGATAGTTCGGCATTGTTTTACATAACGATACATAATCATTAGGCATTGTTCTGATTTGTTTTATTGCTTTCGCCTCTATTGGCAGTGTTTTCTTTTCGCCGTCTATATAACAACTTTCAGAATGGCTATCCGCATATGAATTAGGCCATATTTCAATAAGAGATGTACCTTCATTAACCTGACTTAAGCAATTTTGTGACACAAAATTAACATCTAATAGCAGATAAGGAACTCTGATTTTCATATTGGATGGACTGCCTTTGTTCAAATAATCAACCGTCATAGAAACAACCCTTTGGGGTTCTGGTGGAATAGCGCCATATCTATCAAGCAAAATTTTTGGGGCGGTATGTTCTAACCACATCGGTTCTTCTATATTGCCTTCGCATTTATCAACAATATACATGTTCCCTTTTTCATCATATCGTTCTGGTTGTTGTATGTAGTTGTAGGGGCATCTCTTTTTCGCTTCGTTATGTCCGTTGTTTTTTCTGTCATCTATCTGGGCTTGTGTCAATTTTTCTAGGTTGCTTTTTGTTATGATCATTTCTCCTCCGTCAAAGAGCCCATTTAAATCGCTAGTGTAATCTGAATCGTTGTTT
The DNA here is from genome assembly GCA_002310035.1 of bacterium UBP6_UBA1196. Lineage (GTDB taxonomy): Bacteria > UBP6 > UBA1177 > UBA1177 > UBA1177 > UBA1177. Next base: position 1,412 of record DBYC01000072.1, read on the forward strand.
TCAGATGGATTGTTGTCATTGTCGTTATTTTCGATTGGATCGCTATCGTTTACATCTGAATCATCTTTGTCTTCTTTGTTGTTATCATCAATTACATCTGAATCATCTTTATCATCTTTGTCGTTGTCGTTTGGTTGGTTATCTTTATCGTTCTCTTCGACAGGATTGCTGTCATTGTTTTCAGTAGAATCATTATCGCTATTTTCGTTGTCTGAATTTGACGGATTTTCGGGATCTTCGATGCAGCGATTTGTCTCTTCCTCGCAGAGAAGCCCTTCGTCACAGCTTTTGTTAGGGTAACATTCCTGACCGAGCTTTCCGAAATTTGCAACTGAATTGTTGTCGGAAGACGAACCTCCGCCGCAGGAAACGACAAAAACCAAAGCTGTAAAAATTGCAAAAACCAAAAAGTTCTTCATTTTCATCTCCTAAAAATCGAAAACAAAATATGATAGGGAAAGGTGAGAGAAAGGCAAGTTTTTGGTTCGACAGACTCGCCAACCGAGAGTTTGCGGGCGGGCAGACCTAAGCTCCGACAGATTCTACCTTTTCCATTCGCCGCATTGGAGAGGGATTTAGGATGAGGTATTTATCTCTTCCTCATTCTGCAGATGAAAAATATGTCTCTGTTGTCGTTGATGTCTGTGACGGTGAAATACGATTTCTCCACGGTAAATTCAGGGTGATGAGCAGAGAAACGCTTGATCTGCTCCAATGTTTCCTCTTTCGTGAAGGTGCAGACGGAAAAGACCAGAGTGCCGTCTTTTTTAAGATATTTTGCCGCCTGTTCCAGAATTTTTCCCGAAATGGAAGCCATTTTTGCGGGGTCGTTGTCGTTCTTTATCCATTTTGTCTCGGGATGGCGTCTCACTGTGCCGAGCGCGCTGCACGGTGCGTCAAGAAGGACTCTGTCGAAAGCGTTGTGCCATTCAGGGTTGTCTTTGGTCGCGTCGTGGAGTTTCATTCCGATATTTTTCTTTCCGTGCTGGATGACGACGTCGGCAAGCATATTGAGGCGGTTTCCGTTGACATCTGCCGCCGTGACGAAGCCTTCGTCTCCTGTCAGATACGAAGCGAAAAGGGTTTTTCCGCCGGGAGCGGCGCACATATCCAGAATTTTGTCACCGGGTCTGATATCCATTTCAAGAACTGAAAGCTGTGAAGATTCATCCTGAATGTAAATGTTGTCAAAACCTTTGAGCATTGAGAAGTTTACCGCTTTATTCGTGCAGATCCCGTAAGGGCTGAGTTTTGCAGCTTCGGCCGTTGCTCCTTTCGAAACGAGCTTTTCGATGATCTGCTGCCGCAAATTTTCATCGCCTTCGATCCTGAGAGTAATGCCGAGCGGCTTGTTCACGATCTGCAAATATTCTTCGACATCTTTGCCCAAAGTTTCAGCCTGAGCTTTTATCCTCGCGTAAAACCAGTCGGGAACGGAATAGTATGTCTGCAAAAATTCGTCATGCTTGCCGGCAAAATCAGCTTCCATGTTTTCGCGTGTCGGGCCGGTGCGAAGGATCTCGCGCAGAATGAAGTTGACAAATCCCGCCGTTTTTTCGTTTCCGCAACGTTTCGCAAGTTCCGCCGCTTCGAAAACGATCGTCGCCGCCTCTCTGTTCGACATGAAAAGTATCTGGTAAAGCGAGACCCTGATAAGGGCGAGCAGCTCTTTGTCCATCCGTTTCAGCGGTTTTTTGAAAACTTTGAGGATCCAGTAGTCAAGATGGGTCAAATTCCTCACCGTGCCGTAGACAAGTTCCGTGATGAAACGCCTTTTCGGAAAATCAAAAGCCGAAAGTGAATCGTTAAGAAGTTCGTTCACAAAAAACGACTGGTCAAGCACATCCTGAATCAGCGAACTTGCCACAAGCCTGGGATCTTTTGTCTTTTTGCTGCTCACGTCTCCTCCGAAATCAAAATCCGGCGCTTTATAGCAAAAACAGCGCAAATAATAAATAAATTTCGACCTATTTTATTCTATCGTCGGTTTATAGAAATCAAAATGGATATATTTTTTGTCAACGCTCTTGCGGACAGCCATTCCGGCATCAGTTTTGATGTAGATTTTCAGCACGCCGTCAACTTTTTTCGGCAGAATGTAGGCAACTTCCGCCTTGAAAGCGCGCGTATCGATAATATTCAGCAAATATTGAGGAATTTTGGCAAAATTGTGGACATCGATAACAAATCCGCCGCCGATTTCCCTGAACTGATAGTCGACTTCACCGTCGATTTCCATTGTCACGCGGCTGAATTCGGGGAATTTCCTGAAGAAAAGATTTTTGAGCTTTCCTTTTTTCTCTAGTTTTGTAACTGGAAGATCTGGCAGTTTTTCAGCGAGTGTCGGCTCTTTTTCGGCTTTTGTCACTTTAAGATGGCGGATCTCGCCGTCTTCTGATTTCACCGCTTTAACTTGCTGCATCGCCAAGCGTTTTTCCTCTTCCAGCCGGGCTTCTTCGGCTATGCGCTTTTCCTCTTCGGCCTTTCTGAGCTCGGCGATACGCTTCTCTTCCTCGGCTTTCTGAAGTTCCGCGAGCCGTTTTTCCTCAGCGAGACGCTTTTCTTCAGCTATGCGCTTCTCTTCGGCAATGCGTTTCTCCTCTGCGAGACGCTTTTCCTCAGCGACGCGTTTTTCTTCCTCAGCCTTTTTGAGTTCGGCGATACGCTTTTCTTCGGCGGCTCGCTTTTCCTCTTCTTCGAGTTCATTTAAAAGGGATTGGACAAGCTTTTTCTCATCTTCAGCTTTTTTCAGCTCTGCAACACGCTTTTCTTCGGCAAGGCGCTTTTCTTCCTCTGCTTTTTTAAGTTCTGCGGTGCGCTTTTCCTCAGCGACGCGTTTTTCTTCCTCAGCTTTCTGAAGTTCGGCGAGACGCTGTTCTTCCGCCAGGCGTTTCTCTTCGATTTGCCGCCCTTTTTCGGCCTCGGCAAGAAGTTCCTTCTCTATCTTCGCATGGAATTTGGCGATTACTGTATCAAAATTTTCGTCGTCCAGAAAAACCGAACGGCTGAAAGCGACAATCACTGTTCCTTTGCGGTTGAAAAAAGTATACTGACTTCCGGGCTCGACAAAAAACACGAACCGTGTCATACCGTTTGAAACACTCTTTTCGACCGATTTCACAATTCCGGAAGCGATGGAAAAATCGGATTCGCCGAATATTCCGCCTGCTTCGAAAACTATTCTTTCGGGATTGTTCAGACGGTATGAAGAAAAAGTGGGATTTTCATCCGCGCTTTCCATCATAACATAAACATTGTCGTTGTCCTCAAGTGTCTGCAACGAGAAGAGAAAAAGAAAAGCAAGAAGAAAGTTCATGTTTTTTTACAGGAATTACATTTAATCGTTGCCGGGAGTCGATGGATCGTCGGTTATTGTTTCCCACTCGACAAATTTAGCGGCAACACATTCACCGTTCGGAACAAAAACATAATTTACATTGTCTTCAGCCCGCTTCAGAATCAGGTTTTTGATATTGCCGTTAGTTCTTTTGGCATCTCCTTCACCGGCGATTTTCATGATTTTCAGTGTTCCGGCTGTCTGAAAGTAGTATTCTTTCGCTTCTCCATATTCGGCATCGACCCAGACCATAACGCACTGCTGACACTGCGCATAAGTTTCATTCATGCCTGTTCCGAGTGCGTAAGTTCCTTCCTTGAGACCGCCGCCACTAAAAAGGATTTTTATGATATCGATTGCGTTTCCGCCCATTGCCGGCGAGAAGTAGCCGTTGATTTCATCGGGATAACCTGACATTGTTATTGTCGGCACTTCGATCATCGTGCAGCCTTCCGCCGCTTTTTCGAAATCGGTGTCGCTTTCATCAGGCGTACCGGTGTCGCCTGTTGTATCGGTATCGTCAGTTGACCCAGAGTCAGTGTCGTCGGCTGTATCGGTGTCACCAGTTGTATCTGTGTTGTCGGCCGGTTTATCAGAATCATCAGCTGAATCGCCGTTGTCGGGCGTTGTGTCGGCATCTTCAGCAGGGTTGTGATCAGCATCACCCTGTTCTGCATCGCCTGAAAAATCTTCGTCGGAAACTGTATCGGTATCGGTCAAATCATCCTTTTCATCAGAACTGCTGCACGCTGCAAAAAAAGCAAGTGCAGAAAACAAAAAAACAAAGAGAATTTTTGTCAAAATTTTACTTTTCATCTGTTAAAGCCCCTTTTATTTCATTTGCTGTTTTTTTAATATTTTCAAGAACATTTTCTTTCAGAGGATCGAGAGTAATAACGCGGACTTTCGTTTCTTCAGCTACCGATTTTATGACAGAATCGGGGATCTGAGCCTGCATAAATACGGCTTTTGCATTGTTTTTCCTGATAAAATCGACAACTTTCGCCATATCGACTGCGCCCGGTTCCTTTCCTTCGATTTCAAGCGGGACCTGTTTGAGACCGAATCTTTCGGCAAAGTATCCGAAAGCGGGGTGGTGAACTACGAAACTCTTTCCTTCAACTTCTTTGAGCTGAGCTGCGATTTCATTATTGACCTTTTTGATCTCAGCTTTAAGTGCTTCACCGTTTTCACGGTAGAATGCCGCGTTCTCAGGATCGGCCGCCGAAAGTTCCGTAACAGTGTTGTCGGTCATAACGATAAGGTTCATAGGATCGAGCCACACATGCGGATCATGCATTCCGTGGTGATGTCCGCAGCAGCCTTTTCCGTTGAGACAGTCGCATCCGCCGTGTTTTTTGCAGCACTCTTTGTCGCCTTTGCAGGGACATTCCTTGCCTTCTTTGCAGCCGCACTTA
>DBYC01000016.1 GCA_002310035.1 bacterium UBP6_UBA1196
CGGCTCTCTTCTTCCTGTATCCGGAACGTCTTCAACAACAGTGTGCCATCTACGGCCTCTGAAACAGAATCCTTTAAAATCAGAGAGCTCTTGAAAAATAAGAAATTTTTAGGTTGATTTATTTTTTGCACAGATCAAGGATTGATGGGAAAATATCTTTTTCCAGCTATCCTGGATATTCGATTTTGACTTTTGTTCCGCAGCGCTTGCATACGACATAAGTGCCGCGGAAGAGTGGTGAAAGCTGAAATGTAAAATTACCGCACTGGCATGGGAATGATTCCCAAGCGGTAAGCGACATTCTTTTAAAAACAAGTTCTGTTTTTTCGCCGGCTGAGGCGGTATCAAGCTTGCCGCTTTCTGCGCTGAGTTCTTTTTTGCAGCGCGGGCATTTGATTTTTGTCTGCATAGAACTGGGCGGCAGTTTGATTTTGAGACCGCATTCGCATGTCAGGATCTTGAAACCTGAGTTTGCCAGAATGATATCCTCGACTGCTTTCGCCGCCGTTTTTTGAGCAGTTTCTTCAACGCTCTGCTGCCGTATTTTTTCTCCTGAGTCTGCTTTAAGAACCGCATTTGAAAGAAGCTGAGACTTTTCTACTTCTTTTTCATAAATTTTCTGATAATTGCCCAAAGAAACGGTTCCGCCGTGCTGAAGTTGTGTCAGAATGGCGATCCTTTTGTAAATCGGCGGATGGGTCGATGCAGCAAAGATCGAATCTTCATCACCGCCGGCGAAGTGCGGATTGACGATGAACATCGGAGCGGTGATTTTGCTGACAAAATCGACAGAAGATTGTTTCGCTATTTTTTCAAGCGCCGAAGCCAGACCGATCGGATAGCGTGTTAGCCTTGCCGCGGTCGCATCAGCTAAATATTCGCGTTTTTTTGAAATAGTGAAATAGAAAATCCTGGCAAGAATAGGAGCAAATATCGCAAGCAGAAGGAGAATAAGAATTATTGCCGGATGTCCGCCGCCGATCCCTCTTTTTCTGCGCGATCTTCTGTCGGAATTCGCGAAAATCGTTCCTTTTAAAAGGGCGTTCGATAGCATCGTGATTGTGCCGAGCATGACTCCGGCAAATGTCATAAAAAGGACGTCACGGTTCAGGATGTGGCTCATTTCGTGGGCGATGACCCCCTGAAGTTCGTCGCGGTTCAGGTTTTCGACAAGTCCGCTCGTTACGCATATCGCCGTTTTGTTCGGGCGGATCCCTGTCGCGAAAGCGTTCATTCCCTGACTTTGCACGATGTAGATTTCGGGCATAACGGCAAGTCCGGCAGCAATTTTCATCTCTTCAACGATATTATAAAGCTGAGGAGAACTTTCAGGGGTGACGACTACCGCCATGTTGAAGTGCAGAACGATATCGTCACCGAGAAAATAAGCAACGAGAGACTGGACTGCCCAGAGCAGGATTCCGAACGCGGCCCCCCAGTAAAGTCCGTAATTCGGTTCTATGCTGAGACCTATCGCACCTGAAAGTGCGGTCATCAGGATGAACATCAAAATCAGGACGAGGAGCGATTTGCGCTTATTTTTCTCGATAAGTTCCCACATAAAAATCTAATGATTTTAAAATGTTACTTTCGGAGCTTCCTTTTCTTCCTTTTTTTCGATCTCGAAGAAATCGGACTGTTTGAAACTGAACATGCTTGCAATGATATTTGTCGGGAACATCTCGACAGCGTTGTTGTAGCTCATAACTGCATCGTTGTATGCCTGACGTGCGAAAGCTATTTTATTTTCAGTAGAAGAAAGTTCTTCCTGAAGAGACATGAAGTTCTGGTTTGCCTTGAGTTCAGGATAGTTTTCAAAAGTCATAAGCATTTTTGCCAGACTTGCGTCGAGATCGGCTGCAGCCGCGCCGACTTCCCTGACATTGCCTTTGTTTATAGCTGACATCGCCGCAGCGCGGGCTTCCGTTACTTTCACGAAAGTCTCGTTTTCGTGTTTCATGTAGCCTTTTGCCGTTTCGACAAGGTTCGGAATAAGGTCGAAACGCCTTTTGAGCTGAACATCGATCTGGCTCCACGAGTTGAGGACTATGTTGCGGAGTCCGACAAGTTTGTTGTAAAGCGCGAAAAACGAAAGTGCCAAAATTACGACAACCACCAAGAAAATCACAAGAAAAGTCATTGTTCCCTCCCTGAAAAAAAATCAAAAACGGATAATTATAATCATATTTCATAAAAATGCGAGAGCCGAAACGGTTCAATTTGACTAAATTCTGCATATCGGTAAAATTTCAGGTTTTTTTGTTCGGAGGTGATTCATTATGGTAAAAGTCGGTGTTATATCAGCCGGAAGCTGGGGAACGGCGCTGGCGGGGATGCTTGCGGAAAAACAGTATGAAACTGTTATCTGGGCGCGTGAGCCCGAGATCGTCGAATCTGTAAATTCGGAACATGAGAACAAACTTTTTCTGCCTGGAATAAAGCTGCCGGAATCTTTGAAGGCTGTTGCTGACATCAAGGAAGCGGTCATAGGCAAGGAGCTTGTCGTTGTCGCGACTCCGGCGCAGCACATAAGAAAGTCGATCGAGCAGATTTCAGGAATAATTTCGGAAAAAACTTTCATCGTCCTCGCTTCGAAGGGAATCGAGAATTCGACTCTCAAAATGATGTATCAGATCGCCGAGGAGATCCTTCCGCCGGCACTTTACAAAAATATTTTTGTTATTTCGGGTCCTACTTTTGCCCGCGAGCTTGCAATGAAAATGCCGACATGCGCAGTCGTTGCAGGCAAAAACTCGGAAGATATCGGCAAAATACAGAATTTTTTCAATTCGCCGTATATGAGGATCTACACTTCGCGCGATGTCGTCGGAGTCGAGCTCGGCGGTTCACTGAAAAATGTTTTTGCCGTTGCAATTGGTGTTCTTGAAGGGCTTAAAATGGGTAAAAACACCCAGGCGGCGGTCATCACGCGTTCGATTGCCGAAATGACGAGACTTGTCATGGCGATGGGCGGAAACCCCAGGACCATTGCGGGACTCAGCGGAGTAGGCGACCTTGTTCTCACCTGCACGGGAGATCTCAGCCGAAACAGACAGGTCGGGATCAGGCTCGGTCAGGGCGAGAAAATAAAAGATATTCTCGATTCGATGATCATGGTCGCTGAAGGTGTTCCGACGACCGCTTCGGTTCACGATCTGGCAGCGAAAATGAATGTTGAGATGCCGATAACCGAAACGCTTTACGACGTGCTTTACAACGGCGCCGACATAAAGGAAAACATTAAAAAACTGATGTCGAGAAGCCTCAAAGACGAGCTTCTTTCCTATGGGGGAGAAAATGATTAGGATCCTTCTCAGCGGTGCTGCCGGCAGAATGTGTAAGGCTATAACCGAGGCGGCAGAAAACTATCCCGATATAAAGATCACTCACAAAGTCGATGTCGTTCAAGGTTTTGAAAATATTGATGAAATTTCTGGCGAGGATGTCGATGCCGCAATCGATCTGAGTTCGCGTGAAGGCTTTAAAAAGGCTCTTTTATGGGCTCAAAATCACAAAAAACCGCTTGTAGTCGGAACGACCGGACTTACTGAAGACGACCACGCCGCGATAGACAAGGGGGCGAAGGAAATCGCAGTGCTTCAGGCTTCGAATCTGAGCAAAGGAGTCAACATCATGTTCGAGATCCTCCGCACTGCGGCGGCTCTTACTCATGACGCAGACATTGAAATTGTCGAAATGCACCACAACAAAAAGAAGGACGCTCCGAGCGGGACTGCTCTCGAAATGGGAAAAATAATTTCGGGGATCCAGGCGGAACGTGCTCTGGAAAGGCGTGACGGAAGAAGCGGAATGGTCGGAGCAAGAGCTGTAAACGAGATCGGCTATCACGCTATCCGCTGCGGAGACGTTGTCGGCGAGCATACCGCGATTTTCGGTTTTGCAGGTGAAAGGATCGAGATTTCGCACAAGGCCGCAAGCCGCTCGATCCTGGCGGAAGGTGCTCTTAGCGCCGCGCTTTTCATTTGCGGAAAAAAGCCCGGAAGATACTCGATGCGCGATGTAATAATTGCTGAAAAGGCTTAACTATGGAAAAAGAATCGATAAACATAGAATACAGGAAGTTCTCTTCGTTTCTGAAGGATTACATAAAAACTTTGCGTGACGGTCATCTGTTTCTTGCTTCGGAAGAGACTCATTCCGTCGGTGAAGTTTTTGATTTTTCAATAAAAGTTCATGGATTAGAAGAAATTCTTAAAGCAGAGGGAAAAGTCGTTTCTGCCGGATGCAACGATGCCGGCGTGAAAGGGATCCGGCTTGATTTCGGATTCGACAGTGCAACAGGAGAATACCTCTCGTCGAAACTGCCGGGGATTGTGCTTGAAAAATACGGAAATGTCTGGGGCGGCAAACTGGATTCGCTGATGACGGAGAAAAACCGCGATGCTTAAAGGTTCATACTGTGTTCTTGACGACGAGAACGATTTCCTGACTGTCGCTAAAGGCGAACTGAAAAAGTATCTGCCCGATATGAAAGGTGTTTTTACGACCGAGCCTGAGGAAGCCGTAAATCTGGCGTTGAATGACGAACCGTTGATTTTTATTATTGACATCAGGCTTGACGGTGACAAAACGGGCATGGAAATTTACCAGAGGATAAGCGCCGTTTCAAAAAAGGTCAGAGTCATTTTTATCACCGGCGACGAAGGTTTTGTCAGTGACGAAAATCTTAAAAACAGGATCCTTCTCGAAGGGAGCATCGATCTGCTCTACAAACCGATAAAATGGCACGAACTTGCGATAAAAGTTAAGAACAACATGCAGCTCCTGCTTTACAGCTGCAATCTTGAAAGCATTATCGCCGAGCGCACGAAACAGCTGATCCACGCAGACAGGCTGGCAACGGTAGGAACGATGATCAGCGCCATAATCCACGAAATAAATTCACCGCTTACATTCATCAAAGCGAATCAGGAAATGTGCCGTTATGCTTACGGAAACATGAAAAAAGCGGCCACGCACGAGGAAGATCTTTCGATATTCGAAAAGCTTGTTCTTCCGAGCGTTGATGAATCGCTGAACGGAATAACGCGGATAGAAGAGCTCCTGAATTCTTTCAGGCGTTTCTATAAACGCGACGATACTGTCAGCGAAGTCGGTTTCGAGGAACTTCTTTCCGAAGTAAAGAATCTCACTTCCTACAACATAAGGCGCGGCAACATCGATTTTACAACTGAAATAGCTAAAAATGTGCCGAAAAACATAACCTGTAAAAAGCAGGAGCTTATTCAGGTCATCACGAATGTCGTCAACAATGCCGTTGACGCTTTTGAGGAAAGTGCTGATATGTCAGCCAAAAAAGAACTGAAGATAGTCGTTTTAGCAAGCGAGTCTATGATAAATATCGTTGTTTCAAACAACGGCCCAGAGATTCCGAAATATGTTGTGGATAGGATATTTGAGCCGTTTTTTACCACAAAAACAGCTGAAAAAGGGACAGGGCTCGGACTTGCGATATCGAGACAGATACTGAAATTCATGGGTGGTACGATGTATGTCGAAAACAAGAGCAAGAACCATCCGACAGTTGATTTTATAATAACGATTCCGACAACTTACAATGGATAGTGAGGCAATATGAACATCGAAGCCATTATCCTTGCGGCAGGCAAGGGAACAAGAATGAAATCCGATCTTCCGAAAGTTATGCACAATGTTGCGGGAAAGCCGATGGTTGCCTGGATAATCGAGGCACTGAAACCTGTCTGCGGCACGCTTAATGTCGTAACAGGCCACGGCAGGGAGATCGTTGAAGACTACATCTCAAAAAACTTTCCGGATGTGAAATTTTCGTTTCAGGCAGTTCAGAACGGTACCGGCGGTGCTGTAAGAGCGGCGATTCCGAATGTTTCGGGAAATATTGATTCTGTTCTTATCTGCAACGGCGATATTCCGCTTGTAAAAACAGAAACTTTTGAGAAAGCTGTCAAATTTTTTGAAGAAAGCGGTTCGGATCTGCTTTTGGTTAGTACAATTCTTGACGATGCAGCTCAGTACGGAAGGATAGAGCGTAAAGAAAACGGCGATGTCGCAGGAATAGTCGAATTTTTTGATGCCGATGAGAGACAGCTGAAATTGAAAGAGATAAATGTCGGAATTTATCTTGTCGGGAAAAATTTTCTCGTTGAAGCCGTTTCACAACTTAAAAACAACAATGCGAAAAACGAATATTATCTCACCGACATAGTTGAAATCGCCGTAAATATGCACAAGAAGGTCACTGCTTATGTAGAGAAGGATTATACTTCTCTTGCAGGCATAAACAACAAGGAAGAGCTTGCCGCAGCAGAAAAAGTTCTTGCCGGCCGCATATAAAGCCATGTATCTTTCAGACACGATCCAAGTTGTTGAATTTCTTGATAAATTTGCAAGCGGTTCTCTTGTGACCGCTGTCTATAGATCGCGCGGCGGAACATTGATCAAACTTTACGGATCGCCTGAAATTTCAGGTTTTTTCTTCCATCTGAAGGATAAAATCATAATTCCAGTAAAAAACCTAGGCGCTTTCCCTAAAGAGCCGCTCTCGAGGCTTGAAGAAGGGCTCAGAAGCAATTTTTTTGGTAAAATAACAGCCTTTTCAGTGATGAAGGAATACGGAAAAGTTGTAAAAGTTGAAACCGAAAATCTTGATTTAATAATTCCTCTTTTTGCAGGAAAATCGGTCGTCGTTCAAGATGAATCGGGGAAGGAAATCTGGCGCGACAAGAAAGACAACGGCTTGAATTTACTTGAAAAACCGATGAAGGATTTTCCTCTGACGTTTGTTGATCCGCTTTTCTGGGAATCGTGGTTCGTCGAAAAATCGGACAAAGAGCGCGAAGAAGAAAAAAAGAAAAAACTTGAAGAAAAACGGAGCAAGATCCTTTCCGCGATAAATATCGTCAAGGATGATATAAAAAAGCATGAGGAAAATCTTGCGAAATTCACTGATTTTGCGGCACTTCTCAAGGCAAATTTGTGGAAATTCGATTCGTCGGAGCATAAAAATTCCGTTTTAGTCAGCGATTTTGAAAATAACGAAAAAGAGATAACTCTCGATCCTGCGAAAACTCTTCTTCAGAATATGGAACGCTTTTTCCAGAACATAAAAAAGGCTAAAAACGGCATCGAAAATTCTGGAAAAAGGCTCGAAACATTGTCTGAAGAACTTGAAAAACTCGCTCTTTCGGACGAACTTCCCGCAGAGCCGAAAAGCGTTCTGAAACAGCCGAAAAAGCAGCAGAACTCCCATGTTCCTTATCACGAGTTCCATGCAAAAAACGGGCGTGTTTTCCTTGTCGGAAAAGAGGAAAAAGATAACGACGAGCTCACTTTTAAAGTCGCTCTTCCGCATGACTTATGGTTCCACGCGAAAGACTATCACGGAAGCCATGTCATAATGCGGATGAAGAAGGGGGAGGAACCAAAACAGCAGGATATTCTTGCGGCCTGCGCGCTTGCAATTCTTTACAGCAAGGCAAAGAAGGGGAGATGCGGCGAAGTGTGGTATACCGCGCGGAAAAACGTGACCAAACACAAAGGAATGGCCGCGGGACTCGTCAACTTCAAAAACGCGAAAGTCATCTACATGAAAGACGCCGCAATGCCGGAAGGGCTGGTGAAAGTGTAAAAAACAAGAATCGTTTTTTTATGTTTATTTTTCTCCAAAAGTTCTGAAGATTATAGTCTGATTTTTTTTAGAAATGCGATTCTTTTTGTGCTATAAGCGGCTGTTTTATGTTTTTATAAACTTGAAATTTGTGGGGGAATTATGAAAAAAGTTTTTCTTAACGGTGAAAATCTCACGATCGATGATGTCGTTTTAGTTGCTAAAGGTCTTGCTGAAGTCGCGATCAACGAAAAGACACGTGCAAAAATGGCGAAGTGCCGCAAATTTGTCGATTCGATCCTTAAAAAGGACAAGGCGGTTTACGGGATCAACACCGGTTTCGGCATTCTGAGCGATGTCAAAGTCGAGCACAAAGACCTCGAAACCCTTCAGATCAACCTCATCCGCAGCCATGCGATCGGTGTCGGCGCTCCTTTCAATAAAGAGACTGTCAGAGCGATCATGCTTCTTCGCGCAAACGTTCTCGCGAAAGGTTTCAGCGGAATTTCACTTGAGACTTTCGACAAACTTCTCGAACTCCTCAACAAAGATATAATTCCTTTCATCCCGTCGCAGGGCAGTGTCGGCGCAAGCGGCGACCTCGCTCCACTGGCTCATCTTGCGATCGTTCTCTGCGGAGAAGGTTTCGTAATGACTGACGACGGCAAAATGGTTGATACAGCTGAAGTTTTCAAAGCGAAAAAGATCAAACCCATCACCCTCAAGGCGAAAGAAGGACTTGCTCTCATCAACGGAACGCAGGTCATGACGGCTCTCGGCGCACTCGCCGTCCACAGAGTCCACAACCTTCTTAAACTTGCAGATATCGCGCTTACTTCGACGATCGAAGGCATCATGGGAACAGACCGCGCTTTCGACCAGAAAGTAAATATCGTCAGAGCTCACCCCGGACAGGCGGAAGTTTCCGAAAACGTTCTCAAACTTATTGCTAAATCGGAGATCCGCGAAAGCCATCGCAACTGCCCGAAAGTTCAGGATGCATACAGTCTCCGCTGCGCTCCGCAGGTTCACGGTGCAGTCCGTGACGCTCTTCGCCACGTTGAGAAAGTCATCACGACAGAACTCAATTCCTCGACTGACAACCCGCTTATTTTCCCCGACGAGAAAGAGACGATCTCTGCCGGCAACTTCCACGGCGAGCCAATCGGACTTGTTATGGATTACCTCACAGCGGCTGTTTCCGAGCTCGGAAGCATCTCCGAAAGAAGGATCGAGCAGCTCATCAACCCGGTTTTCAACCAGGCTCCGGCATTTTTGGTTAAAAACAAAGGTCTCAACAGCGGCTTCATGATCGCTCATGTTGCGGCTGCAAGCCTTGCAAGCGAGAACAAAACGCAGTCTTTCCCTGCAACAGTCGATTCGATCCCGACATCTGCCGGAAAGGAAGACCACGTCAGCATGGGAACGACAGCTGCAAGAAAGTGCACCGCTGTAGTTGAAAACACCGT
>DBYC01000020.1 GCA_002310035.1 bacterium UBP6_UBA1196
CTCTCGCTGACGCTCAGGATAGCGGCGATTCAAAAACCTTCATCGATTTCATGCTTCGCCTTCATATCGAAAACATCAGGCAGCAGATTGAGGAATTTAAGGGTAAAAGGAGATAAAGGCAATTCCATGAACCTCATCGTTTTTACATTTATTTTTGTTTCATTTGCTCTTTCAGCGGAAAGTGAAAGCGATTTCTCGCGTTTTCTTCCTGCTCCCGAAATGGTATGGATCAATGAGGAAAGCTGCAAAAACCTTGAGAACTGCCGCTATTTAGATTTTAAACTTCCGAGCAAAAATGTCCTTGAAAACATTGGTAAAAATGGTTTCAGCGGCAAATTCATAACTCCGCCGCTTTTCTGGTCGTATATGCCTTATAACGGCGGAAAATCGTGGGTAACATGTTTCTCATACCCAGAAGAAAACGGCGAATCCAAACCGGATGCAGCCTCAGTCCATTGTGTGAAACGCTGAGATTCTGCACATAAATCGCAAAAAAATATGTAGATACTTGACTTTTTCTGCACATAAATCTGCACATAATTGACCTTTTCTGCATAAAAAAACCGATTTTATATGCAGAAAAACTAACTTTCCTGATTTTTGTGTATAATGTCTCGGATTTTTGACAACCAATAACGGAGAGAAAAATGACCAAAAAAATTCTTTTTATCATCGGTTCTTTGAGAAAGAAATCGTTCAACAGGCAGCTTGCCGCGAAATGCGCCGAAATACTCGCGGAAACCGGTGATGTCGAAATCAAAACGCTTAATTACAGCGATATTCCCTTTATGAATCAGGATGTTGAGGCTGCTCTTCCGGCGGCTGTGAGCCGTGTCCGCTCTGAAATTCAGACAGCTGACGCGCTTTGGATCTTCACGCCGGAATACAATTTCGCAATTCCAGGTGTGCTCAAGAATCTGCTTGACTGGCTTTCTCGTCCGCTTGTTCCCGGTGATTTTTCAAGCGGAACGGCAGTTGCGGGCAAAAAAGTCACTTTCTGCGGAGTCGGCGGTAAAAACGCGACCAAAAATGTCCGTGCAGACCTCAAAAAACTCCTTGATTTCATCCGCATGGAAGTTGTCTGCGGCGAAGGAAACGGCTTCTCGGCTGACGCTGCGGCTTTCCAAAGCGATGTTATGATTTTAAGCGGCGAAGACACCGCAATTTTAAGGAATCAGGCTGAAGAGTTTCTGAAAGCATTATGATTCCGTCTTCATATAGTCTGTCTCAAAATTTTCAACACACTCTTTCTTGACTCAATTTTTCCTATCAATAAAATTTTGTGTTTTCGCTGTTTCATTCGGAGGAAAAAATGGTAAAAAAAGCTCTCATCACGGGAATCACAGGGCAGGACGGTTCTTACTTGGCGGAATTTCTTCTTGAAAAAGGCTACGAAGTCCACGGCATAAAAAGGCGCAGTTCGTCGTTCAACACTGACAGAATTGACCACATTTATAAAGATATTCACGATAAAAACAGAAACTTCACTCTCCATTACGGAGATCTGACGGACGCGACGAACCTGATTCGGATAATGCAGGAAGTGAAACCTGACGAAATCTATAATTTAGCGGCACAGTCGCATGTCAAAGTGTCGTTTGAAACAGCGGAATATACCGCAAATTCCGACGCTCTGGGAACCTTGCGGCTCCTTGAGGGAATCAGGATCCTCGGGATGGAAAAATCGACAAAGTTCTATCAGGCTTCGACTTCGGAACTTTTCGGAAAGGCAGCTGAAGTGCCGCAGAGCGAAAGAACGCCCTTTTATCCGCGAAGTCCGTATGCAGCTGCAAAAATCTATGCATACTGGATCACTGTGAACTACCGCGAATCCTACGGTCTCCATGCAAGCAACGGTATCCTTTTCAACCACGAATCACCGAGGCGCGGCGAAACTTTCGTCACGAGAAAGATCACACGTGCCGCGGCAAGGATAATCCTCGGGATGCAGGATATGCTTTACCTCGGGAACCTCGACGCAAAGCGCGACTGGGGACATGCAAAAGACTATGTCAGGGCAATGTGGCTCATTCTCCAGCAGGAAAAACCCGATGATTTCGTCATTGCGACAGGCAGAACTTCATCGATCCGTGATTTCGTAAAAACTGCGTTTGCATGTGTCGGAATAAAGATCAAATTCACAGGCAGCGGAATTGACGAAAAAGGTATCATCGAAGAGATCGATCCTGCAAAACTTTCTAAAATCACTGATAAGATCCATGTAAAAGAAGGACAGGAGATCATCAGCGTCGATCCGCGCTACTTCAGGCCGACAGAGGTCGATATCCTTCTTGGAAATCCGGCAAAAGCTGAAAAGATCCTCGGCTGGAAAGCTGAAATCACAATGGAAAAACTGGCTGAAGAGATGATGTTTTCCGACATCGAAGAAGCCAAAAAAGAGGCACTTCTTATCGGCAACAACTATTTTGTCCGCGAAAATTACGGCGAATAACGCTGAAAACTTTAAAACTTCGATTCTTTTTGGTATAAGCGCACAGTTTTTCATGTTTTTTATCAATTATAGGAGTTCATTATGAAAGTTTTATACGAAATCAGCGAAGTGAGAGCGGCAAGACGCGAATGCAGATCGACTCTGGGACTTGTTCCTACGATGGGCGCGCTCCATGAAGGGCATCTTTCACTCATTAAAAAAAGTGTTGAGAAATGTGAAAAAACGATCGTTTCGATCTTTGTAAATCCGACTCAGTTCGGTCCGAACGAAGATTACGAAAAGTATCCGAGAACTGTTGAGGAAGACCTCAAAAAATGTGAGGCGGCAGGTGCGGATTATGTATTTTTGCCGACAAATTCAGTGATTTACGGCGAGACTAAACCGCTTGTCACCCTTAATGTCGATAAAGAGCTGACTTCGATCCTATGCGGAAAAAGCAGACCTATCCACTTCAACGGCGTGGCGCAGATCGTATCGATCCTTTTCAACATCGCGCAGCCTGACACAGCGTTTTTCGGAGAAAAGGACTACCAGCAGCTGACAGTCATCCGCAAAATGGTTTCCGACCTTCACTTTCCGCTTGAAATCGTAGGCGTTCCGACTGTCAGAGAGGCAAGCGGACTGGCTAAAAGTTCAAGAAACCGCTACCTTTCGGAAAATGAGCTCGCAGTTGCGCCAAATATTTACAAAACCATGAATATTATTAAAGAAAAAGCTGAAAAATGCCGCAAAGAAAATAAAACTGTTTCTGTCGAATCGCTTGAAAACGAGGCAAAAAAAATGATTTCTGAGCTCGTCCCCGGCTCAAAAATCGACTACTTCGAGATCCGCAGCACGAATGACCTTTCAAGAAGCGCGAACCTTGCCTGCGATTCAAGGATTTTTACCGCGGTCTATGTCGGAACGACAAGGCTTATCGACAACCTTTACATCGGAAAATAACAAGACTGCACGATGAAATACATTCTTTCCTTAGGTTCAAATATCGGCAACAGCTTTGAAAACCTGAAAAAGGCGATTTCAAAACTCGAAGAAAAATCGATTTTTATCGACGACTGCTCGAGCGTTTACGCCTCGACACCGGTCGATTACCTCACACAGGCAGATTTTCTTAATATGTCGCTCATTGCGGAAGCCGCTTACGAGCCAGTACAAATGCTTGAAAAGCTTAAAGAAATTGAGCATGAGATGGGAAGAGTCAAAACGATCGAAAAAGGACCGCGCAACATAGATCTTGACATTATTTTCTGGGAAAAAGGGAGTTTTGAATCAGAAGATCTGACGATTCCGCATAAAGAGGCTGCAAACAGGCTTTTTGTGATTTTTCCGACGCTTGAAATCATTGACAATTCAGAATATTTCCGCAAAGAAAAGGCACATTTTCACTTTATTCTCGAAACAGATCAGAGAAGATTTTTAGGGCAAAAAATAGAAAAACTTTATCCTTTCAAAATAGGCGAAGAAAATTTCGGCTGGAATGAGACAAATTAGATAAAAGAGCAGAAAAATGAGTAAAATTATCAACAACGTCAAGCCGCTTATCGCTATCGTAGGCCGCCCGAATGTCGGAAAATCGACCTTGTTCAACAAAATCCTGAACAAAAACTCGGCGATCGTCGACGATATGCCTGGAGTGACGCGCGACCTCAACTATCAGGATCTTATTTACGACGACAAACCTTTCACGATCATCGATACCGGCGGTTTTCACATTGACGAGGACGAGACCGACGCGATAACAAAGGGGATCCGCGACCAGATAAACGAAGTCCTGGACGAAGTTGACGGCGTTCTCATGCTTTGCGACGGCGAGGCCGGACTTACCGGAAGCGACAAGGAGATCTATCACATGATCCGCGTCAAAGGGCTCCGTTCGTGGCTTGCAGTTTCGAAAATCGATTCCGAAAACAAGGAGATCGCGGCCGCCGAATTTTACGAAACAGGCGCCGAAATGGTTTATCCTGTCTCTGGAAAAACAGGTTACGGCGTTTTCGATATGCTTGACGACATCACAAAGGATTTCTGGACAGAAAAAGAGATCAACGAAAAGCTTCCCCCCGCTCCCGAAGAGATAAAGATCGCGATCTTCGGCCGTCCGAATGTCGGAAAATCGACACTCGTCAACAAGATCATCGGCCAGGACAAGATGCTCGTGAGCCCGATCCCGGGAACGACGATGGATCCGATAGATTCGACTGCAAAATTCATGGGAAAAACGCTCCGCCTCATCGATACTGCCGGAATCAGACGTAAGAAAAAAATCGAAATGCTCATGGAAAAGGCGGCGATCGTCCGCGCTTTCCACTCTGTCGACCGCTCAGACATCGTAATTTTCATGATGGACGCTCAGGAACTGGCTACCGACCAGGATCTCAGAATTCTGGGCCTTGCCCACGACAAGGGAAAAGGGATAATCATCGTCATAAACAAGTGGGACCTCATCGAAAAAGAGACCGGGACCTACGAAAAAATCGTGCAGGATCTCCGCGACAGGATGAAATTTGCCCCCTACGCGCCGATAATTTCGATATCTGCAATGCAGGGGATGCGTGTGCAGAAACTGCTTGAGAAGGTGCTTTCCGTGCACGAGAACTACCACAAGATGATCGACGACGAGACTCTGGAAGAGTGGCTTTCGGCCGTTCTCTCCAAAAATCCGCCGCCACTCACTAGAAAAAACAAAATGATCCACTTCAACGGGATCACAATGGAACAGACTTCGCCGCTCACCGTCGTAATCAAAGTAAGCGCGCCGAACGACATCCATTTTTCCTACGACAGATACCTTCTGAACAAGTTCTATGAGGCTTTTCCGTACGAGGGAGTGCCGGTGAAAATAGTTTACAGACACAGCTTTAAAAAGCCGAAAAAGGGGTAAGCATGAAAAAAATAATTTTAACGGTTTTTATAATCGTGATTGCAGTCGCGCTTTTCAAATGTTACTCGGTTTACAGCGGATACCAGTCTTTCAAAACGACGGCGATCGATGTTCCGGCCGGAACGACTGTAGTCATCGAGAAAGGAAACACTTGGAACTCAGCCGCTAAAAAGCTTGCCGAAGCAAAAGTCATCACCGACGCTAAACAGTTCATGTGGATGGTCAAGGAAAAGGATTTCGGAAAATCGCTGAAAACTGGCGAATTCGAGTTTTCCGGCGCGATGAATCCCGAAGAAGTCGCGAAAAAAATCATGAGCGGTAAAGTGAAACTCTACTCTTTCACGATTCCCGAAGGCTACAACAAATACGATGCGGCTGCGGTTTTCAAAGGTCTCGAATGGATGAACGGAAACGACAAATTCCTCGGAATCTGCCACGACAAAAACTTTCTCGAATCGATCGGCGCAAAGAACAAACAAAGCTGTGAAGGACTGCTTTTCCCGTCGACATACAGCTTTCCGAGAGGAAGTGACATAATCGCCGTCATGAAAAAAATGGCTGACCAGATGAAAGCGACTCTGGCGAAATATCAGACCGAGATCGACAAATCGGACATGGACGTTTACGACCTGCTGAAGCTTGCCTCGATCGTCGAAAAAGAGACCGGCGTCAAATCGGAACAGCCGCAGATCGCGTCGGTTTTCCTAAACAGAAAGAGAATAGGAATGAAAATGCAGACAGATCCGTCGGTAATTTACGGTCTGCTGCCGAAATTCAACGGAAACATCACAAAAAAAGACCTGATGACCGACCATCCGTGGAACACCTACACCCGCTACGGTTTCCCTGCAACTCCGCTCTGCTTCCCGGGCGACAGCGCGATAAAAAGCGTTCTTCATCCGGACGAAACGAAATTCCTCTATTTTGTCGCGACAGGAAAAGGCTATCATTATTTCTCAAGAACGCTCAAAGAGCACAACGCGGCTGTAGAACACTATCAGGTCCAGGGCAGAAGGGATAAATTCGTATACTGACTAACGCTCGAAATTCTTGATAAGTCTGGTGGTTTCACCCGATTTCAATTCGACTTCAAAAATCTTGTCGAAATCCGATTTCAGACCTTTGAAACGGATTTTATAAGTTCCTGCAGGCAGCTCGTGCTGAGAAATAGGCGTCGCTTTAAGCCGTTTTCCGTTGATGTATATCATCGCCGCCGGAATGCTTGCGATTGTCAGGTATGCAGGCTCGCCGATCTCCGAAGATTTCGAAACGGAGTTGTCCTTTTTTGATTTTGATTGCTGCTGCGCTGCCGGAGCATTTTTCATCGGTTTCAGAATAACGCCGATCTCCTTGTTCATGTTTGCCGGAACTTTACCGATATTCTCCTCGTACGGAAAATAGCCGCGCTTCTCGACCCGGACAACGATATCAAGCCCGACCGGAATGTCGTTGACGATAGTCGGTGTCAGGGCTTCGACTTTTTTATCATTGATGAAAAGCAGAGCACCGTCGGGATCGGATTTCACGGTTATCATCGTCTTCTGTTCGCCGATGCGGTACATTTTGACATATTTTTCAAGCTTGTCGCCTTTGCTAAGAAATATGCTTTCCCGAACATCGACAAAATCTTTTTTGGAAAACAGGATCTCATGCTGACCAGCGAGCAATCCGTCGATAACGCACGGAGTTTCGCAGCGTTTCTGATACATGCTGTTCTCGTCAATCACGACGATCGTCTTTTTCTCGTTAGAATCGACGATCAGCGAAGCCATATCCTTTTTATTTCCGCCCATGACAAAAAGAAGGGCGACAGCAAAACCGACGGCGATCAGAACCGCGGCAAAAACGATCACCAGCTTCTTGGACGAGGATTTTGAACTCTTGGAAACCTCTTCGTCATCGCTGAATTCGTCAGTGTGAAGCGGCTGCGAACTTTCGCGGAGCGGCATGTCGACAGGTTTTTTGATTTTCTGATATTCCTCAAGTTTGGCAGTCTCTTCCTCAAGCTCGTCGGCAAAGAATTCACTCATGAAGTTCATCATATCCTGACGCGAGAAAGTTTTTCCGCTCGAATAGCTGAACTTTTTGAGATCTTCCGAAAACTCGCTTGCCCACTGGTAACGCTCCTCCCTGTCTTTTGCAAGAGCCTTGAGAACTATTCTGTCAAGTTCAGGAGGCACAGCGCTGTTGAAAACGCTTGGAGGCAGAACTTCCGCTTTTCTTATTTTTTCAAGTGTCTCGACATCGTTTTTGCCGAGGAAAAGGCGTTTTCCTGTGAGCATCTCGAAGAAAACTACGCCGAGCGAGAAAATATCGCTTCGTCTGTCGATCGGCTGTCCGCTCACCTGCTCAGGTGACATATAGCTGAACTTGCCTTTCAGCATTCCGACCTGGGTCTTTGTTGATTTGCTCTTCGCTTTAGCGATACCGAAGTCGATAAGTTTTACCGTTCCTTCGTATGAAACGATCATGTTCTGCGGCGAAATATCGCGGTGAACGATGTTGAGCGGATTCATCTTCTCGTCTGTTTTGCGGTGCGCGTAGTCCAAGCCGTCGCAAACCTGCGAAATGATATACGCGCTCTGCTCGACCGGCATCAGAAGATCGACTCTTTTCAGTCTTTTGCGGATCGTTTTGATGTCTTTTCCGTTGATAAGCTCCATCGCGATGAAATATGAACCGTCGATTTTTCCGAGCTCGAAGATCTGCACGACGTTCGGGTGCTGGAGTTTTACAGCGATTTTTGCTTCATCGACGAACATTTTGATAAATTCGGCATCTTCCGCTACCTCAGGCAGAATCCTTTTTATAGCGACGATTTTCTCGAAACCCTCGACACCGAACATCTTGGCTTTGAAAACTTCAGCCATTCCGCCGACGTTGATGAGTTCTAAAAGATAATATTTTCCGAATAATCTTGGCAGCTTATAAGTCGAATTATTTTCTTCCATAAGAAAACCCGCAAAAAATAACTAAAAATCGTATTTATTTTAATTGTTGAATTGCCATAAGTCAACAATTCTTTGCCGCAGCCTCAGTCATTCCGGTTAAGATCCTGAATATGCGGCGGCAAAAACAAATCAGTTCTCGCGCTTGAACTCGGCTCTTCTGTTTTTGAACCACGCTTCTTCGTTCGAAGCCGGGTCGATCGGGCGTTCCTCGCCGTAGGAGACGATTTTTA
The DNA here is from genome assembly GCA_002310035.1 of bacterium UBP6_UBA1196. Classification (GTDB taxonomy): domain Bacteria; phylum UBP6; class UBA1177; order UBA1177; family UBA1177; genus UBA1177. Next base: position 8,512 of record DBYC01000020.1, read on the forward strand.
TCCTTGCGGAATCGATTCCGGCCTGGATAAGTTTGTTCTTGACTTCGGCTGCCCTTTTTTCGCCGAGCGAAAGGTTGTAGTCAACACTGCCGCGTTCGTCCGCGTGCCCTTCGATCCTGACGACTCTCTCCGGGAAATTGACCATCCACTGCGCCATAAGGTCGACTTTTGGCATATCATCGGCAAGAATTGCGTATTCGTTGTATTCAAAATGAACGGTCGGAAACTCCATTTCCGGATTTTTGGGATCTTCAGCGGGGTTGGCAGCCGCCTCAGGCGTTTCATCTTCTTTTATTTTGCCTTCGCCGTCAGCATCGGCTTTTTTATCGTTTCCGGGCATGCACTTATCAGGATTTTCACGATAATATTTAACGATCGCATCGCTTTTTTCCTTGACCATCTTGAAAAGTTCCCTCGCCTTGTCGTATTCTTTTTTGTTTACCGCTTCACGAGCCTGATTCAGAATATCTTCAGCCGCAAGATAGTCTTCTTTAGCGCAGTCCTTTCCCGGTTCGGCATCAGCAAACGCCTTTTCGGCAAGATCACGCTCGTCTTTAGGCGGATTGCCGGCACAGGAGCAAAACATTGTGAAAACGAAAACCGCGACTGCGCAAAAATTGAAAATCTGTTTCATATCGTACCTCTCTTAATTGTTTTCAGCCGGTGACCACGAAGGCATAAGCACCTCGCCTTCGCCTGAATAAACCGCAATCTGCTTCGTGCCGCTCACATTTGAAAGGAAAAGTTTGTTCTTTCCGTTTCTGTTCGAGGAGAAACCGATCAGTTTGCTGTCAGGCGAGAAAGTCGGAGACTCGTTCTTGCCTTGATTCTGCGTGATTCTGCTGATCTGTTTCGAAGCCAGATCGATAACAAAAATATCGAACTGATACTTTTCGTCACGGCCGCTGAACGCAACTTTTTTGCCGTCAGGGCTGTATTCGGGATCCTGATTGTAGTTTCCCTGTTCGGTAAGCCTTTCGACTTTGCTCAGATCTGTCAGCGACATTCTGTAGATCTGCGGATTTCCGGATCTGTTCGAGACAAAAACTATTTCGCTGCCGTCAGGGCTTACGCTCGGAGCGGTATCTGTTCCGACATCCTTAGTCAGCCTTTTGAGTTCGTTTGTTGCCGTGTCAAGAGAATAGATCTCAGAGTTTCCGTCTTTCGAAAGGCAGAGCGAAACCGTCTTGTTGTCCGGATGAGCAGTTGCAGAGACATTCAGTCCTTCATACGACGATACAGTTTTGATCCTGGTCGTTGCCAGATCAACGACAAACAGATTGGGATTGTTGTTCTTATGGCTTGTGTAATAAATTTTACTTCCGTCAGCCGACCATTCCGGAAGAAGAATCGTCGCAGACGACGGACCGACAAGCACTTTTCTGCCGCTGCCGTCAAAATTTGTTACTACAAGGCTGTAGCTTTCACCCTTTTTTTCAACGAAAGCAATTTTCGAGAACATAAAATTCATTTCCTCTTTCGTCAGAATTTTTATAACTTCGGCAGCGAAACGGTAAGCCGATTTTTTTGCATCGCCGGCTTTCGTTGACTTATAGGTTTTTCCGAAAACTTTGTTTCCGCCGTTCACATCGTAGAAAGCAAGATCCAGCACGATCTCGTCTTTTCCCTTTATCGTTCCTTTGACAAGACCGTTTGCAGCGACATTGCGCCACAGTTTGAAATCGACCTTATCCATCGGGACTTCAGGTTTCTCAAGGAACGACTTTTGATTCAGAACATTGAAAAAACCGGTAATATCAAATACTTTTTCGACGGAAGAAACTATATCCGCCGCAAGTTCCGCATTTGCGCCGTCAAGAACGGCAAGCGGAGAAACCGCCATGTTGTAGTCAGCGACAGAGCCGTCTTTTACCTCGACCTGAAGCTGGGCAAAAAGATTCATTGAAGCCAAAAACACCGTGAGTGCGGCAATCAGTCTGAAGTGAACGGACATTCAAAACCCTCCTTTAAAACAAGTTTCTTCAAATTTTTATCTTCGGGCAAAGGAAGCTTCGCAGTTTTTCTGACCGCTTCGATTACCGAACTGTCGTAAACAGCATTTCCCGACGAATTTCTGATTTTTATATCGTAAACTTCGCCGCCGAAAGTTATTTTAAAATAAATTTTCGTCATAAGATTTTTGCGCTCGTCAGCCGAAATTATACTGGGAATGCTCCAGTTTTCCTTGATTTTTTTGCTGATAAGCCGTGCATACATGTTGGCTTTCAGAGCAAGTGCCGGGTCAGTGACATCGCCGTCCTCGACACCGTCTTTTGCCCCTTCATGACTTTCTTCGGCGCGGGCATCACGCTTGATTTTTTCCATCACATCGCCCGAAAGAAGCTCGTCAAGCGAGGAAGCCTTTTTCTTTTCCTCTTTCGGCGGCTCGTCCTTCTTCGTCTTTTCCGCCTTTTGGGGCTCATCCTTAGGTTTCAGCGAATTCGCCTTTCCGTCAGGCTTCGGCTTGGGTTTTTCGACCGGCTGTTCCTCCTTTTTAGGCTCAGGTTTCGGATCTTTCTTTTCCGATTTCGGAAGAGGTTTCGGCTGCGTTATCCGCGGAAGCAGCTTTTTGTCGCGCTCCTCGCCAAGTTTGACGAGCTTTGCCTGAACGCTTTCAAACTCGATTTTACGGCTTTCGGCAAACCACAGGCCGCTCGCAAAGAAGATCAGTACAAGAATATGGATGACCAGCGACCCGACAGAACACCCGAGGAAAGTTTTCCGGCTCATCCTGCCGGGATTTTTTCCGAAAATAAACGATCCGTTACGGACATTTCCCGCCATGCCGGTTACTCCTTCTCAAGCGGCTCTGTAACAAGGTTTATGCTGTTCACGCCCGCTTTCTTCATTATAGCCATGACTCTGACGACATATCCGTACGAAAGATCGCGGCTCGCATGAAGATAAATCTCCTTTTTTTCCTGCAGAAACGCGTTCGTTTTGAGCTTTTCCTCGAGCTCTTTCAGCGGAACTTCCGTCTTGTCTATGAAAATCTGGTTTTCCGATTCCTTTTTACCGCTGAAAACACGGACAATGAACTTGTCTTTCGGGCTTTCGATGGCAACAGTCTCGGTCTGCGGCAGATCAAGGTCTACACCCTGCTCGATAAGCGGAGCGGCAACCATGAAAATGATGAGCAGAGTGAAAACGATGTCGACCATCGGAGTGATATTCATCTCCGCGCGGACATTCTTTTTTCTCGGTCCTTCCATTCCGTAGTTAGCCATCAGACATTGCTCCTTTTGATCTGATTAAGGAAATCGGCAGCGATGTTGACCGACTCGTTCTCAAATTTCTGAAGCTGCGCGTTGAAGTAGTTGAAAGCGACCGATGCCGGGATCGCCGCAATGAGACCGAACGCCGTCGTAACAAGCGCGTCGGAGAGATGGGGAGCTATGGAACCGAGTGTCGCGCTGCCTGTTTTGCCTATTTCCTGGAATGCGTTCATAATGCCGTAAACCGTACCGAAAAGCCCGATGAAAGGTGAAGCAGTCGCGGTAGTAGCCAGAAACGAAAGACCGTTTTCCAGAAGTTGTATCCTCGCGTGGGTTTCGCGGCGCATCGCCCTGTCGACATTCGCGGCAAGCTCGTCGACTTTGCCGCCGACAATAACGATCCCCTTGTCTTCCCAGCTTTCCTTCGTATCCTTAAACTCTGCATAACCGGCAGTAAATACCGAAGAAACAGGGGAGTTCACCAACATTCCGGCCTTCGCCGCAACTCCTTCCAGATCTTTGTTTTTCCAAAAAATATCGACAAATTTTTTCGTTTCCAAGGCCGCTTTTCTATACTGTACGAACTTAGCTGCGATTATCGCGAGAGAAATCACGCTGGCGATAATCAGCACAAAAAGCATGATATTCACAAGCAGAGAAGAATTTTTCACTGTTTCGGCAAGCTGCAGGCCACCGATCAAGGAATTAGCCGCAAAATTAAGAGTGGTAATCATAAATCCTCCAAACAAAATCAGCTATGGTTAAAAAACATCGGAATATATCTCGAAAAATCGTTGAAAATCGCAAAAATCATCAGTGCGACAAGCAAACCGAACCCCACCATCAACGCTCTTTCCTTTACTTTGGAAGGAATCGTGCGTCCGATCAAACCCTCGATTCCATACATCACAACATAACCGCCGTCAAGAACAGGAACGGGAAAAAGATTGATTATTCCCAAATTCACGCTGATCATCGCCATGATTGCGAGAAAATATTTAAATCCAGCCTCTGCAGCGCGCTTCGAAATGTCAAAAATCATTATCGGGCCGCCCAGACCTTTCGCTGAAAGCCTGCCGGAAATCATGTAAGCAAAACCTTTGAAAGTCGTAACAATAACATTGACCATCTCCCCCGCAGCATATCTAACAGGGAAAGTCACAAGATTATTCCGTCTGGCGTAAACTTCCGGAATGTCAGGATTGTAATCAAAAGAGGCTCCCCAGTTCACCCGCTTGTCGCGTATGCCCGTCATCTCGTTTTCAGACTCGTCAAAAGATGCCGTGAATTCAATAACCTGCGGTTCTCTGTTACGAAGAATCGAAAGTTTCACGCTGTCGCCTTCACGCAGTCTGCCCATCACAGTATAAAACTGGAAAGGGACCTGGATAACTGAGCCGTTCACACCGACAATAACATCTCCCTTCTTCACACCTACTTTTTCGGAATAGCTGTTTTCCTCGACCGACGAAACCGCAAGCCCGCCGTAGACGAATTCAGGTTTTTCCGTACCGTCCGCCTGGAAATCGGCTTCTATCTCCTTTCCACCGCGTAGAACGGTCATCTTTCTGAACGGTTTCCGCACTCTTTCTGCAAGCTCGTAGAACCTCGAAACCGCTTCACCGTCAACTGAAAGCACGATATCACCGTCCTTCAAACCCGGGAAATCTTTGAGCAACGCTATTTTTGCATCAAGCGGTACTCTCGCCACGCCAAGTTCGCAGCGTTCGCGTTCCATACCGAAAAGATCTGTGTATTTTCCGACTTTCGGATGAACAGTGTAAGTTTTGAGCTCTCCGGTGAACGCCTTTGCCACTTCCACACTGACATCACCGCAGATTCCGCTTTCCGGAACAGGCATCGCTGCAAGAGAAATGTCCTCCCAGACTGCGACAGGTTTTCCGTTAAGCCTGATGATCCTGTCACCGTCAGAAATTCCGGCTGCATAAGCCGCGCCGTCGCGCGAGACAAATTCAAGCACGGAAGAAGGTGCGGAAAACATGAAACATGCGACAACCATATATACCAGAAACGCAAATATCAGGTTAAAAACAGGACCTGCGCAGACAATCAGAACTTTCTGCCACCACTTCTTGGCGCTGAAAGAAAATTCGATCTCCTTTTCGTCAACCGTTTCGACATCTGAAGTCGATTCGCCGAGCATTTTTACATATCCGCCTAGCGGAACAAGCGAGATCCTGTATTCGGTGTCACCGATTTTTTTCTTGAAGAGAGCCCTGCCGAAACCGATCGAAAAAACTTCTACCCTTACCCCGCAGAGACGCGCCACGATAAAGTGACCGAATTCGTGAACCAGAACAACTATTCCGAGAAGAAGAATACCGAAAAGATACATATACATCGCAAGAATCCATAAAAAAACAATCAAAACATCGGATTATAAACATAAAAATCAATAAGAAAAGATTTAAATGCACAATATTTTAATATAAATTAAGCAAAATCATAAAAATTTCTGGAAAACAGAACGGTTTTTCAGAAAAAAACTGCCGCGGAAATCAATTTAAGACTAATTTTTTGCCGGTTTTTCAGGTCTTGGCCAGCCAACGAACTTTTCCGTCTCTTCATCCATAAGTTCAGGATACTTCGTTGTGAAAGTGTCCTGCCACTCTTTGAGCGGGAATCTTCCTTCCTTTACGAACATCGTGATGTACATAAGCCTGTCGTTCATCGAGATGACCTGGTAACGCTGTACAAGCTGGTCAAGAAGTGCAAGAAGCATTCCGTCGTTGAGGTTTTTCGCACCTGCATCGACACATTTTTCAGCTGCTCTTTTGATCCAGCCGTTTACCATTTCTTTATTGATGTTTTCGACTTTTTTGATTCTGATCATCGCTTCGATCCAAGCTTTGTGATCTCCTTTCTGCGCAGCTTCATCCCAGTATTTCTGGTAAAAACTCTCCGCGATCTTCTCGTCGACCTGTTTGTTGAGCTCCGTCAGCTCCTGATCATTCGGATACTGGCCTCTCAAAGTTACAAGTTTCGCCTTTGCCTGCTGGTATTCGCCTTTCTCGACAAGGGTCTTGACCAAAGCCCTTTCATCGACTGTTTTTGTCTCACCGCATGAAACCGCGGAAAAAGCGAACAACATTGCAAACACAACCATCATAAGAACAGATTTCTTCATAGAATCCTCCCAAAAAATAAAAAACGGGGACTTTCGTCCCCAAAAATCTTAGTATTCAGCACCCGCCTGAATAACGATTGTCGTGAAACCGTGGTCATACACACCTTTCGCGATCTTTGCCTTAGGCTGCATGAGGAATGTCAAACCGGCCATGCCGCGGATACCTGCGAACTCCTTCGTGAAAAGGTTGGCGGTCGCACCTATTCTCATGTACATTTTGTCTTTCTTGAAGTTTGCAGCGTCAAGATAGAACCAGTCACTGGTTTCTTTCGATGCATAAATACCCATAACGAGATCGTATCTGAACGCAATGGAGACTTTGTCAAGCCATTCTACATGGCGGCTGAGGCCGTATGCGTATCCGGGAGCCAGCGAAAGAAGCATACCGTTTCTGGTAGCTTTGCCGTAATTCTTCGCGCTGTTTACCATGCCGTTCATGTTGTAGTCGAAAGTAAGCGGCATTTCGAAACCTTTGACAGCAGCTTTCAAATGAACGCCGATACCTATCGTGCTGAGTTTCTTGTGGTTTGCTTGATCATCCATGTAGTAGTCGTTTCTGAACTGGAACGCCAATGCTGCTTTAATATATTCCTTGTAGCCGTAGCCGACTCTTCCGTAAATTCCCAAAGTTTTGTCGGAATACCAGAATTCGCTTTTGTTCGAGCCTGTGCCGAGCGAAAGTCCTACGAAAACATTGTGGTCATTTTTGATTATGCCGTTGTAGCCGAGCGAAAGTCCGGCATCGGTTTCAGGAATGTAACCTTCTACGACGATCAGGCTTCTGGTGAGGAAAGGAGTCGAGAAACCCATTCCGAGCTCCTGCCATGAATCGATCAGACCGTATTCAGGGATCAGTTTACCTGCTTTAATGAAAACATCATAGAATTTGATGCCGCCGTAAATTTCGTAAAGAGCATTTGCAGCGCCGTTCTGGATCGAATGAAGGTTGCTTTCGATCAACGGATTGTTGACAGCATATTTTACGAGAGCGTTGTCTGTTCTGAGGTTAAGGGTTCCTTTAGCGATGACATGCGCACCCTGATATTCAATACCTACAATACCTTCGTCAACGCTTCCGAACATAGCGTTCTGCTTGGAAGTCGTGCCGTCTTCCTTATATTGCTTGTACTGTCCGAGAACAGAGAAGCCGCCTTTTACAAGAAGAATCGGTTTCAAACCTTTCGGAAGAGAAGAACCTTCTTCGCCGCCTTCTTCCTCGGCTTCCTCTTCAGCTTTTGCAACGGGAGCATTCTGCTTTTTAGCAGCCGGTTGTTCATCGGATTCGCCCATAAGATCTCTCATAGCCGCGTCGCTGTCGGATTCATTCTTAACTTTTGCTTTGGCAGGAGCCGGAGCTTCATCTTCTTCGTCGGATTCGGACTCCTCGGACTCTTCCTCGTCATCTCCGCCGAAATCGTCGTCAAAATCATCTGCGACCGCAATAAACGGAAGAACAAAAAGAACTGCGATAAGCAGTGTGAACATTTTTTTAATCATCAAAGCCTCCAAAAAACAGAAAAATCAATATAAACAATCAAAAAAGTCTGGAAAGAGTAGTAAAACAATATTTATTTTCAAGTTTTTTCTCAGTTTTACGGCAAAAAACATATTTCAACACAAAAAAAACTCAAAATATTCAATAAAATCAACGATTCAGTAATTCTTCAAGCTCTTTTCTCAAAGCCGCCTCGTCACCTGGAGTATATCCGCTGTGACGCGAAACCACCGTGCCGTCCTTATCGACAACGACCATGTAGGGCACGGAATCACCACCAGGAATTATCGAACCGACAGTGTTCCCGCTGGGATCGACAAGAACCGGAAAAGGAAGAGCCGCCTCGACCGCGAACTCGTTAACCTTGTCGATCAGTTCTTCGGTGTCTGTCGAAATTCCGACGAATTCCACCGAATCGGAAAAATCGGGGTAAATCTCGGCGAGTTTTTTGAGCTCCTGCTTGCAAGGTTCGCACCATGTAGCCCAGAAAGCGGCGACAAGATGCTTCTTTCCGCGGATATCTTCAAACGAGAACGTTCCGCCGTCGACTTTCTCAAGATTTATTGAAAAACCTGAATTTTCACTGGTTTTCGCTGAACCAGTACTCTCTTCCGGCTTTGGCGAAGCCGTTCCGCACGAAACGGAAAACAAGAGAATTGTTAGAAAAAGCAAAATATTTCTCATTAGTTAACAAACTCTTCAAGATAAAGTTTTATTTTTCTTTTCGTAGAATCGATCATATTGTCTCCCCAGCCTTCGCCCCACTCGATGATTTCCATGTTTGAAGCATTGATGAATGCCCAGGTCGGATAACTTGCACCACCGCTGAGAGAACCGGCACCGGAAGTAAATTTTTTGAACAGTTTCTGATCTTTGAGGTATCCGTAAATTGCAAACCGCGATGTTTCCGGATCTACAGAGAAATAAATATCTTTGGTGTTTGCAAGTTTAGCCGGTTCATCCTCCGGATGCGGTCCAGTCTGGTAAGAACCGTTGAAAATCAGGACGATTTTTAAACCTTGATCTTGAAATTCCTTAATGTTTACTTCAAGAAGATCTTTTTTGAGGATCTTGCAGGGCGGACAGTCATAAGTCGTAAAAATGAGCCAGATGAGTTCGCTTGACGGATTGTTCGGCTTATACCATTCAGCAAGCTGGTGCTCCGCGTCGACATCGTCATACATGACAAGATTCTGCGCGATATCGCCTTCTTTGTTTGAAGTTTTCGTAACTTCGGGGTAAAGCAGCTCAGCCTGACCATCCGGTTCTTCCGGAGTATCCTCGTCGCTTTCTTCCGCGTTGTCGGAAACTTCCTCAGTGTCGGGAAGTTCCTCAGCATCATCCGCTTCTCCGTCAGTAACTTCTGAAGCTGTGTCGCCTGTGTCTGCCGCAGTATCGCCTGTATCTGCGGAAGAATCACCCGTATCGGGCGAAGTGTCGACAGTGTCGGTTTTGTCATCATTTTTCGAGTCGCCGCCGCACGAAACTGCGAAAAGCGCGAAAACCGCAACTGAAAGAATTAAAAACAGATTTTTTTTCATTTGCTCCCCCTTATTCAACTTTTACAAGAATTACCGTTATATTGTCTTTTCCGCCGTTGGCGTTAGCCATATCAACGAGTTGTTTCGTCATTTCATTCAGAGGAATTCCGCTTGCGAGAATTTTTTCCATCTCGCTGTCCGGAACCATATCTGAAAGTCCGTCTGAGCAGAGAAGGTAGATCTCACCGGCACGCGCCGTCCGTTTCTGAATATCGACAAGGACATTGTCCTTCATGCCGAGAGCACGCATAATGACATTTTTGTGCGGGAAAGTCTTAGCCTGTTCTTTCGTTATCTGCCCGGCCTTGATGTATTCGTTCACAAGCGAGTGGTCTTCCGAGACCTGCGTCAGCTCTCCCTCATAGAAGCAGTAGCAGCGGCTGTCGCCTACATGCGCCACATAAAGCTCGTCAGAGCCGTCTTTCGCCAGAATCGAAACGACTGTCGTTCCCATTCCGCTGCATGCCGCATCTTCCGAAGACTGTTTGAAAATGCGTTTGTTCGCGAATTTTATCCCTACCATCAGCTTGTTGGCGTCAAGCGCGAGCGTCGGATCAAGTTTGTAAGGCCATGTCATGTCGTCATCCTCGGCAGCCGCGTGGAAAAACTCGGCTATCGTGTCGATCGCGATTTTTGAAGCGACTTCACCGGCGTTGTGACCGCCCATTCCGTCGGCTACGACAAAAACGCCTTCGTTTTCAAGAATGACAAAACTGTCTTCATTAAGCTCCCTTTTCATGCCGGGATGCGTCAGTGCGGCACTGGTGTATTTCATTTTCTACTCCGTAACTAAATCCAGCAAAGGTCCTGTTTCGACAACAAGTTTTCCGGACGACGAATACATGTCGCCGTCCAAAGTATATCTGAACGATTTGTCGCCGTTTATAAAAAATCTGCTTCCGACGGTATCGTCGGCGACATCGGGCGGAAGTGCACGCCCGAGCCAGACACGCGCCACCTGCGGCACGATTTTCGCCTTGTCGCGGAAAGCGATGAGCTGTGCCTTCATCAGGTCGATCTTCGCCCTGAAAGTAAGATCCATTCCGAGCCCGACAGACGGAAGAGTAGTGATCAGAAAAGCAAGATAAGGCGCCCTGCCGAACGAAAATCCGTCAACATTGATCTCCTGCCAGGTCGGCGTGAAAAACTCTTTTGCAAGTTTTCCGTGAACGATCATCGAACCGGCCATCGCAAGCACCGATTTTGCCGCCACAAGCGGGGACGGATTACTGCTTCTGTGGTAAAGGTCCATGAAAGTGCATACCGCGCCGCTCCCGAAAATAAAACCGTAACGCTCGTTCACTTTGAGAAGCGAGATCTGCTTGGTCTTCAGCTCGCCACTGTCTTTATATGCTTTGACGACGCGTTTGAAAATATCGACCGTATTTCCTTTCAGCCTGAGGTTCGTGGCAGTCATGTTCATCGTTCCGCCTTTTAAAATCGCGATCTTCGGCAATTTTTCGCCGCCGTAAATTTTCATCATCGAAGTGAGTGCGACATGAACCGTCCCGTCGCCGCCGTTCACCGCGATAACATCGACCTTCGAATTTTTGAAGTGTTCCATCGCCGCGTCCATTTTTTCAAATGAATCCGGAAGTCTGACCAGATCTTTGTCAGGAGCGCAGTCGATAAGTTTCTGAAGCCTGTCGGGATACTTTCTGTTTTTCTTTGAATATGGATTGGAGACAAGACCGATTCCCGCCATAATGATACCTCTAAAAAAACAAACAGCGGATTATAATATCAAAGATTTTTTTGTCAAAAATCATGCCGCGCCGTGACATCGTAACGATGTGACGGCGTTACGACGAAAACGTGACGACGTAACGACGAAACGGCGTGACGATCAATAATTCTTGGCCTTTTCTTTTCCGTCGACGACTCTGAAAGCGCCTTCCGCAAGCGCCGCAAGTTCGTCTTCGCCGGGATAAACGAAAAATTCGCCCATCCAGCCGGTGTATTCTTTGAGATCTTCGACGAATTTCTTGAAGTATGCGCAGCCGCCGGTGACGATGATGCCGTCAATTTTTCCTTTCAGAGCTGCGGCGTAAGCGCCGATCTCCTTCGCGACCTGATATTCGAAAGCGTCGAAAACTTTGAGAGTTTCGGGATCGCCCGCTTTGACACGGTCTTCAATGTCGCGGAAATCCTCGGTCCCGATATATGCCTTGAAGCCGCTTTCACGCGAAAAAATGCGGATGACTTCTTCTTTCGGCATTGAATAGCACATGTTGATTATTCCGATGAGAGGCATCGCGCCTGCTCTGTTCATGCTGAAAGGCCCCATTCCGAGAAGTCCGTCATTGACGTCAACGACTTTGCCGCCTTCGAGAGCAGCGATCGAGATCCCGCCTCCCAAATGAGCGACGACATAGTTCGCTTTGTAGAAATCCTTCCCCTGCTTTTCGGCGATTTTTCTGGCTACTGCCTTGATGTTGAGCGCATGGACACGGCAGATCCTCGTTATTCCCGGAAGCCCGGAAAGTCTCGCTTTGTCCCACATGTTGTCAGTCGTTACCGGGTCAACGATGTAACTTTCCTTGAGTCCGAAATCCTTCGCCAGCTGATCGGCGATTATTCCGCCGAGATTGGAAGCGTGATTTGCAAATTTGCAGCTGTTTAAATCGTCTAAAAGCGCCTGATTGACAAGGTAAGTGCCGCCTTCGAGCGGTTTTACCGGACCGCCGCGGCCGACAGAAGCGACAACCTGAAAGCCTTTTTCGGCAACGACTTTGTCAACGGCTTTTTTTATCATCGTGTATCTGAAATCGAACTGCTCCGAAACGAGTTTGAACTTCGCCAGCTCTTCCTGCGGATGTCTCACGGTTTCTTCATAAAGCGAGCCCTCGCGGCTGAAAACTGCGAATTTTGTTGAGGTCGAGCCTGGGTTTACAACGATTGCGACTTCTGTTTTTGTCATTTTTCTCTCCATATTAAATTGCGAATTTTACGTCGGGATGGGCTTTCAAAGCCTCGTAAAGCGCATGCATCTTCTCTTTCGTTTCGATATAGACGGGAATCGTGTAGGAAGTGTATTTTCCGGCTGAACTTTTGTTTTCCGAGACTGCACCGCGCAGAGGGATCCCGATATTTTTGAGGATCTCCATGAGGTCGGAAACGTTTTTTCCGGCTTCATCTTTTGAGTGCATGACCACTTTCAAAGCGATCGTTACCGGATATTTGACTTCGTGCTGTTCAGTCATGGCCTAGCTGTGAGCGTTTACAGTGATCCCGAGAACGAGCGAATTGATTTTCGCCCTTGCGTCATCTGCACGCGAGCTCAGAAGAACCGGAACCTTCGCTCCGACAATGACATGGCCTGTCTGAGCGCCGCCCCAGTAGTGGACGAGTTTGCCGAGAACGTTTCCGCTTTCGATGTTCGGGAAAATGAGGATGTCTGCGCATCCAGCCATGACTGAGTTGATCCCTTTGACCTTTGCTGCGTATTCCGAAATTACGTTGTCGATAGCATATGGTCCTTCAAGATAAGCGTTGATGTCGTCGAGCTCACCTTCAGCCTTCATTCTCTGGATCTCTGCCGCGTCGACAGTCGACTGGATCCTCGGAGAAACCGTTTCGATCGCCGAAATGTATGCGACTCTCGGTTTTTCGAAGCCGAGTTTGTGGAAAACCTGGACCGCGCCGCGGGTCATTTCTATCTTCTGCTCAAGCGTGGGAAGCGGGATTATGCCACCGTCCATGATGCCGACGAGACGCTTGTTCTCGCCTTTTGAAAGCGGATCTTCGTACATCAGAATGTCGCTGACGACCGCAGCCGCCTTGAGACCGTTCTCTTTTCTGAAAACGGCTTTCATGATCTGAGCCGTTTCGACGCTTCCTTTGAGAAGGATGTTGACTCTGCCGTCAGCCGCATAATCGGCAGCTTTCGAGCAGCTTTCAACATTGTCTGCACACGGAACTATCTCGACTTTGCCATCGAGAACAGTGCCTTCTATCAAATGTTTTATCTTTTCTTCGTTTCCGAAAAGTACAGGGATCGCCAGGTTTTCGGTGACCATATCGATCGCCGCTTCAACTGCGACCGGTTTGTCCGCACCGACGACCGCAACGACCTGCTTCTTTTCCATTTTCTTAACAAAATCAATCATTTCGTCAAAACTTCTGAACATCTTTACTCTCCTTAAAAGTAAAATCAACAATCAAAATCGGGCAATATTTGCATTTTAAAAGAGTTAAATCAAGAAAAAGCGTATTTAGGCTAAATCTCTCCGCCATTTCTCTTAGCAAAAATGCTCAAAAGTGTTCCGGTCGGGCAGAAAAAACGGCACCACGGACGGCTTACGAAAAGTGAAATTATGAGAAAAACAGCAGCGATAATAAGCGATGGAAGTGCAGCAACTTCGAATTTGAACGCGCTGAAAGGTTCAAAAATAGTGAGATCTTCAACGAGTTTGAAAATCATCAGAACATAGATCGCAACAAGCAGAATAACTTTGAAAATTGTCACTTTTTTCATGAATTTTGCTGAAAAACTCTTTTTCGGAAGCGGGATTTTTCCCAAAAATTCCTGCATTGCACCAAAAGGACAGACAAAATTGCAGTAAAAATTTCTGCCAAAAATTATCGGAAGAATAAGCGCCAGACACAGAATCACAAGCGGAACAAGGGCGATATTTCCGCTTATGAGCCAGTTCTTGAAAGATTCGAAGGAAAGGGCTGAACCGCCGATAAAACCAAGGATCACTACAAGCAGAACAAGTTGGAAAGTTCTGAATTTTGCCGTTTTCTGCGGAAAGAAAAATGCAAAAAGTGAATATGCAAGGATGACGAAAACCGCGATTTTAAGCCATAGCGGAGTTGCATCCTGCTGATCTGCCGGGATTTCCATGCCGCTGTATTTTGAAAGGTTTAGCGCGACCATCGATTTTATTGCTCTCGTTGACATCGTTGCGCCGCTAACCGTGTCGACATCGGCTTTTGCCGCTTCTTCAACGCTGAGTCCGTTCCACTTTTTGAAAAAACCTTCGTCTCTCACCCGCTCGATAAAACCGACTGATTCGTAGTTTTCACCGAGTTCGATCCCTGCGATTTTTCCGTCCGGCGAAATGCCGACAACGACTCTCAGATTCCCTCCGAAACCGGCAATGCTTGTTTCATCAGGCTTTGCGTAAAGCACTTTTCCGAGCTGGTTTTTAGCGGTATCAAAGACATTGAAAACACACTCAACTCCAGTTTTCTCAAAAGTTTCAGCCGTTCCGAAAATCTGTTTTGCCGCCTCTTTGTCAAGGCTGCAGTCATCGGTTTTTGGCTCCGCAGGTTTGTGAAGAACAAAAAAAGCCGCGACAAAAACCAGGATCACGGCCGATATCCTGAAAATACGGAAAAATTTTTTCATTTCAAACCACCGAATAATGGAACAAAAACGTAATATTTTAGAGTTATTATAAAAAATAGCAAAAATTCCACGTTTTCTGGTCTGTATTCGTCTGTTTGTGAGAACTGGCTTCTGCACAGAAAATCTGACGGCACGATTCCTAAAGATCAAAAATGTCAAATCTGCACGATTCCGCGACTTCGGAATGGCAAAATCTGCACGATTCCGCGGGATAATAGATTGAAAAGGGGGCTTTTTCAAGTTTTTTCGTATAAAGAAGGATTTATTTTTCCTTTTTACTGCTCTTTCGTCCGAAATTATAACCAACTCTGATCGATGGCTCTAAATACGCGGTTTCATGCGCAAGTGAAAGGCAGACCGATTCCGCCGTTTACGCCGATTAGTTTCGGAGAAGTTTCTGTCTGCGCAAACACAGGAACAACTGTGAAAAGGAGCATAACAACCAGTATGATCTTCTTTTTCATGTTACTCTCCCTCGTTTTCAGTTTCATCTGATCCGCCGATCAGTTCTTTGTGGTCCAGGAGAATTTCCTTTGCAGTGCCTTTTTTGTCGGCAAACTCGAACATTGACATTGCATACCACTTTTCATAATCTGGAGCCCAATAGCGGATTCCGGCCAGGCCGTATTCTCTGCCCCATTCGATCACGTCGGCATAAATTTCAGCCTGACCGTGCTGATTGTGCTTGTAGTTCTTTAACTTCTTGTTCCAGCCTGCGAACGGACCTTCCATTTTGCCAGACGGATAGGCGAATTCGGCAATAAAAACAGGAACTTTGAGCTCATGGTTTATGCGCACGACCGTTCTGGTGAGCATGTCCCATCTGTCTACCGCCATGGAAGACGCACTCGGATAGTAGCTTATGCCCGCCACGTCAACTTTGTAACCGTTTTCCGCCAGCGTTTTAAAGAAAGAGGCTGTAGCTCTAGGAGTGGAAACTACAGTCGCGATATGAGTCGAAAATTTTACGTTTGCCGAATCAATACCTAATTTGTCGTATGCACTCAGAACTCCTTTTTTCGTGGCTGCCAGCACACGCGCCTCGTCTTTCCAGATATTTTCCTTGAGCCACCATACTGAAAATACAGAACCGGTATATTTTTTGATATCGGAAATTCCCTTGCCGGTAGCGGCAAAACCGAAATTCGCCTCGTTTCCGAGATTCCAGTTGTTTATCGTGCAGCCGGTAGCGAGAAGTTCCTCCGCTACAAAAGTGCCGTAAGCTTCCATCACAGTGCAGGCCTCGTCAACTGAAAGATCAGACCACTCTTTGCCGTTCTGCAGAGCATAGATCTCAGGATATTCCTCGAAACGCGGCTCCTGCTGTTTGTCCATATCCATGTAGGTGTATGCCCCCATGATTTCGGGGTTTATCGGAATATCCAGCCCGGCTGCGATCTTGCAGAGCTCTATCGCCTGATCGAATGTATGGACGTTGGCGTTTTCGTCTTCCTTGCCGTCGACAGTGTTGTCCAGAGTGACGCCGTCTTCCTTGTATGTTTTGTGGCGATTCGCACGAACATCTCGGTCGAACCGAGGTCGCGGTAGATGGCTTGCAGCTCGGCGGGTGTAGTCGCTGTTTTATCACCGACAACAAATGAATAGCCGTCCTCGAACTGATTGAGGGCAAACGGGCTCAGCGAAAGAGCCACTCGGAAAGGATCACTGTTCATCGGCGTGTATTCAAGCTCGCAGGATGTACAGATGAGAGCCATAAACACAATAACCGGAATACAGAAATAACTGCTGATTTTTTTCATGTTTTGTAATCTCAAAGATGTTAATTCTTCTTATTTTCCCTGTTGAAGGCGACAACTATGCCGCGAAGCAGATCGGAATGGTATTTTGAAAGGGAATCTTTCTGGAAACGCCACGACCAGTTCTGCGGTCCGGTCGTTCCGGGAACATTGAAGCGGCAGTCTCCGCCCCAGCCGAGGACATCCTGAAGCGGGAAAAGTGCTTTTTCGGCGATAGAAGACATCGCAAGTCTGATCATTTTCCAGTGGATGTCATCACCGTTGCTTCCTAAATAGTGGGTCACAAACGATTTCGTTCCGTCTGAAAGCGACCAGAACCAGCCGACAGTCGTGTCGTTGTCGTGCGTTCCGGTGTAGCAGACGCAGTTTGTAGTAGTGTAGTTGTGCGGCAGAAATTCGTGGTCAGTCCCTTCGTAAAAAGCGAATTGCAAAACTTTCATTCCCGCGAATCCGCAGTTTTCACGAAGTTTGACTACATCTGCGTCTATATCGCCCAGATCTTCTGCGACTATCGGAATCTTCCCTGCTTTTTTGAAGAGAGTTTCAAAAAGTTTTTCACGCGGGCCTTTTTCCCAGTGACCGTTTTTTGCAGTCGTCTCGCTTGCCGGAACCGACCAGTATGCGCTGAAACCTCTGAAATGGTCGAGTCTGAGAATATCATAAAGTTTCAGATTATGGAGAAAACGGTCGATCCACCACGAAAAATCCTCTTTTTCGAGAACATCCCAGTCGTAAAGCGGATTTCCCCAGAGCTGCCCGTCGGCACTGAAATAATCCGGCGGAACGCCTGCGACTTCCGACATAACGGCGTCATTCATCTTGAAAATATGCTGGTTTGCCCAGACATCGGCGCTGTCGAAAGAGAGAAAAATCGGAATATCGCCCATGATTTCGATATCTTTTTCATTCGCATAGTTTTTGAGTTTTTTCCACTGCGAAAAGAAGAGCCACTGTGCGAAAAAGTGGCGGAAAAGCTCTTTCTCATGCGCTTTTTCAAATTCTTTCAAGGCTTTTTCATCGTGATTTCTGAATTCAGCCGGCCAGAATTTCCACGATTTTCCTTCAAAATTTTTCGTCAAAACCCTGAAAAGTGCGAAATCCCGCAGCCATGAGGAGTTTTCTTCGACAAAAGCAGTGAATTCCGGATAATTTTCACGGACTTTGTAAAAATTTTCAGCCGCTTCGTCCAGAGCTTTCGATTTAAACTCAATAACTTTCGGATAATCGACTCTGAAGTTATCGAAAACAGGCATAATAGCCGTTTTTTCAAGAAGATTTTCCTCAAAAAGCGAGTCCAGGTCGATTAAAATCTCGTTTCCGGCAAACGCGCTGAACGAATTATACGGGCAGCCGTCGGCACCGGTCGGTGTAAGCGGCAGGATCTGCCAGATCCTTATTCCCGATTCAGCCATAAAATCGACGAAACTATATGCCGCAGCGCCGAAATCACCAGTTCCGTAATTTCCTGGAAGCGAAGTCGGATGCAGGATTATTCCTGCCTTTCTCGGATTTATTTTCGTTTTTTCTGTCATTTTTTCCTCCCGAAACAATCTCTGCATTGCAGAGACGTCATATTATGGCGTCTCTACGAAGGAATGTGCAAAAACCTACTTGACAACACAACGGACATCACAGTAGTTGTTTATATCGCGGAAAGAGACACCAGCTCCGTAATCGAATCCCACAAGCCACGCGTAATTCGAATCATCAGGCCGAAGCGAAGAAGACCAAAGGCAATATCTATCTCCGAATTTGCTGTATTCGACATTGTAATCATCAGGACATGAATAACAATTTGCATCTTGACAACTCTCTGCCAGGCAGGTAACGCCGCTGTCTTCTCTGACACCGCAGCTGTCGATTCCATCCATCGGCGGCATCTGCGTGGCCGGACAATTCTGGATGAGTGTCCTGAGTTCGCTGATTGTAGGCAGTCTCCAGTCGTCGCCTAATATCTCATCCGAGTAGTGTTCACAATGATCTTCAGCCTCCTCCCAGGTCTTGCTATCATCTAAGCCGGACCAAATCAGATCGTTTTCCGAATCATAGCACAGTATAGAGCTGTATTCGCCGCATGGCGGAAGTTTGGCACAACCCTGGTGATCCCAAACACGGTCTCTTGCACATTTGTAGTGGCAGACACCTTCTTCGGTGTCGTATTCCGCCGGGATTTCAGCACTCCATGCGCCGTCGGTGTAGGTCTGCTCGTAGGAGGAAGCGCCGTTCCACTCTGCATTTTCAGGCTTGCCGGTGCACTCTGTGGTTTTGGTGCATGTTTCCTCGGCTGCATTCCAAGTTCCGCCTGCCGCACCGCATTTTTCAGCTTCTGTCAGCTCTGGTACGCTGTCTGTATCATCGTCTGACTGAGAATCCCCTTCGTCAGACGTTGTATCGGCATCGTCAGTATCCGAATCACCGCTGTCAGATCCGGTGTCTGCCGGCTCGGAATCTTCGTCTGTTGCGGTCTCGCCAGTGTCGGGCTCATCATTCTGATTTTCGCTTTTCGAGTCTCCGCCGCACGAAATCATCAAAACCATTGCGCAGAAAAGCGCGAAAACAACGAAAAATTTCTTCATTTGTTTCTCTCCAAATAAATGCTTCTTTAAATGCAGTTGAGAAGACCTTTCTTTTCAATGATGTCCTTTTGTACTGTCGAGAATTTTTTGAAGTGACCTGCTACTTTGCCGTTATCAATAATTTCACCAGATTCGATATCAAAATCGAGAGTTTTGCCGGTTTCAAGCGCATCATCGGCAATATCGAGGATCTCGATCATCGGGAAACCGGTGTTTATGATGTTTCTTTTGTATATCGCGCCGAAAGATTTTGCTGCAACACCCTGCAGATTCAGGGAAATAAAGCAGTCGACCGCCTGCTGACGGCTACTGCCTGCACCGAAGTTTTCACCTGCGACGACGATCATTCCTGGCTTTACTTTTTTTGAAAAATCCTTGTAGCCTTCAAGGTTGTCGAGCGCGTACTGTCCCATCAGGTTGATGTCGACGATCGAAAGATACTTGTTGTGGAAAATCATATCGGTGTCGATATCATTGATAAGTTTTCCTTCACCATCCTTCAAAACAAAAATTTCAGCCGTAATTTTTTTCATTTTATTCCTCCTGAAAATTACCTCACACCTCTTTGACCTCACCCTTTTATTCCCTCTCCTGTGTGGCGAGGGAACGATTCGGGATACAAACAAATCAAAACCGTCAGATTATAATGGAAGGATTTTCTAAAAAAAGTTTTTAGGAGCGATCAGAAGTTTTTTTGAACAAAAATATGTTTTGCGTATAATATTTTGTTTTTAGGAACTTTAATGGAGAGAAAAATGCTTAGGATTTACAACTCGATGAGTGAGAAAAAAGAAGATTTCGTTCCTTTGAACGGCAAAAACGTCGGCCTTTATGCATGCGGCATGACGGTTTACGACAAGCCGCACATCGGCCACGCGAGGAAGGAAGTCGCGATCGACCTTATCGTAAATTATCTGAAATATTCAGGATATTCAGTAACTTATGTCAGAAATTTCACCGATATCGATGACAAGATCATTGCCCGTGCAAACGAAAGAGGAATAGATTTCCGCGCTCTCACAGAAGAAAATATCGACGCTTTCTACAAAGCAATGGACGCTCTCGGCCTTGCAAGACCTGACGTCGAACCCAAGGCTACGATGCATATTCCCGAAATAATTTCGATGGTCCAGAAACTTGTCGACAAAGGTTTTGCCTATGCGACATCCGACGGCAGCGTCTATTTCGCAGTCGAAAAGTTCAAAGGCTATGGCAAACTGAGCGGCAGAAAACTTGATGAAATGATAAGCGGCACCCGTTTTGATGTTGAAGAAAGCAAGCAGAATCCGCTTGATTTCGCCCTCTGGAAAGCTTCAAAGCCGGGCGAACCCAAGTGGGAGAGCCCGTGGGGCGAAGGAAGACCGGGCTGGCACATCGAATGCAGCGCGATGAGCACGAAGTATCTGGGAGAATCTTTCGACATCCACGCAGGCGGCAGAGACCTCATTTTCCCGCACCACGAAAACGAGATCGCCCAGGCTGAATGCGCGACAGGCAAACCTTTCGCGAAATACTGGGTCCACAACGGTTTCCTCACGGTCGAAGGTGAAAAAATGAGCAAATCGCTCCACAACTTCATCACGGTAGAAGACGCGCTCAAGCAGTATCACCCCGAAGTTCTGCGCTACTTCATGCTCTCTACCCATTACCGCACGCCGATCGACTTCTCGATGGCGAATCTGAAAGATACCGAAAAGAAAATCTGCTACTTCTACAACACTCTGAAAACTTTGAACCAGTTCGCGGCAAAGGCTGCAAAACCGGTCAGAAATGAAAAGGCGGTTGAATTTATTAACGAATTTAAAGAGGCAATGGATGACGACTTCAACAGCGCAAGAGTTGTTGCGGCACTTTTCAACCTCTTCAAGCATCTGAACGAAGTCCTTGTTTCCAAAAAGACGAGACCGACTCCGGACGAATGCGCCGGCTTTGCGGAAGCGATCAGGGAAGTAGGCGGCGTCATGGGAGTCCTTCTCAGAGATCCTGACGAAATAACAAATGAAATCAAAGAGATACAGATTGTGCGCTACGGTATTTCGAAAGACGAGATCGAAGAGATCATAAACAAAAGAAAGGCTTACCGCGCCGAGAAAAACTTCGAAATGGCCGACAAAATGCGCGAAGAACTTCTTGAAAAAGGAATTTCCATTCAGGATACACCGAACGGAACCGAGTGGAGTTTCAATTAATAACTTTTTGACGGAGGTCAAAATGAAAAAGATCATGGCAGTTTTCGCGATCTTGGCGATGGTTTTCTTTGTCGTTTCGTGCGGCGGTGACTCGAAAGATGATGACAAAACCGACACAGGCGACACAACGGTAGACACAGGTGATACCCAGACCGATCCGACTGACACCGGCGACACCGGAGCAGATACGGGCGACACCGGAGCCGACACAGGTGATACCACGGCAGATACGGGCGACAGTGAACCCGACACAGGCGACACCACGGCCGATAGCGGTGACAGCGGACCCGACACTGGAGATACAGGAGAAGGCGGCAGCTGGGAAGCCAAATATAAAAAGGCTGACGAGCACGCAAAAAAAGTCTCCGAAAACGTCGTAAAAGCCAACAACGACCTCGGAATGAAGATGTTCACTAAACTTGCGGCAGCTGAGGCTGGCAAAAACATGATGATCTCCCCGCTTTCGATCTCTATCGCGATGGCAATGAGCACAAACGGCGCGTCGGGCGAAAACCTTGACGAAATGAAAGAAGTCCTCGGTTTCGGCGAAATGGAACTTCAGAATGTCAACGAGCAGTTCATGCACCTTATCGCAAGCCTTGTCGCAGCTGACAAAGACCTCGCACTTTCGATCGCAAACTCGGTCTGGATGCGCGAAGATTTCTCGCTTGATGTCAAAGCGGCTTTCACCGATGTTCTCAGGGATTTCTACGATGCCGAAATTTTTGCGGAAGGTTTCACTGTTGAAAACATCAACGCATGGGTTTCAGAGAAAACAAACGGCAAAATCGACAAAATCGTCGAGGAGATCGGCGAAGATGTCGTTATGTATCTCATCAACGCGATCTATTTCAAAGCTGCGTGGACGACCGCTTTCAACGAAGAAAACACCTATGAGGGAACATTCACTCTCTCTGACGGAACTGAATCGACCGCAGACTTCATGCAATTCACAGAGGAAGAAGATGTCCCGGAATTCCTTGCATACTATTCGGACTGGGGCGAAAAAGACGGTTTTGCGATGATCAGACTCCCCTACGGACGCGGTGTTTTCGCATTCTACGGCATAGTTCCGAACTATGACAACAAAACAAAAATCGACGAATTTATCGCAAAAATCGCTAAAGAAGGCTTTGAACACTATTACTCGCTTATTACCCCGATGAGCGATTTCCCGATGAAACTGCCGAAGTTCAAATTCAAATACGAAAAATCGCTTGTCGAAATTTTCAAGGAACTCGGCATGGAAAAGGCGTTTGAAGCAGGCGGACCTTTCAACAACATAGCCGAAGACCCGCACGATCCTATAATTTCGGACATCAAACATAAGACTTTCATTGAAGTCAACGAAGCCGGAACGGAAGCTGCGGCAGTCACATCCGTCGAATACAGTGACAGCGCGATACCCGGCGGATTCTATGCAGACCGTCCGTTCGTATTCGTGATCCGCGACGACAGAACCGGCTCTATCCTTTTCATAGGAAAAGTCGAGAATCCTAAGGCTGAATAAATCATGGAGGTCAAAATGAAAAAAATCATGACTATTTTCGCTGTGTTAGCGATGATTTTCTTTGCGTCGTGCGGCGGATCAAAAGACAACGACAACACCGATACAGGTGACACTTCGGCCGATACAGGTGATTCTTCCGCGGATACCGGCGACACTTCAGCCGACACCGGCGATAGCGGCGAGGACACTGGCAACACCGGAGCAGACACCGGTGACACTACGGCTGATACCGGTGACAGCGAACCCGATACCGGCGATACCGAAGAAGGCGGCAGCTGGGAAACAAAATACAAAAAGGCTGACGAGCATGCTGAAAAAGTCTCCGATGATGTTGTCAAGGCGAACAATGATCTCGGAATGAAGATGTTCAGCAAACTTGCGGCTGCAGAGGCTGGCAAAAACATGATGATTTCCCCGCTTTCGATTTCTATTGCGATGGCTATGGTAACAAACGGCGCATCGGGCGAAAACCTTGACGAAATGAAAGATGTTCTCGGTTTCGGCAAAATGGAACTTTCCGATGTGAACGAGCAGTTCTCGCAGCTTATCGCAAGCCTGGTCGAAGCTGACAAGGATCTTGTGCTTGAAATTGCAGATTCTGTCTGGATGGATGACGAGTTCAAACCAGATGTAAAGCAGGATTTTGTTGATGTCCTCACCAAATTCTATGACGCGGCTTTCTTCACCGAAGATTTCCAGGATGAAGCTACTGTCGGAAAGATAAATTCGTGGGTTTCCGAAAAAACTCATGAAAAAATCGATAAAATCATAGAAAAAATCGGGCCGAATGCCGTTATGTATCTCATCAACGCGATCTATTTCAAGGCTGCATGGACGACTTCTTTCGACAAAGAGAGCACTTATGAAGGCGGTTTCATGCTTTCCGACGGAAGTGAAGGCAAAGCGGACTACATGGCTTTTGGGTACGATCAGGAAGAACCGAAGTTTTACAGCTATTCGTCAGACTGGGGCGACGAAAACGGATATTCCGTCGTCAGGATCCCTTACGGACGCGATGTTTTTGCTTTTTACGGCATAGTTCCCAACATGGACAACAAAACAAATATCGATGATTTTATCGCAAAAATCGCTGCTGACGGACTTGAAAATTATTTCTCGCAGCTTACAGAACGCAAATTCACGGTTCAGCTTCCGAAGTTCAAATTCAAATATGAAAAATCGCTCGTCGATGTCTTCAAGGAACTCGGCATGGAAAAGGCTTTTGTTGATGGCGCGCTTATGAATATCGCCGGAGAACCTCACGCTCCTTTTATTTCCGATATTTACCACAAAACATTTGTCGAAGTAAACGAGGAAGGAACCGAGGCTGCGGCAGTAACATCCGTTGAAGTCGGCGAAAACGCAATGCCTTCCGGCTTCTACGCAACACGTCCGTTCGTATTCGTGATCCGCGACGACAGAACCGGATCAGTTCTTTTCATCGGAAAAGTCGAAAATCCAAAAGCTGAATAATCTTTTTTATTGATGCGCCTTCTGCACGCCTTATCGTCGTAACGACGAAACGACGTGACGACGTAACGTGAAGGCGCGCTTAAATATTGATCGTCGTGTTCTGAATGATAAGGCAGCTGCCGTTTGGAACCGGTTCTGATTTGAATCTGTCGGTTTCCGAATCGTATTCTCTTGTGACCTGAATGAGTTTTACATTGTCAAGTGTGATGTTCAGAGAGCCTGAATCGTAAGAGAATGAATTTACGGTCATTGTGCCGCTTGCCGGATAGAAGTATTTTCCGACGCTGTCAACATAACCTTCGTTGTCGTAGACGATGTCTTCGTAAACAATGATGCACTGAGCACATGAACTATAGGAAGCGTTGTAACCTTCCGTGAGATCATATACACCGGTCGTCGTTGCACTGTAGATCTCGAAATCGATCTCATCCATCGTTGCTGTTCCTGTTCCAGGCTGATAACTGCCTGA
>DBYC01000022.1 GCA_002310035.1 bacterium UBP6_UBA1196
ACGCTGATGTATGTTCTTGTGAAACTCTGCATGAAAGCTTCGGTGTAGCAGGACTTTCTGTATTTTGCCTTGAACTGGAAAGAACCGCTTTTTTTCATAACGAGAAACTCGATATCGGCTATCGGATCCATGTCGTTCAGGTGTTCGATCTCTATCGCCGAACCTCCGAAGGGAATAGGTTTGAAGAGGTCCGAGTGGTAAACGAAAGTGACATCGGTCGAAATTCCGTAGTTTGCCGCGATCTCGGCAAAGGGCACGCAGTCGTTCTGCTTCATTTCGTAGAAGAAGTCTGACATCGTTTTTATGAGTTCTGCAGGAGCTGCGTTTTCATCGAATGTGCAGTGCATAGGCAGTGTGCGGACAAACATTCCGACAGCTGTTGAGGCTGATTTTGTGCGGCCGTGGAACGCCGTCGTGTAGACGCTCTCCTTTGCTCCGTTGAATTTTGCCAGAGTATATCCGAAAGCGGCCTGGAAAAGAGCGTTTTCGGTGAGTTTGTTTGCTTTGATGTATGAATCGACAGCATCAGTAAGACCGTTTTCGTCAGCCGAAAGAAGAACTGCTCCCATTTTGTCTTCGCCGTCCCCTGCGACGACATCAGAAATCGGGCGCGAGTCGCATTCAAGGCCGTCAAGTTTAGTCGCAAGCATGTCGCGGAAACGCTGCATTCTTTCAGGATCATCTTTTGCGGCTTCGTCAAAAGCTATATCGAAAAACGTCGGTTCTTCATCGCTGCACTTTTCTCCGCCGTAAACCGCGGCTATCTGCGGAATAAAAATATTGTGGGAAGCACCGTCCATAACAATGTGGTGGATATCGAAGAAAAACGCGTCGCCCTCTTTCGTGCTGAGGTAGATGAAACGGAAAAGCGGCCCGTTCTCAAGGTCAAAAGGTCTGCACAAACCTTTTGTTCCAGCTTCGATCGTGTCGGCAGTTTTCTCTTCAAAAGCTATCTCCTGATTGCGGTAAACCATCGACGGAACACCCTGAACAGTGCGGCACACGGCGAAAATCGCAGGATGGTGCGACACAACGGTTTTGACCGCATCGATGAAACGCACCTTATCAGTCCCCTGCGGAAGACGGCAGAGCGTCGGCACATTATATTTTGTTGACGACGGGTTTTTGGACCAGTCCATGTAAAGACCGATCTGCGACCTGGTAAGCGGAACACAGTCCCTTTTAAGCTTTTTGTTCATCTGATACTCCTCTCTTCATACATCAACAGGTGCTGCTATAGNNNNGCAACTCCTTAAAAAAACCGCCGTTTATATCATAAAATCAAATGTTTTCAATCGTTTATTTTCATTACGGAACAAATTAGTTCTGCACACAAGCCGCCGGGAAACATTCCAATCAGAAAGATTTCTGTTATAATATCCAGCATTTTGATTTTTTGAGGATAAAATCATGATCCAGGACATAGATCCAAGTAAATTCGATATCGCTTTTAAAAGTCTAAAGCCTCAAGCGACTGATTTTATTCTGTATTTCAACAAAAACGGCGAAATCCTCATCAAAGCGGAAGGCAGGCGTCTTTTTTTTCCGTCTGCAAAAAATCCGCCGGCAACAGAAAAAATAATTTATCTCTTTTCCGTGGATGAAAAACGCTATTTTCTTGCCGTCACCCAGGATGAAATTTCGCTCGCATGCTTTAGCTATCAGGGCTTGCGTGAGCTGCGCGGAAACTGCGGAAATGCTGATCTTCTTGTCGCATTCACGGCATATCACTTGTGGCGCTGGTACACGGACAACCATTTTTGCGGAAGATGCGCGGCAGAACTTTCCTTTTCCGAAACCGAACGCGCTTTAGTCTGCAAAAAATGCGGAAACACAATATATCCGCGCATAAATCCGGCAGTCATCGTGGCAGTCACGAAAGGCGATTCTCTTTTGGTCACGAGGTATCGCAACGGTTATAACCACAACGCGCTTGTCGCAGGTTTTACGGAGATCGGCGAAACTCTGGAGCAGACCGTGGCCCGCGAAGTGATGGAAGAAACCGGCATAAAGGTCACAAACATCAGCTACTACAAATCGCAGCCGTGGGGGATCGCGCAGGATATTTTAGTCGGTTTTTTCTGCGAAGCTATGGGCGATGACGAGATCCGCCTTGACGAAAACGAACTGAAGTTCGCGCAGTGGCTCAAACGCGATGAGATCGAGCTGCAGCCGGACAGTATCAGCTTAACCAACGAAATGATGAAGATGTTTAAAGAGAGGAAAAATCCATGATCGGTTACTGCGGCCTTGACTGCGAAAAGTGCGACGCATATATCGCGACAAAAAACAACGATGATTCATTGCGTGAGAAAACGGCAAAACTCTGGAGCGAACTGAATCACGCCACAATTCTTCCCGAGCACATCAACTGCACAGGATGCCGCGCCGAAGGGATCAAAACCTTCTACTGCGAAAATCTCTGCGCTGTCCGCAAATGCGCTTCGGAAAAGGGTTTCGTGAGCTGCGGAGAATGTCTGAAAATGAAAAACTGTCCGACTCTCGGAGTGATTACCGCAAACAATCCGGATGCGCTGAAAAATCTGAAATCAGCGTCTTGCATCAGACCGGCCGGCCACAAGGATTTTGACTTGAGAATGGAGTCCTTATGAAACAATACACTGTTACAGGAATGAGCTGCGCGGCATTAGTCACACATCTCCATAAAATCTTCCAGAGGTCGAATTCTTGCGCGATAAGTATTAATTTTGTTCTTTAAATCAGGGGTCTTAGAAAATGGAATCTCGTAAGTATTATCAAA
>DBYC01000006.1 GCA_002310035.1 bacterium UBP6_UBA1196
CAATGGGTGTAATCGGCGGCACATTCCTTCTCGGAGGAATAATTTTTACAGCAACAAAAAAACCCGTTCCAAATCAAAATCATAAGATCAAACTGAGCAGTTTATCGGTATCACCGACCAAAGGCGGAATGTTCACCTCGCTCGGATTCAGATTCTGAACGTCAAGAGCAAAAAAATAATTTTTTTCTGTTGACAAACAAAAAATTCCAACTATGTTAGCACTTGCTAATTTAATTGCTCTTTAAAAACTTAATTCTTTATTGTGAAATTAGTTTGAAGTTTTATTTTTGTTTGTTTTTTTTAACAATTTCAATTTGTTGGAGGTTTTTATGCGTAATTTCCTTTTTGCAGCGACAATTTGCTGCGCAGTATCTTTTTCACTCTATGCAGAGGATGAAATTCCTGCAAACGACAAAACAAAAGAATCAACAGTAGAGGCTGCCGAAACTCCGGCTGAAGGAGAAGCTGCCGAGGCAGAAGAAGAAGAGGAAAACAAACTCGCTTTCGAGCGTAAACCCTACTTCAATGCGACTGTTTTCGGCGGCGTTTCTGCCGGGATCAACATCGAAGACGGCGATGTAAACAAGGAAGAAAGCTATGAAATCGGTCTTGACAACCTGATCCTTGACTTCCAGGGCGGCGACAGGATGTTCAACGGCCGCGCAGTTGTCGATTTCGGCTCGGTCGATGACGAAGGCAAAATGACGCTCGATGTCATCAAAAACGTTTCTTTCAGAATGCAGCACCCCTCTTTCAGGAACTCAGCAGGAACTTTCGGGCTCGATGTAAACCTTGAAGCGGGCCTTTTCTCGATGCCTTTCGGAATCGAAAACGGTTACGACCATGAAGTCGCTTTCGCAAATTCGGCGATAAAAGAAGACTTTTTCGGCGGAGCTTTCAACGATCTCGGCGTTTCGCTCGGCGTTGAGCTCATTTTTTCGAAGGAATCCGACCTTGCGATCACTCTTTTCACCTTCAACGGCGGAAACGAAACCGTTCTTGACGGCGAGGAAAATCTCTTCCGCGCTCCGGCATTCGGTGTAGATGTCCGCTTCAACAAAACTGGTGATTTTTTCGCGACCGCAGCGGCTTCGCTCGTTTTCGGCAAGGCTTACAGAAACTACGGTTTCGATGTTTACCAGACTGTTGCGGATGAAGAAGGCGAAGAATCGCTTCTTTATAAAAACGGCGAAAATCTTGACCAGGACAAGAACAATGTCCTCATGGCTATCGGCGCAGATCTCGGCTACAATGTAAACGACAACATCTCTGTCGGCTTCAAAGCTGAGTTCGGCCTTGCCCACCGCGCACTCTACAACCCAGATTTCGAAAAAGGCAAACTCATTTCCGACGGCGTGAAAGACGCTGATTCTGCATTGACTTCATGGGGACTCTTCGCAATGCCTTACGCGACACTCTGGGATGTCGACATGATGGCGAGAGTTTCATACTTCAAGGCTCCTTTCTACGGAGAAAACATCGTCAGCAAGGACAATTCGAATCTCGGCGTTAACATCGCAATAATCTACAACTTCTGCGACTACGCCGGAATCGAACTGGATTATGATTTCAACAAAACAACCTTCCACAAATACGGCGAAAAGAACGAAACCGTTTCCGAATCATTGAACACCCACGCAATCACTCTCGCACTCAGCGGCGCATTCAATTTCCTCTGGGAAGAAGAAAATAAATAAGGATTTTCCAGAGCGCGGGCGGCCCTCCCGCAAAAACTTGCCATTCATCCATCCCGATCTAATATTCCCTGCTCAAACAACAAACGAGCAGGTTAACGATGACTTTCAAATCAAAATACATTACGCCGGATGGTTTCGACGACATCGTGATGGAATCTGACGGCAAGTTTCTCACCGGACTAAGGTTCGAACAATGCAAAACCGAATTCGATGAGACAGATGATCTGCCTGTTTTCACCGAAACCTGCCGCTGGCTCGATATATATTTCAGCGGCCGTCAGCCAAATTGGTTACCGGAATATAAAATTGACTTCCCCTCCCCTTTCAGAAAAGAAATTTTGGAAGAAACATCCAAGATTCCTTTTGGAAAAACAATGACTTACGGTGAAATCGCGCAAAGAATCGCAAGCCGCCGCGGAATCGCGAAAATGTCGGCGCAGGCAGTCGGCGGAGCTCTCGGCTGGAACCCGCTCTGCATCATAATCCCGTGTCACCGTGTCATCGGCGCAGACGGAAAACTCACCGGATACGGCGGCGGAATCAAAAACAAAACTGCGCTACTTGAACTGGAAAAAATTAGTGATTATAGGGCAATTTCATAAATATCCCTTAGATTTTTTCAATTTTTCCTTGACTATTAGTCTTTGCTAACAATTATCCTCAAAACTAATTTGATTGAGTTCTTTTAATATGAAAGTTTGTTAGTTAAGGCATAAAATATGAAAACATTGCGCGAAATAAAGATCGGAGAGACCGTTCAGGTCAAACAGCTTGGTGGCAACGGCGAGCTCCGTCAGCATTTTCTTGATATGGGAATAATTCCGGGTGCGGAGATCACATTCGTTAAATACGCGCCTCTCGGCGACCCGATGGAATTCAGGTTGCACGGCTACGAACTGACTTTGCGTGTTGCAGATGCACAGCAGATCGAAGTAACCGAGACGGATGCTGCTGATACTGCACTTCGGCAAAGCTCTGCAACCGAAGAATCGATCGCAACGGAGCACCCTGGACTTGGCGAAAGCGGAAAATTCCACGACAAAAACAGCGAAAATCCGCTTCCTGACGGCACAGTTCTAACATTTGCGCTTGTCGGGAACCAGAACTGCGGAAAAACCACGCTTTTCAACCGCCTTACCGGATCCAATCAGCATGTCGGGAACTTCCCCGGCGTTACTGTCGACAGAAAATCTGGAGCGATCAAAGGACATGCCGATACTCTGATCACCGATCTGCCCGGCATTTATTCGATGTCGCCCTACTCTTCCGAAGAGCTGATTTCGCGTGATTTCGTCCTGAACGAAAAGCCGCATGCGATAATAAACATCGTGGATGCAACGAACATTGAAAGAAACCTGTACCTGACGATGCAGCTTCTGGAACTGAACATTCCGCTCGTCGTCGCGCTCAACATGATGGACGAAGTTACGGCAAACGGCGGTTCGATAGATGTTAACAAAATGGAATCGCTGCTCGGCGTTCCTGTCGTTCCGATCTCGGCGAAAAAAGGTCAGGGTATCGAAGAACTTGTCTCCCACGCCGTTCACGTTGCAAAATTTCAGGAAAGCCCGCTGCGTCAGGATTTCTGCGGAAAAGACGATAACGGCGGCGCAGTCCACCGCGCGCTCCACGGAACGATCCACTTAATTGAAGACCATGCCGAAAAAGCCGGTGTTCCGGTGCGGTTCGCAGCGACAAAACTTCTTGAGGACGACAAACAAATCCTGCACAAACTCGACCTTGACATGAACGAAAAAGAGACTCTGGAGCACATCATACTGCAGATGGAAAGCGAGCGCGGTTTAGACAGGAGCGCGGCAATAGCTGACATGCGTTTTTCATTCATCTACAGGCTCTGTTCCCTAACCGTCAAAAAGCCGCACGAAAGCAAAGAGAGAACGAGAAGTCAGGAAATCGACAAAATACTGACGGGAAAATGGACGGCGATCCCCTGCTTCATCGCGATAATGGGGGCGATTTTCTACCTGACTTTCAATGTGATCGGCGCATGGCTGCAGGAACTTCTGGAAACTGGGATCGACTGGCTTACAAAAGTGACCGATGCCGGTCTGGCTGCTGCCGGCGTTAACGAAGTGCTTCACGGACTTATCATCGACGGTATTTTTGCGGGTGTCGGAAGCGTGCTTTCCTTCCTGCCGATAATAGTTACGCTCTTTTTCTTTCTTTCGATGCTCGAAGATTCAGGATACATCGCGCGAGTCGCGTTTTTCATGGATAAACTGCTGAGGAAAATAGGACTTTCGGGCAGAAGCATAGTTCCGCTTTTAGTCGGCTTCGGCTGCTCTGTTCCCGCCGTCATGTCAACCAGAACGCTTCCGAGCGAACGAGACAGAAAAATGACGATCCTCCTCACTCCTTTCATGAGCTGCACGGCAAAACTACCGATATATGCCTTTTTTGTGAGTGCGTTTTTCCCGAAGCGCGGCGGCCTCATCATGACAGGCCTTTATCTTCTGGGAATTCTTGTCGGAATACTCATCGCGCTTCTCTACAAAGGAACACTTTTTAAAGGCGAAGCGGTTCCTTTCGTCATGGAACTTCCGAACTACCGTATGCCCGGTGCAAGAAACACCGCCCAGCTTTTGTGGGAAAAGGCGAAAGACTTCCTGCAGAGAGCGTTTACGGTGATTTTTGTCGCGACGATCGTCGTGTGGTTCCTGCAAAGTTTCAACTGGAAACTGCAGTTAGTTGAGAATGCCGAGATGAGCATGCTCGCATCCGTAGCGCAACTGATTTCCCCAATCATGAAACCGATAGGACTTGGCGACTGGCAGATCGTTGTTGCACTCGTTTGCGGCTTTATGGCAAAAGAAAGTGTAGTCTCGACTCTGGAAATTCTGTTTGCGGGCGGAGTTGAAACGATGATGACAAGTCTCTCAGCGGCAAGCCTTCTCGTATTCAGCCTGCTTTATACCCCGTGCGTTGCGGCTATCGCCTCAGTAAAGCGCGAACTCGGCACAAAATGGGCTGCCGGCGTTGTGGTATGGCAGTGCGTTATCGCATGGCTGTGCTCGCTTGCCGTATATCTCATCGGGATCGCACTCGGAATGTAGGAGGTCGCATGCTGGCTACGATAATTATCTCAATAGTGCTTCTGGCAATGTTCGTATTTGCCCTGGTAAATATCATCAGAAAACGTATGCGCGGCGACTGCGGATGCGGCATGGGTTCTGACTGCCGTAACTGCTCAGCTTGCAAAACGGATAAGAATGTCAACGTCAGTACTCTTGAAAAAAAATCCTGACTTCTTATAATTTTCCGTTCTATTCATTCAAACTTTTTTTGGGAGGTTCTTATGAAAAAGTTTTTTGTGATTTCAATGGTGGTTTTATCAATGGTTTTTCTTGTTTCCTGCGGCGGCAAGAAAAAAGTAACACCTAACGGCGAAGACAAGACCGACACAGACACAGACACTGACGTAGTAGACACCGATTCAGGCGACGATTCCGACACTGGCGACAAAACCGATTCAGGACAAACCGACACCGACACTCAGGATGCCGATACCGACACCCACGCTGACACCGACACCGATACGGATATCGATACCGATACGGATACCGACACCGATACCGGCAGCCAGGATGAAGGCAGCAAATGTGAGAAAATCACTTTCAAATCATTCGACTCTATGCCTTACGGTGATTATGAACTCGATTTCTGGCTTTATGACACTGAAGAATACGATGACGACACCATACCCGTTTTCACTGCGGAACTTTATTTTGACAAAAGCATTGTCGAACTCATCGGCAAGACAGTCTCCTTTGAAAATTCAGACCCGAACGACTGTGAGAACAAACCGTGCTTCTTCCTCTACGGCGATATTGACGCAACATGGCACTCCGACAAAACATATTTCGCGAAGAAAGGCTCCATCTCTTTCGATGATGTCAACGAAGACACTGACGGTTCCAAAGCGCAGACCACTTCGATCCTCTTTTACGAAATCGATATGAAAGGAAGCGATACTAATAAGGAATGGGGCGATGTAGAAAACGGAAAATGCTACGAGCTGCCGGCTTTGAAGTGGGACACTCTTGACGATTACGACCCGATTGAATGCGAGATCGATGACGACTGCTGCTCAGATGTGGAAGAAGGAGAAGAATGTTACTACTACTGCGACCCAGATTATTTAGTATGTTCTGAAAAAGAGTGTGTATACGACGACGATTGCGCTGATTTAGGATACTCTTCCTACTACTGCGATTTAGACACATACACCTGCATGTCAGACGGCGATGATTTTGACTGCGAAAGCAGCGACGAGTGCGACCCCGGCTACATCTGCGATGGCGGATCTTGTGCGTATATCGGAGAGCCTTGTGAAACAGAAACGGACTGTGATAACGGACAGACCTGTCAAGACGGTTTCTGTATGTAAGTTTTCGGATTAAATCAGATCAGAAGAGTTCCTTCCCCGTCATTTCAGACGGAATTTCAAGCCCCATTATTTTGAGTATCGTCGGCGCTATGTCGGCAAGGATCCCGTTGCGCAAATCGACATTTTTATAGTTGTAGATCGCGAACGGAACAGGGTTTGTGGTGTGAGCTGTGTGCGGAGCTTTCGTCGTTTCGTCGAACATCTGCTCGCTGTTGCCGTGATCTGCCGTGAGGATGAGCACTCTACCCTCTTTTTCGACTTTCGCCATGATCTTTCCGACACATTCGTCGATCGCCTCGATCGCTTTGACTGCCGCTTCCATTACGCCGGTGTGGCCTACCATGTCCGGGTTTGCGAAATTGAGTATAACCAAATCAAATTTTTCAATATTTTCAAGAAGTTGTTCAGTTACCTCGTAAGCGCTCATCTCGGGTTTGAGGTCATAAGTCTGGACTTTAGGCGAAGGAACAAGGATCCTCTCCTCACCCTCGAAAACAGTCTCTTTTCCGCCGTTGAAAAAGAATGTGACATGGGCATATTTCTCGGTTTCGGCGATCCTGAGTTGCGTCTTTCCTGCCTTTGAAACGACTTCGCCGAGAATGTTTTTGAGTTCTTCATGTTCAAAAAGTACCGGGAACGGGAAATCGGCACGGTACTGCGTCATAGTCGCATACTGGCTGAAGCTGACGCGCTGTTTTCTCATAAATCCGTTGAAGTCATCAAAGTTGAGCGCCATCGAGATCTCGCGTGCTCTGTCTGCCCTGAAATTGAAGAAAATAACTGCGTCCTCGTCGCGCATGACCCCTTTCGGGAAACCGCAGTCGTTCATAATTATCGTCGGACGGACGAACTCGTCGTATTCGCCTCTTGCGTAGGAATTGAGGATCGCATCAACCGGAGTTTCGGCACGCAGTCCTAATCCCAGCGTGAGTGCGTCGTAAGCCTGCTCTACCCTTTCCCAGCGGTTGTCGCGGTCCATCGCGTAGAATCTGCCCATAACAGTTGCGATCTCGCCGAGTCCTTCTTTTTTCATTTTTTCATCGAGCTCTTTCACATAGTTTATCGCGCTCTGAGGCGGCGTGTCGCGGCCGTCAAGGAAGCAGTGGACGACGACTTCGAGTTTGTTTCTTTTGCCGAATTCAAGCAAAGCGTAAAGGTGATCCATCGAGCTGTGGACTCCGCCTGGGGAAACCAAGCCCATGAGATGAAGCGTTCCGCCGTGGATCTTGAGTTCTTTAACAGTCTCCTTTAACACGGGATTTTCAAAGAAACTGCCGTCTTCTATCGCTTTGTCGATCCTGGTGAGATCCTGATAAACGACTCTTCCGGCACCGATATTCGTGTGTCCGACTTCGCTGTTTCCCATCTGTCCTTTCGGAAGTCCGACGTCAAGTCCGCTTGCAGAGAGCTGACACTTCGGCGAAGAAGCCAGAAGCTTGTCTATATTCGGCGTTTTTGCCGTTTTTACCGCGTTGAAATCACTGTTTTCCCTGATCCCGAACCCGTCGAGGATCATCAGCATAACTTTTTTGTTTTCACTCATTTTTCACCTCTCAATAAATTTTTGATATATCAGTTTTCGGATAGTATCTCTTCAGAATAAAGCGGAAGTCGCGCCCTTTTTTACCGAGTGAAACAGCTCCCATCTGGCTCATTCCGACTCCGTGTCCCCAGCCCGCTCCTTCAAAAACCCATGTGTCGCCGTCTTTGTGCGCAAGGAATGCCGAGCTGTATAAATTATCCAATAATTTTCTAATATTAAGTTCTCCGTAAATCGTGAATTTCCCTGATGTTCCGACAAACTCTATTTTGTAGATCCTGCCGGAGACTCCGCGCTGCAAAGCCTTGATTTCTTTGAGTTTTCCGATTTTTTTGCGTGAATTTAAAAGCTCGTCGATTTTTTCCTGCGGAAACTCTACTTTCCAGCGGTGTCTTTTGTTCATTTTCAGATTGTCTTCGCCGTAATCGCTTTCAAGGAATTTTTTGAGGTCTTCTTCTTTTGAAAGGTCTAAATCAAGCGGTTCATCACCGTCCCAGACGCCGGTCAGATAAGGCTTTTCGGCGGTAAACCAGACATTTCGGATGTCTTCCGTCCTGCCGCCCGCACTCGAACAGTAAGGCGCTCTCGCCACATGCGTTCCGTTGAAAAGCAGGACCTCTCCTTCCGTTTCTTTCACTGCCTGCACGAATTTTTTGTCGATTTTGCTGTTCCAGATCACTTTCTGGCAGTGAACTTCACTGCAGATGTGCCAGATTTCCGAGACATGACGCTTCCCGAGCTGCATGAAAATGTCAGTCCTCGCCGCGACAGCCTGAGCTTTGAGGGTTTCCAGCGGAGCCGAAAGAAACATTTCGCCGGGAAGTATGCGCTCAAGAATGTTTTCGACTGAATCTTCGATCACTAGTTCCGATTTCGACACCGCGGAAGGAGCAAGATAATAATTTCTGCCGTCAGGATAGACATCCCCGCCGGCCATAAAACCGGATTTCGGATGGATCAGCAATAAATTCCGGCAGTTATATTTCTTGCCGTCATCGGTTTCGACCTTTATTTCAGATTTTGCGTTCGCTTCGTGAACCGGAATCGAAACAATGCTGTAATCAGGGAACATCTCCCTGAATTTATTGAGCAATTCTTCAGCTTTCGATTTTTCGAAAAGCTCTTTTGAAACGATAAAGTATTCGCGGTTGTCAATGGTTGATTTATTTATTGAAAATATCGCACCGTGGACAAAAACCTCGGTCTCCATTCCGGTTTTAAGGCTCCAAAGTTTCGATTTTTCCGCATGTGTTTTAAGTTCGTTCTGTGCAAGTTCCTGAAATGCGATCCTGTATTTAACAACAGCCGGAGTGAAATTTCTCACCGAAAAAGTCAGCGATTTAGCGTTTATTTCCTTCTCACCGCACTCAAAACTGTTTATATTTTCAATAGTTGTGCCGTTTTCGTAACTTTTCACAAGAACGCGGATGTAAGGAATGCTGTTTTTGAATGAAAACGATGCGCTGTGCAGGAAATCGAACTCCTTCGAAATGTCGGCTGAGAGAGCCGAAACAAAGATAAAACAAAGAAAGAAGAAAATATATTTACGCACGAAACCGCCTCAAATATCGCGAACAACGCAAAACCGCGGCAAAATAGCACAAACGGAGTTCAGTTTCAAATGAAAATGAGAAAAAATCTTTGCTTCTAACCTTATCGACCCCGCATCCTGTAGAGACGTCATACCATGGCGCCTCTATTTCCCTAACTGGATCTTCAATTCTTTGAAATTTATAGCACTTGAATCAGGTTTGTTGCCGTAATCGAACTCGACTTTTTTCTTTGAATCCGGGAGGGCAAATAGACTTTTGAAGAAACCTTCAGCGTTTTCGAGCACGATTTTGGTGACATACCCGACTTCGTGTCCGTGGTCGCAGTTGTTGAAGAAATCCTCTTTCGCCTTGTTGCTGAGCTGCGTAAACTGCTCGTAGCCTTCTTTGCGGTATTTCGCCTTCACATCCTCATACTTCGATTCATCGAGAACTTCTATTTTTCTGCCGCGTGCATCTCTGATCTTTTTGGCGGGATAACGGATTATCGTGGTGTATTCGGTTTTCCATTTTTCGTTTGTCCGCTTCGGACCTATGACTTTGAGACCGTAAACAACAACTTTTTCAGGATCTTCCTTGATAAAAACATCCTTCAGATCGACGCTGTATGTGGCTTCGAACGAGTATGTAGCGACTTCGACATAGTAATCGCGGTAATTGTCGCTCCACGGAAAAAATGTTTTCTGAATGCTCTCCTGAAGCGGCTCTTTGATGAATTTCGTCCCTGAGATCTCGACATTTACCAGGCCGAGTTCCAGAATATTGTGGAGTTTTCCGAAATGAAGCGTTGCATGCTCCGAATGGCGCATTTTCTCTTCAAGGTCGTTTATCCTGAGCTGCGCCTGGGAGAGAGAATCCTCAAACCCGACCTTGTCTCTCCACGATTTTACAGCCAGCACGCCGGTGACAAGCAGGATCACCAAAAAAATTACATTAACAGCTACGATCAATTTTGAAAACATATCTTACCTCACAAAATTATTCCCTCACACACCTGACAGAATAAGCGTCGGCGCGTCCTCCCACCGCTTTCGGAGAGGCTGAGACCTGGTCTCCGAACTGGAATGCAAGTGCGTAAGCGCCGCACGGAACAAAAGAATCTTCAGCATCATCGGCGGAAGCGGCATACCAGTAGCTGCCCCACAGCCCTGCTTTACTTCCCATCAGCATCGCATAAGAGCCGTCATAGCGCGCAGCCGCCGGAAAATAAGAGTATGAACCAGTTGAAGGATCAAGCATGATATACCAGCCGTTTTTGTAGTCATTTTCGTCGGTTATGCCGTCTGAATCGATGTCGTAAACTGAAAATCCGGCAATATCGGTCTCGTATCCGCCGCTTGATGTGAAAAAGTCGAAAGTTCCGAGTTCGGGAACCCTGTACCCGGCAGGACACGGGTCAAAAAGGCTCTTTTCACCCTCAACTCCGCCCCAGAGTGCCGGATTTGAAAACTCTTTTCGCAGCCAGTCGCGGCAGTCTGAATACTGTGAGTTGTTGCTCAAAACCGTGGTCGGATGGGAAACCGCATATTCCAGCGTGTTGTTTTCGCCGTTTTCCCTTGATGAAGCCAGAATAGCGACTTCGTTTCCCTCAGAATCGTAAACAGGAACAGGCATGGTCGATGTCGTTCCGCCCGAAACGACAGGAGAAGCCGGGAACGGGTCCTTTCTTCCCCACTGATAAAGCAGTCCGTGACTTTCAGGAGAACCAGAATCAAGAGAGGTCGCGCCGAGATTGCGGTCCATCACAAAAGTGCCGCCGGAAGTTTTAAGCTCTTGAATCTCATCTCCCGGAAACCAGATGTGCCAACTCCAGATCATCTTTCCGGCTTCGTCAAGTGCCGCGATCAGAGCGTTTCCCCTTTTCCCGTTTGAGTTGAAATAGATCCGCCCGCTTTTAAGTTCAAGCGAATCAACAATACCATTTTTATCGCTCTGCCAGACAAGTTCCACGCTCACAGGATCAAGTTTTTCTTCAACAAAATCAACATCTTTTACCATTTTGCCATTTCCGCGCACGGTAGCGTCAAAACTATATTTTCCTGCTGCTTTGAGAATGTAGCAGTTTGCCGTTTCAGCCGCAGAAAGGTCGGTAACGCTTTCCGAATCATCATCTGTTTCCGCCGGTTCTTCATCAGTCTGAGCTGAATCTTCATCCTCGTCCAGATTTACTTCTTCTTCATCAGTCATAAGCGTATCTTCATCATTTTCCGGGAAATCTTCATCATGACTGATCACATCGTCATCGGAAGAAGCCGGAATATCATGCTCCGCCTCGTTTTCATCAGACGAACACGCCGCAAAAAACAAACAGATGAATAAAACAGAAATCAAAGCCGGAAACTTCATTTTTCCTCCTTTATCAAATACAGAGACATTTCGAAACATCTCTACAAGCCTGTAAATATCGGATTAATCTCCAAGATTTTTCTTTGCTTTCTGCCAGAGCTCCTCAAGCTCGTCAAGCGGTTTTCCCCCTTCGACAAAGGTCGGATCGATGTTTTCCATCTCGTCGAAACGCGCTTTGAACTTGGCTGCGCACCGTTTGAGAGCCTTTTCGCTGTCGAGCCCCAGCTTTCTGCCGTAATTGACAAGTGCGAACATCAGGTCGCCGAACTCTTCCTCGATGTGGTCTCTGTTTCCTTCTGCAACGGCTTCGGCAAGTTCCCCTTTCTCTTCTTCCACTTTTTTCATGGTGTCTTCGGCGTTGTTCCAGTCAAATCCGACTGAAGCTGCACGCGATGTGTATCTTTGCGAAATAAGTACGGAAGGCATAGATTTCGGAATCCCGTCAAGGAGATGCTTGCGGCTTTCCTTATTTTTCTTAATTAAATTCCAGTTTGTGAGAACTTCTGCACTGTCTTTAACCTTCGCGTCGCCGAAAACATGCGGATGGCGCGTTATGAGTTTTGCCGTAATCGCTTCCGCAACATCCTCGAAGCAGAAAAGCCCCTCTTCGCTTGCGATCTGCGAGACAAAAACGACCTGAAGAAGAAGATCGCCGAGCTCTTTTTTGAGTTCTGCAAGTGTGTCTGGATTTGATCTATCGAACTCGTCAAGTGCTTCGACTGTCTCAAATGCCTCTTCAATTATGTAAGGTCTAAGAGACTGGATCGTCTGCTCCTTATCCCACGGACAGCCGTTCTCACCGCGGAGAGTCCGCATGACTTCAAGAAGTTTCTCTATTTTTTCAGTTTTCATAATTTTCTCCGAAAAGTTCAGTGAAAGCTTTCACATAACAACCCTTTTTAAAAGGAACGATACGGTTTATCATCTCTTTTTTTGTGATCCACTCGAAAGAGACGAATTCTTCTGTATTTTCAGCCAGTTTCCAGCCTGAATCGGCTATTTTTATACGAAAATAGACCTGTTCCTGCCCGTCGTATTTCCCTTTGTTCGACTGCCAGCTCACAGTATGCGGGAAAAGATACGAGACTTTCGACGATTTTGCCACGATTTTGAGGAATTTACTCTCTATTCCCGTCTCTTCCCGGACTTCGCGCAAAACTGCCTCTTCCGCGCTCTCGCCGTCGTCGATCCCGCCCTGAGGAAGCTGCCACGCCCCTTTGATATTGCGCCTTTCGCATGCAAGAATCAGCCCTTCGCTGTTCTCGATCACTGCAGCCGCATTCTGTCTCAAATTCACTTTACGCCTCGACTATTGCACACGATTTGTCGCTTTCCCAGACGCAGACTTTTGAAACTTTGACTGCGCTGTCTATTGCGGAAATTTTTTCTTCTGCCAGTTTAAAAATAAGGGTTGCAATATTTTCGGCAGTCGGATTTACGGTTTCGAATTCTTTAAGTGAATTCAAGTCCTTATGGTCAAGGATCTCCATGATCTCATTCAAAACCGCATTAAGGACCTTGAAATCCATGACGAAACCGGTCGCGTCGAGCTCGGCCCTCGTCACGAAAAGTCTTACGCGCCAGTTGTGGCCGTGCAGGTTTTCGCATTTTCCGTGGTAGTTTCTTAGCCGGTGCGCCGAAGAAAACTGCACTTCGCGGTAAACTTCGAATTTCATTATTTTTTCTCCTCTTTTGGCTGAGGTTTTGCAATAACGCTCATCTTAATTATTTTGACATTTTCAACCGGGACACCCTGATACATATTTTTCGTGGTGACAGGTTTCGCGCCGATTTTGTCTACGACTTCAAAACCTTCAAGGACTTTTCCGAAAGGAGCGTAGCCGTTGGGCTGTGCCGTGTTGGGGTTCGGGTCGAGGTTGTGGGTGGCTTCAAGAGTGATGTAAAACTGGCTTGCAGCGCTGTCAGGATCGCGTCTTCTTGCCATTGCAAGAGTATATTTGTCGTGAGAAATCAGAAGTTTTCTCCCTGTGACCTTGCCGTTTTCATCCTTGACTTCGGCACTCGGCGGCATTTCTAATTTTATCGGCGGATTGGGTTCTTTTTCATTCAGATTTTCATCGAGTCCGCCGCCTTGGATGACGAAACCTTTAACGACCCTGTGGAAAATGAGCCCGTTGTAAAAACCGCGCTCGACATAGCCGACGAAATTGGCGACAGTGCCCGGCATTCCGTTGCCGTAAAGCCCCAAAGTGATGTTTCCTTCGCTTGTTTCAAGCAGGATTTTGTGAGTGATTTCAAGCGGATCCGGTTTCTTTTCAGAGTTACCGCAGGAAACAGCCATAAAAAGAACCATACAAAACAAAAAAACCGGAACGATTTTAAAACAATTTTTCATTTTCAACTCCAATTAACAAAAAAATCACGGCAAAATAACATAATGCCACTATTTTTCAAATTTTGCCGGACTCTATTCCATACTTTTGCAAAATAATATGTGAACTATAAATTTGCGATTTCCGGTTTTCCGTGCTAACTTCGCCGGCTTTTTGTGTCGGAGACTATATGAAAAAAAATATTACCGAAGGCTCTATTCCGAAAATCCTTTTATACATGGCTATGGGGATGCTCATCGGGCATGTAGCGATGACCGCATTCAACCTGACCGACACATACTTTGTCTCGCAGCTGGGAACTCTTGAACTCGCGGCGATGAGCTACACTTTTCCGGTTGTTATGCTCGTCAATAACTTCCTTTTCGGCATCGGTCTCGGCACAAGCGCCGTTATTTCGCGGGCCATCGGACAGAAAAACCATCACGAAGTAAAGCGGATCTCGACCGACAGCCTTTTGCTGATAATCTGCCTGGGAACTTTTTTCGGCATCGCGGGACTGCTCACGATAAGGCCGATTTTCAGCGCGCTCGGAGCAAAGGGCGAAACGCTTGAACTTGTTCTCAGATACATGAGGATATGCTGCTGCGGAATGCCGGTCGGAGCCGTTCCGATGGTCATCGACAACGCGATAAGGGCGACCGGAGACACAAAAACGCCAGGACTAATCATGCTTACGGTCGTCATAATCAACATAATCCTTGACCCGCTTCTCATTTTCGGAGTCTGGATCTTCCCGCGGATGGGGATCGAAGGCGCCGCTCTCGCAACGATGATCGCAAAATTCGTAAGCGCGGCACTGGTCGTAAGTTTCATGCACTTCAGGATGAAAATGTTCGACTTTTCGGAGCTGAAACTTCCGATAATTCTCAATTCGTGGAAAAAAGTCCTGATCCTCGGTATCCCGACATCGCTTTCGCTCATGCTGATGCCGATTTCCAACGCTATCGTCACAAGGATCACGGCAGGCTACGGTGACGAAGCAGTCGCATCGCTCGGAGCCGGAATAAAAATAGATTCACTACTTCTCGTAGGTGTTTTCTCGCTTTCAAGCGTTCTACTCCCCTTTACCGGGCAGAATTACGGCGCATCGAAAATCGACAGAGTCAAGTCGGCGCTCAAAATCTCGGAACTTTTCGCCCTTTTCTGGGGAACTTTCATGCTCATTATCTTCCTTTTCTTCCGCAGGAATATCGCGGCGCTTTTCACCGAAGACCCAGTCGTTCTGCACCATATTATGAACTACATGCTGATAATCGGGCTGTCGTTCCCGGCGATCGGCGCATCGATCATGTGCATCAACGTCATCAACGGTCTTCAGAAACCGGTCCGCTCTACTATGCTAAACTTCATGAGAACGATCCTCATGCTTATCCCGGCAGTCTGGATCGGAGGCAAGATCGGAGAAGTGACAGGAATTTTCGCGGCGATATCCACAACAAACATTGTTGCGTTTTTCATCTATCACGCGACAGTAAAAATCACGATAGAAAAAATCTGACCTGTTTTAGTTGAGCTATAGATAGTGATTTATTGTTCTTTTTGAAGAAGCTCTATTCCTTTGTCGATCCTTTTGAGTGAATCCTCTTTGCCGATTATCGCAGCGATGTCGCTTCCGCCGCCGGGAGTAAGCTCTTTTCCGCTGAGTGCTACACGCATCGACCACAGAAGAACTTTTTTGTTGATTCCCGCTTTTTCAGCGATATCGACAACTTTGTAGTAAAGTTTTTCGTGATCCCACTCCTCGAATTTTTCAAGTTCGGGTTTAAGCAGAAGGAGTGCCTGAAGCGAATTTTCCTTGTCGGTCTTCATCTTTTTGTTGATGTAGAGATCTGCCGAGTATTCAGGCAGTTTATCGACAAAATCAAGCTGCGGGATCACGTCGCTGAAGTATTCCGTCCTCTTGTGAAGACCTGCCGCGATAACGTCGAAGTTGACATCGTCACGCTTTACAGCCTGTTTGATGAAGGGCATCGCGTGTTTCAAAAATTCGTCCTGCGACATCGCGCGGATGTATTCGCTGTTGAGCCATCTGAGTTTTACTTCGTCGAAAATAGCGGGTGATTTGCCTATTCCGCTGATGTCAAAAGCCTCGATAAGTTCAGGCAGAGTGAATATCTCGCGGTCGTTTCCGGGGTTCCAGCCTAGAAGCGCGACATAATTCAGAAGCGCGTCCTTGAGGCAGCCTTTGTTGATAAAATCGGCATAGCTCGCGTCTCCGTCACGCTTCGAAAGTTTGCGCTGCGCGTCCCTCATAACGGGCGAAACATGGACATAGTGCGGTTTTTCCCAGCCGAAAGCATCGTAAAGCAGGTTGTATTTCGGGGTTGAAATCAGATATTCGCTTCCGCGGACAACATGAGTGATTCCCATAAGATGATCATCGACTACGTTTGCGAAGTTGTAAGTCGGATAACCGTCTGATTTTATTAAGATAAGATCATCCATTGTCGAATTTTCGACTTCAATGTTTCCGTAAACTTCATCGTGGAATGAAGTCGTTCCCGAATCGGGCATTTTCTGCCTGATGACATAAGGGATTCCGGCGTCGAGATTTCTCTGGATCTCCTCTTTCGAAAGGCTGAGGCAGTGTCTGTCGTATTTTGTCTGCTCGTGGTTTTCCTCGCAGTGTTTGCGAAGGTCGTCAAGACGCTCTTTCGTACAGAAACAGCGGTAAGCATATCCTTTTTCAATAAGCTCTTCTGCATATTTCATATATATTCCGGCAGCCATTCTCTCGCTCTGGACGTACGGACCGTAGTCACCGCCTACGTCCGGACCTTCGTCGTGGTCAAGACCGGTTTCTTCCAAAGTGCGATAAATCAGATCGACCGCCCCTTCGATCTTCCTTTCCTGGTCGGTATCTTCGATCCTGAGAACGAATGTTCCGTGATTTTTTCTCGCAATAAGCCATGCGTAAAGAGCCGTCCTCAAGTTTCCGACGTGCATGTATCCGGTCGGACTCGGAGCGAATCTTGTTCTAACCTTTTCACTGCTCATAAAATTCTCCTGTAAAATCAAACAGTTGTCAAAAGAGCCGCTTTATCATAAAAACAAAAGCGCATTATTATACTCAAATTTTAATAAAATGCGAGAAGAGATCATCTAAGCCCGCTGATTATTTTCCAAGTTCCTTCGGCGGTTTTTTTCAGAGAAATGATTTCTTTACGGTTTT
The DNA here is from genome assembly GCA_002310035.1 of bacterium UBP6_UBA1196. Taxonomy (GTDB): domain Bacteria; phylum UBP6; class UBA1177; order UBA1177; family UBA1177; genus UBA1177. The sequence continues at coordinate 17,068 of DBYC01000006.1, forward strand.
CCAGTTTTTCAGAAAGATTTCCTTCCTTTGTCTTAAAAAAAAGGTCAAAATACTGGATAACCTCTGCATTATTTCTGTCTGGCGAGACGGACAAAAGCTGCCTGCCCTTGAGATTGTAATTTATTTCAGAAAAAACTTCTGCGTTTTTCTTGAAATCGGAAAGAAGAGTCTCTCTTTCGGCAAAATCCGGATGGATCGCCGTTTCAAAAAGCTCGTAATCATTGTTTGAAATAGCAGTTTTTCTTGTATCGAGAGGATAAAAAATGTCGTGTACAAGCTGAGGTTCCACCTTTTTGCCGCTCTCTTTAACCTCTTCTATTTTTGATATTTTCCAACCGACTGGCTCTTTTTTAAGCATGACTTTTTCATATTTTCCAAGCAGCACAGTCGCCGCCACATCCTGCGGATTTTTAAAGGAAAGATCAAAATTTATCAGCGTTTCTGCGTTTTTAGTCAACGGATTATAAGAAATAAAATCGACCGAATTCATTGTGCGGTCGTATTCCGTGAAATAAAAATTACGGTATTTTTCCTGATCAAGATACTCCTTTTTGTTCTGGAAATCGTCAGTGAGAATTACCGCAAGTTTGTTCGTTTTGCCGCTGTTCACAAGAGATTCCCTTATTTCAAGAATTTTCATAACAGCCGCTTTTTCATCGTCAGGCATGGAGCAGGCTGTGAAAAAGAACAGAAACAGGGCAAGCAACGCTTTTTTTAACACCAAAACACTGTTTTTATTCATTGTTTTCGTCTTTTTCCGTTTTATATTCAGATTCTTCGACTTTTTCTTCAGTTTCTATTTTAAAATATTCTTCTTTGGATTTCTGCGGGCACTTTTCATTGAGTTTCTCTATCCGCTGCTGATTTTTTTCTGTCGTCACTTTGAAGTTGTCTGATATATGCTGCAATCTCAGGAAAACTCCGGCACATTTCTTTTTCTTTGCGTAAAATTCAGCGATCCTAAGATCTTTCTCAATTAAAATAGCTTCCGCTTCTTCCAGTTTTTTCTCACATTCGACCCGGTTTTTGTCTTCCGGATATTTCTCTAAAAACTCTCTGTAGACCGATACAGCTGTTTCGACGACAGCGATGTCCTTTTCGGCCGGATTGGGAAGAAGAAAAAAACTTGAGGGTTTCTGCGCCAGATAGCTGTTTCCTTTATACAAAAGGGCTTCCGGCGACAATTCGTGGTTCGGATGACGCTTCAGAAATGTTTCGAAAACAGTTATCGCCGACATATATTCTTCTTTTTTGTAGTAGGTTTTTCCAAGCGCGACATTCGCATCAGGTTCATATTTACTGTAGCTGAAATCAGAAATGACTTTCATAAAACGGTTTTCCGCATTGGTCAGGTCGCCTTTTTCGAGATAGAACAAACCTTCCTGATAGATTTTGTCAGCGTCGGATTCGGTGCTTCGTATCACCGGAGTCTTGCTGCACGAAAAAAGGATAGCGGAAAGTGCGGTAAAAAGAAGTGCAAAAAATATTTTTTTCATCATAAAGTTCCTCTCTTGACTGCGCGGATCGAGCCGAGTTCGACCCAGCCTTCGACATTGTCCTGAAAACCTTTTACCTTGTACCATGAGCCGCTTGACGAAACGACGTTTATTATCTCTCCTTCCTTGATTTTTCCTATTTCTTTGAGCGACGAGTCCGGGCCGCTTCTGAGTACTTCACCTTTTACAGCAACCGCCCAGTTTTCCTTAAGATTTTCGTTGTAATTCAAGTAATAGAGCGATGCACTGACACACATGACGAGGAAAACCGGAAGAAGCATGATTTTAAGCCGCCAGTCGCTTTTAAAGCAGAGGATCGAAAGTATTGCGGCGAATGCATAAAGCGAGATAAAGAAAACGACAAGAAGGGCGTCGACCGCAAAAACAGGAGTCGTCAGAGCTTTCGGGATCGAAATTTCCAGATCTTTCGCCACGATGTCGAGATTGTTTTTCGCTTCCGGAAAATCGGGGGCATTCTGGAGAGATTGCAAGTAAAAATAAAGTGCTTCCCCTTTTCTGCCCAAAGCTTCCGAAGTTACGCCAAGGTTGTAGGAATAAAGCGGATCACTGTTGTTTTCAGCAAATTTCGAGTAAAAAGCGTTGTACGCGCTCGAATAATCCTTTTTTATGTAAAGCGAAAATCCGTCTTCGGCAAAAAGCGCAGCAGAAAAAAGAAGTATGAGAGTTAAAATTATTTTTTTCATCATTTTTTCATTCCTCTCGGATCCAGAAGTTTGATCGCTTCGTCTTTCAAGGACGAAATATCGATTTCTGACATTCCGGAATATGAAAGCTGCTCGATTTTCCTGATAAAATCAGTTATTTTATCGATTTTTCCTTCATATTTATGCTTCATCATATTTATTCTCTCTCCTTTGATTTTTATGTTGTAGAGTTCGTCGAGCGCATCATAAAAATTGTTCAGAAGTTCGGTGCAGTCTTTGGAATTTCTGATTTTTCCGTTCCATTTTTCCATTCTGGCACTCCTTGAACCGGCACGTTTCGCCATAAGATTTTTCGAAATCCAGATGAAAAACGAGACAAAAACCATAAAAAACGGAATTGCAAGAAGAATCCTGAACCATGTTTTTTCGGTCAGAGGACTGATCTCATACTTTTTGACATTTGCCGGAAGTTCCTTCAGAAGCTCAAAAGAAACGGCTTCTTTTTCCTCTGCGGAGTTCTCTTCGGCACCGCTTGTTTCTTTGACATTCACTCTGATTTCGGCAAAACCGGGATCGCGCCAGCCGTTTTCGCGGCTGAAAAACTCGAACCCCTTAACTTTTATCGAAGTTTCCCCTTTTTTCAGACCTTTGACCATAAACTTGTAGGTTTTCGTTCCGCAGTAGCCTTTGGGAGTCACCGAAACCGAAGAAGTTATTTCAGGAGAGAATATTTTGAGATTCGGATTGCTTTCAAGCGCTATTTCCGCATCCTGGAAGTTTCCGCAGCCTCTGATTGAAAAAGTAAGTGTTTCCAGCATATTGTCTTTGTCAAGCACAAGATTTTCCTTATCTGCCGAAACAGCGAAATCGCCGAAAACGCCGTTTTTGTGCATCTCTTTTTCAGGCATCGGCTTAAGCGGAACTTTAACGCCGACAGAAGAAATCGTCGCTTTTCTTGTCGAGAAAAAGGATCCTGTGATGACATCCATTATCATCTGGGTTCCTTCGATAAAATCAGTGGTTCCGTCGGGAATCAGAATGTAAGTTTTTATCGGCGCATAGTCATAAACCTTGCCGTCAATGCTTATCCTCTTGAAATTAAGGCGTGTTTCCGCCTTTTCGTCTTTCCAGCAGTTCTCAAAAACCGGAAGTTTGTAGAAATTGACGTCGCTTATCGAATTCGGTTTTACAAAAAGGTAGTAGCTGACACTCAGCGGCTCGCCGGCATAAAGATCGTTCGCCGGATTTATGACGGTTCTGATAAAATAATCAGGCGTTTTCTTTTCCCATTCACTTAAAGGTGACATCAGCGAGCTTGCGCGTTTTTCATAGTAATTTTCATTTGTTGCATCAGGTTTTTCTTCGTTTTGAGGCGTATTCTGGGCGCTGTTTGAATTTGCCTGCGCACTGCCGCCGCCCTGCCCTGTTACCGTAATAGTAACTTTGTTCGACTTTATCGTTTTGCCTTTCGCTTTGAGTGATGCGGGACCGATCTCGAAAACACCCGCTTTGTTGGCTCTCAAAGCATAAGAATAAGTGATCGAGCTTTTTTTCTCGAACTTTCCATTGATTATGCTGATCGAATTTGACTGTGACTGCGAGCGGTTTTCGACTGTGAAATTGGCAAAATCGGGTTCTTCGATCGAATCGAAAGAGCCTTCCGCCGTGAGAACGAAGCCGAAAAGAGCGTCTGTCTGAACTATTTCGCTGTCAGCAGAAAGAGTTATCGTTTGTGAAAAAGCGAAAAACGGCAACAAAATCAATGCCGTAAAAACCAATTTTTTTATAATAAAATCACTCAATTTTCCCTCAAAAATCACCAAGTCTGATCACTATCCGACTTTTGTTCCTTCTTTAGCATGAAAGGAGATATTTGCAAATTTTTCCGCTGTTTGAACTGCTTCAGAACGGAGCTTTCCTTCGGTTTGTCGTCGTTTTGCTGCTCGTCGTCCTGCTCCTCGGCTTCTGCAGCCGAGCTCTGGTTTTCCTCGTCCTGAGTTTCGCTGTCTTCGTCGTTCATATCGGAATTCTGCTCGTCATCGTTTCCTTCGTTATTTTCATCATTTTGTTCAGCAGACTCTTGATTTTGTTCATCTTTTTGTTCATCATCAGGATTTTCATTCTGTTCTTTTTCGTCCTGTTTTTCCTTTTCTTCCTGATTCTGCTCCTGATTCTCTTGATCCTGCTGATCCTGATTTTCCTGTTTGTCCTGGTTTTGCTGCTGCTGTTTCTGCTGTTCTTCCTGCTCTTTCTGCTGCGCGATGATCCTGCGCACGATTTCAAGATTTTCGGCAGATTCTTTGCTCGGTTCCTCTTCGAGCGACTTCATGTAGAATTTTTCGGCATCCTGATATTTTCCGAGTCCTGCAAAGGAGTTTCCCATGTTGTGGAATATTTTCGAGCGGAGATTTTCGGTAGTTTTTCCGGTTTCAAGCGACTTCTGATATGCGCTTAAAGCCTCTTCGAATTTCTGCTGGCTTTGGAGCGCGTTTCCCAAGTCGTAATATGCTTCAGCGTTGTTCTCAAGCCGTTTCGACGCCTTGTCGAATTCTTTTTCTGCTTCTGCCATCTCGCCGACGGCATATTTTTTTCTCCCTTCGCGGCTTTCGGGAGCTTCTTTTTCAAAAGGAGAAAAAGCCAATAAAAACAATGACATAAAAGTTAAAAGTAAAAGAACGAATGTTCTATTTTTCATGTTTGCCTCCCCGTCCCGCAAAAGAGAGAAGATAGTAGACAAAAAAGACGATTATTCCGAAAAGAAGCGGGATCTGGAACCGTTCCTTGTAGATGTTGAGGATCCTGCTTTCGCCGCGCGAACTCTTTTTGAAATTTTTGATGTAAGAACTCAGAGTGTCCCCTTTTTTGATTTCGACTGCACCCAAAACCGAGATGCACTTGTCAAAGAAACCTTTATCGATTTTTGAAATAACTGTCTGATTTCTTTTATCTTTCAGATAACTGTCGCCGATTTTCACAGGGGCTCCGTCCTCAGTTCCGAGTGGAAGCAGTGCCAGGTGGATATTCTCTTTTTCGACCAGCTCCTTCATTTTGCCGAAATCAAGCGACGGATCTTCGCCGTCCGAAATTATGATTATCATTTTATCCGAAGTTTCAGGCGATGATTTCAAAGTGTCGGCGGCAAGTTCCATCGCCGTTCCGAGCGCAGTCCCCTGACGCTCGATCATTCCCGGTTCGAGCACAGAAACGACAGTTTGCAGTGTTTCGTAGTCGTCTGTGAGCGGCAGTTGCAGGAAAGCTGCGCCGGCAAAAGGAATTATCGCGACGCGGTCGCCTCCGAGCGAGTTCAGAACATCGATGAGCATCATTTTTCCTTTTTCGAAACGCGGACCGTTCTCGTCCTCTGCGAACATGCTGAGGCTTACATCGAAAACAACGGCGATATCGATGCCTGTGGAATTTGTGTTTATCTCTTCTCCTCCTGTCATCGGCCGCGCTGCCGCAACTGTGAAAAGCGAAAGAGCCGTAAACATAAGGATCCGTTTCAGGACAAGGTTCCTGCTTCCTGCAACCACAGCTTTCTTCAGCTGGGATTTTGCAAAGAACTTTTTGAAATCATTGCGTTTTTTCGTGCAATAAACGATCCAGAAAACAAGAAGCGGGATCCACACGACGGCAGAAAGAAGAATTCTCCAGTCATAGAACCTCATCTTTCCACCTCCGGATAAACCTTGAATATAATTGCAAAAATTCGTGCAAGAAGAATAAAGATCATTGCAAGGATTATGAAATCGGGAGCGTATTCGTTGTAAATTTTGAGTTTTCTTGCCGGGATCGGGCTTTTTTCAAGCTCGTCAATGTCCTTGAACGCCTTTTCAAGTTCTTCGGTCGAAATCGACTGATAAAATTTGCCGCCCGATTTATCCGAAATATTTTTTAAAAGTTCAGGATTTACCTTCATCTGCACTTTCTGGAAAGTGTCACGCCCGAAAAAGTCCTTGCCTGCCGGGAAAGGAACCAAACCGTTCGTGCCGATGAGGATCGAATAAATTTTTACCCCTTGTTCGGCTGCGAGATTTGCCGCAGTTTCGGGGCTGATGTTTCCCGAATTGTTGTCGCCGTCGGTAAGAAGAATTATCACTTTGCTTTTCGCCTTGCTGCTTTCGAGCCGTGACAAAGCAAGTCCGAGACCGTTTCCGATAGCCGTTCCGTCTTCGATCACGCCTGTTGTAACTCTTGCAAGAAGTTCGTTGAATATGTCATAATCTGTCGTGAGCGGGATCTGCAGAAAGCTCTCTTTCGCAAAGAAAACAAGCCCCAATCTATCGCTTTTTCTCCCTTTGACGAATTCTTCGATTATATTTTTTGCCGCCGTGATCCTGTTCTTCGGCTGGAAATCAAGAGCTTCCATAGAACCGGAAACATCGAGCGCGATCATTATGTCCTTGCCTTCAACCGGCGGAGTCACCGTTTTTTCAAGAGTTACCGGTCTTGCAAGAGCGAAAACAAGGATAAAAAGTGCCAAAAAATCGAAAAACTGCGGAAGAAAATATTTTGCGTTTGCTTTGCTGCGCAGAAAATGAAAATTGGTGAAAGCGACTGAATTTCTTCTGGTTTTTGATCTGATGAGTCCAACCGCAAGAAAAACGAGCGGGATCCACAAAAGTAGAAAAAGAGGCTCAAGCGGAAACATGATCGACCTCAAAAACTGCAAAACTCGGAAAAACTACAACAAAAATCAGCTTTTTCACAGCATCCTCACGCGAAACATACCAAAAAACCGCGTAAACAACATTAAATAAGACGATTTTATTTCACAAAAATCAAATTTAGTGGCTAAAAATCGACTCTCCCTTGAATATGTTTCACAAACAGAGTTAAAAAGATGATCAAAAATTGGAAGTAAATTTATTGGTAGAATCATCGTTTTAGAGTTACTTTTTTGTGGTTAGCCACATATTTTTCTCCCAAACCAACCACTATTTTGTGAGAAATTGCAGACTGTTAGGAGCATCGCTGAGCGGTCGAAGCACAAAATCTTGCCTTTTCCCAGGTTCCGCTTGTCTTTCACATCGTATTCTGTATTATATTCCGTTTTTTTCGAGTCTTTAAAAAGCGATATTTGCGACTTAAAAGGAGGTTCCAATGAACAGTTTTTCCATACAAGAATACAAATATGAGTATGAACACCAGCAGGTGTTGGATTCCTACAAACAGTGGCTGGCAAGGGATCTTTACGCAAATCTTTTCACTGACAAAGTCGATGATCCGGCTTTTCTTCAGAAACTCTCCTTTTTTCAGGCTGAAGGCATCCGCCACGACATCGGACTCCATGCAGCTGTAACTCACGCCAGTATCCAGTCGGCAGGCAATCTGGTCGGGCAGAAAATACAGTCGGCGGCGGCACTTATCTCATCGTCACTTGATGACGGTTTTTCACTGATGAACAACCGAATGGTTGAAATCAACAGCAATTTAGGCGTTATAGGCCAGGGAATAAATTCGGTAAACCAGACTATGCAGCAGGGCAACCAGATTCTTGCAGGAATTAACAAAGGTATTAACCAGGTCAACCGTAATATAATGGCCGGTATGGCAGCTTTAAGCTCCAATATCGCTCAGGCTGCAACAGCAATAAGATTTTCACTGCAAACAATACATGGAACGATGCAGCTTATTCTTGACGAATTGAGAATTCCGGAATCGCAGCGAGAACGGCGTTATCATATTGAAGAAGGAATGAAATACTTCAACAAAGGAATGCAGTCCGGCGACTGTCTCTATTTTGATGATGCACTCGATGAATTTACCAAGGCGACATCCATTGAGCGGAAAGACTTTTTTTCGTGGTATTATACCGGAATGATTCATCTTTATTCACAAGATCATTTGGATATAGACAAGGCTCTGTCTGCTTTTGACAGATATACACACTATGCCGATGCTCTGCTGCAAAGACACGAACTTTTTGATGAAGCTCTTATGATGAAGGCGGAATGCTGGTATCTGAAACAAGATTCAAACAAAGCTTATCAGCTTATAAAAGAACTGATTCCCGTAAACAACAAAGCGGCATTGCGTGCAATGAAATATCTCTCCGCCTCAACTAATGAAGACACTAAAAAGCAGGCTGTAGAAATACTGGAAACACTGATGCAGGAAAATCCATATATTGTTATGCAGGTGCTTGAGGATTACGATATTCTCAGCAATGATCACATCTTAACTTATATAAATGAATATAAAGACAAAATAAAAAAAGAAATAGCAGAACAATTAATCATTGCCAACAGCAAAATGGAATCTCTGAAAAAAGAGAGTTTCTTTAAAAATGATTCTTTATGCAATGAATTTGAAGATTTAAAATCTAAGGCAAACAAAAAGATAGGAGTTGTGGATGCTCTTGTCTTAAAAGAAAAAGCAACAAAAATGTTACAAAAGATAAAAAATGAAGAGCCTGATTGGATAATTCTGAGGCTGAAAGATCTCGAAGTTTCTTTTGTTGATAAAGGTGACTATATTGTATTAAGACAGGCGGTTTTAGGTATCAAGATGATTGAAAAGGTGTCCTCACCTTATGAAATGACTTGGGATCAGGCTATGCAGTATGCAAGAAATTTGAGGAAAGGTGGATTCAATGACTGGCGTGTTCCTACAAAAGAAGAACTGGAATTTATCTATAAAATCAAGGATATTTGCGGAATAAATAAGAACGACTCCTACTTCTGGTCTTCCTCTGTTCCTTCCGTTAGTCCCGGTTACGCTTGGAATGTGAGTTTCTACTCTGGGTATGTGGGCAGCGACTATAAGGACGGCAGTAGCTATGTTCGTTGTGTGAGGTAGGTTGTTCGAGAACGCAGACAGCACTTCAATCCTCCGTAGGTTCGGGAAAACTGAGGCTGCGGAGGGATTTTTTCAAGATAAGTGAAAACGGAACGTCACGCAGGACGTTCCCTACGGCAAGTCTCATAGGAACGGACACGAACTCAAACGCCAGATTCACACTAAGCTGTCAAGCCAAAGATAGAAAAGAGGCTCAAGCGGAAACATTGTTCGCCTCCTTTTTCTTCAAGAAAGCGCGGAAACCGTCGATCAGAGAATCGAAATCTTCAGGTTTCAGCGGCTCGTCGGCGAATTTGTATCTGTCGGCAAGGTTGAGAACTGCAAGGATTTCGTCTGTATTTTCCGAAAAAACATGGTCGCGTTTTAAAGCGCGCTTTACTTCAAAAGTTGTCATTTCGACATAATTCTTGTGTGTTTTCAGCGACATATAAGTTTTCATCCCGAGCGTGACAAGGTCTGTAAAACTCTCGAAATTACCTTCTTTTCTTTTTGCTTCGGCCTTTTTAATGAAGTCTTTCGCGACATCCGCCGGAACAACAACAGGCACTTTTTCGACCGCCTTTTTCGCAAATTTCTTTTTGAGTTTTATAAAGGCGAAAACAAGTGCTGCGGTAAGCAGCAATGCGGCTGCAGCATAAAGCAGCGTGTAGTCTTTTTCGCGGATCTCGGCATTTTCCCTGAGACCGCGGAGTTCCGTGTCGCTCTCTTCAGTTCTCGTCTGAACTGTGATTTTGAAAGGCTCGACTGTTCCCGAAACGCCGCCGGAAACTATATTTATTTCAGGGATTTCGATTTCACCGCTTTTGAAAACGACGATCTTCAGCAGAACCGCGTCCTTTTCAGGCGTTGCCTCGACTTTTCTGATTTTTGCATCGGCAAATTTTTCGCTGAAAACCGCAGAAATGTTTTCAGAGGGCTGGATTTTGACTTTAACGACTATTTCGTCGCCTAAAAAAACATCGCCTTCCGGAATTTCAGGCGAAAAACTTTCGGCAAAAACTGAAAAACTCAGAAAAACTATAACAAAAATCAGCTTTTTCACAGCATCCTCACGCGAAACAGACCAAAAACCGCGTAAACAACATTAAATAAGACGATTTTATTTCACAAAAATCAAATTTAGTGGCTAAAAATCGAGCAGCTCAGGGCCACCGCCTCCCCTTTCCTTAAATTTTCTTTGAAAAAAAACTGTCCGTTGAAATAATAAATGCCGGATCTGCACTGTTTTTTGGAGAGTAAAATGGCGAATTTGGAAAGAATTGCTTACATGAACCACAGGATCAAGACGCGCGGTTTTGTTACGCGGCAGGAAGTTGCGGAACGTTTTGAAGTCCACATCGACACGGTTCTTAGGGACATCGGATATATGCGGGACTATCTTTCCGCGCCGATAAAATACAGCCGCGAGCTGGGCGGTTATGTTTACGAATCACCTTTCGAGATGCTTTTCGATTCATTCGACGACGCTGTTTTCTACTATATTTTCGTGAAGCAGCTGAGTGATTCGATGAATCTGAACGGAATCCCTTATGTGCCTGTTATTTCTAAGGAAATTCTTTCAAAAATCTCAAGTTACATTCCTGCGGAATTTGAGGAACTGCTTGATAAAATTTCTTACGATTCTTCCGATCTGGACACGATGGAAGTGACCAATTTCAGAAATATTCTGGAATCACTGCTCTTGAAAGTGCGCCTTGAAATAAAGTATCTTGACTCAAAAGGCGACATAACTTTAAGAGCGATAGAACCGATAAAGCTCATAAATTATTCAGGGAAATGGTATCTGCTGGCTTACTGTCACAAGCGGCACGGACTTCGCGAGTTTCTTGTTTCGCGCTTTGTAGAAAGCCGCATCACGGAAGAACCTTTTTCCGAAATCTACACAAAATCAGAGATCGATAAATTCGTCGGAAGCACCTTCGGAATATACCCGTCTGAGAAATCGGAAACGGCGACCATCCGCATTTTCGAACCTGCATCCTATTTTTTCCTTAAGCAGAAATGGCACAAAGACCAGGTCACGAAAGAAACTGTTGTTGACGGGAAAAAATGTCTTGAAATCACCCTTCCGATCGGCGAATACCACAGTGAGATCATTGCCAGGGTAATGAGATATTCGCCTGAATGCGAGATAGTTTCTCCGCCGTCGCTGCGCAAAGAGTGGCTTGACCACATCAAAATGATCTACAACAAATACTGTAAATAGGACCCTTCAGTCAGCTGATCCCTAATTATTCCTGAAACA
>DBYC01000015.1 GCA_002310035.1 bacterium UBP6_UBA1196
GAGCGTTACGACAGACTTCTTGCACGAATTCAGGAGCTCGGACTTAAAAAAGAAGATTACTGGTGGTATCTCGATCTCCGCAGATTCGGATCGAACCCGCACGCAGGCTACGGTCTCGGCTTTGAGCGCATGATCATGTACATCACCGGAATGCAGAACATCCGTGACGTCATCCCATTCCCGAGAACTCCGAAAAACGCTGAATTCTAAATTTAAGAAATTCTTTCAGATTATCTCGCGCGTCTTCTTTTAACTTTATTGTCGGCAGGATTTGTGTCGGTATTTGAATTTGAATTGGTATTGCTGGAATTATTTAATGATTTTAATCTTTCCTGAGCCTGAGGATGCCCCTGTGCCGCCGCTTTTTCGTACAGATTTCTGGCTTCATTGAGGTCTTTGGTGACTCCGAGACCGAATTCATAACACAACCCGAGATTATAGTAGGCGTGCATATCGCCATATTCCACCGCTTTACGATACCATTTGACAGCTTCGTTGTAATCCTGTGCAGTTCCCAAACCGCTGTAATAGCAGCTTCCTAAATAGACCATAGCCGATATGTTGCCCTGTTCCGCCGCCTTTCTGAACCATTTGTACGCTTCACCGTAATCTTTTGCCGTACCAATGCCGGTATAATAGCAGCGTCCACAATTATATTGGCCGTCATGGTGTCCCTGCTCGGCCGATTTTTTATACCACTTGAAAGCCTCGTGTTCGTCTTTGGCTGTGCCTTTACCGGTTTCATATAAGATTCCGATGTTGTTTTCTCCGTACATATCGCCAAGTTCGGCAGCTTTTTTATACCACCTGAAAGCCTCATAAATATCTGCGGAAACACCTCTGCCGGTCTCATAACACAATCCGATATCCACCATAGCTGTACTATTGCCCTGTTCGGCCGCCAGTCTGTACCATTTCAGCGCTTCGGCATGATTCTGCGCTGTACCCAGACCGTTGGTGTAATATGATCCCAAGTTTCTCTGGCCGTAAGCATAACCGCTTTCTGCCGATTTTTTATACCACTTGAAGGCTTCGTAATAATCACGCTTTACTCCGGCTCCGGTCTCATAACAGTATGCCAGCAGAAACTGGGATTCGCCGAAACCTTGTTCCGACGCTTTTCTCAACCATTTGACTGCTTCGTTATAATCTTTTTCGGTTCCCCAGCCGTTGTAATAACACTTCGCCAGAGAGTTTTGGGCCACGTCCAAACCTTGTTCCGCAGCCTTTTTGTACAACTTGAATGCCTCGTGATCGTCTTTTGCCACGCCGTAACCTTTGAAATAGCAGTTTCCGAGATTGTGCTGGGCTTTGTAGTAACCCTGATCAGCCGATTTTTTATACCAGTTTACTGCCTCGTAATAGTCTTTTGCCGTTCCGTCGCCGTTATAATAGCAGTTTCCGAGATTTTTCTGAGCGTCGGCATCGCCCTTTTCCGCCGCTTTTTTATATTTCTGCACACATGTTTTGGGAGAGTTGTCTTCCTCTTCTTTTTTCTTCAATTTTCCGATTTTGGATTCCGCTTCGAAAGCACATTCGCCGTCAGGAAATTTTTTAAGATACATTTCCCAAGTCTCGAGAGTTTCTTCTTTTTTAGCGTATTCGCAGGCGCGCCTGTCCTGCGAGCTTCCGGCGTTTTCATTTTGTTTTTTTGCTCCGATGATCTGTTTGACGATGTCATTAAGAGCCGTGTTGAGAGATTTTTCAGTGCCGTTGAAGACCGCCTCCGCACCTTTGACAGTCGCCTCTTTTTCAAGGTCGATGAGTTCCGAGGTGATCGTGTATGTTCCGCCGAAAAAATTGATGGTCGTCCGCAGGATCGTGTCGGCTGAAAGCGCCTGTCCCAGCGGGATCTGGCAGTTTTTGTCGTTGCAGGCCTTGTAAGATTCCTTTTTCATCTCCTTGATTATCGCTTTTTCCTGCCGCTCTTTGGCAATGACAATGAATTTATTTGAAGCGACGAACTTGCTTCTGATGAGCTCGGTCGCTCTGGAAAGCATGTTTTTCGAAAGTTTGCCGCTCAGATCCTCAAATTCCATAACAGCAAGCTTCTGTTTTTCGTCTTCATCTGAAAAAAGATTAAAAAATGCATAAAAAACCAAAAAGAAAAGAACGGTTTTTCTCATTTCGACCTCAAAAACGGAACATTCAAAAAACTGCGATATTTTAGGAATTTAGAGAGAAATGACAAGTTTTTGCTTTGATTTGCCGAACCGGAACTAGTTTTGTGCTGACAACTATAATTTGATTTTCATATCAAGGCACTGGCTTCTGTAAAGATCGGAAACCATCATTGCGACATCGTCGGGAAGAACGGCTGCGACTTTTCTCAAGTTGTGGTCAGTGAGCCATTTTCTGAAAACTTCCTTCGATTTGTCGGGGATGAAACGGGCGCTGTCGCTCGTAAAAGTCTCGTCAACAAGCGAGAGAACGCCGTCGATAAAGCCGTATTCGACCTTTCCGTCCGCGATCTCAAAGCCGAAATTCTCAAGAGCGTAGTCGCGGCAGAGTTTGAAAAGCCTGATCGTGGTGTCTTTTATCTGCTGTGCTGTTTCCTTCGAGCCGATAAGCGTAGCCATCTGGTCGAAAGTGATCTTGTCGTCGGTCTCTGATTTTTCGGTAGGAGTAAAAATCGGGCCGTTTTTGATGAGCGAGCCTTCAGCAAAGTCGTCAGCTTCGATTTTGTCCCAGATCCATGTGTTGTTTTTGAGCGCCGAAACTGCCGATCCGAAGATCCTGAAGCGGCATACAGCCTCGACCGGAAGAACTTCCGCGTGTTTTCCGAGCATTACTCTGCCGCGGAGCCACGGAAGATCAAGAAGGCGTTTTTCGCCCGTGATTTCCGCTATTTCGTCAAGATCATCGCTTACGAAATGGGTGCTGAAACC
>DBYC01000017.1 GCA_002310035.1 bacterium UBP6_UBA1196
CCGAATGTGCAGCAGATAACAGCTGCAAGAACCAAAAATTTTTTCATAACTTCCTCCAAAAATAAAATAACAAAAATTGGTTAACCCAAACAAAAAAACCGCATGATGGTATTCAAAAAAAGTCCGATGTCAAGCTTTGCAGCAGGTGATTTGAAATTATTTTTCTTGTTTTTTTGATTTTTGTTTTTTGTCGTCAGAATTTTTGGTTTTCACCGCTCTAGGGTATGTTTTTTTGTGCCCGCTTTGAAAGGCCTCAAAAGAATCGGAAATTTTGTTGCGGATGAAGGGAAAATCCTTGCCGCTCAGGTCTTCGTTCCTGAGGTCCAGCGTGTTGGTCATAAATGCGAGATAAAGAAAAACGATTATTGCCGCTGTAACGAGCGTTCTGAAAGTGTAGACCGCTATGGAATTCAGAAATTTGTCTTTCCTGAAAAAACTTTGGAAAGACCATTTTTTCTCCACAAAATCGTTTGCCGCATTGACAAAGAAATTCAGAAAGTCAGCTTCCGCGGCTATAGCGCTGTGGAGAAACGGCAGGCCTGATGTTAGGTAAGGTGCGGCGGAGCTTTCGTTAACTATCGAATAGATCGAATCCGTCAGGGTTTTTGCAACGGCCCGGTTTTCCTTAATAAGCGTATCTACAAGCTTGAGCTGCGAGATCGCTATCGGCTTTACACCGTGGACTGGATTTACTTTGTATTTTATTTCAAAACTGTAGTTGCCGTCGGTCTCCATCATTGCGCTGATGACGTTGAGCCTCATTGCCGTGCTTATCACTTTCGAGTAGAGCAGCATCGATACATAGCCTTCGTCAACGAGCATTTCAAGAATTGTCTTCATAGCCTTGCTTTTCAGTTTTTCGCATTTTACAAGCTTTTCACGCGATATGAAACCGGAATATTTCACGATGTCGATAACGGTTTTTTCCATCGGTTTTTTCCGGCTTGTAGCGTAAATCAGCGAACCTTTGACGAAGTAGAAGAGGTATTCGTTCCTCGGAACAGAGAGCTTCAGTGTTCCTGTAAGCGAAGAAACGGCTGATTCTGTCAGTACATCAAGCAGTTTAGCATCCCTGAGACTGCCTGCAAAAGCTATTTTTATACTTGATTTCTGTAGTATTGCGACAGGCATCAGCTTCTCCTCGCGGCAAAAAGTGCTCTTACTACGGAAAGGAAATAGAAAAACAAATCTATCAGAACAATCGATGTTTTTGCGATTATGCCGTCGGTCGTGTCAACGACAAGTCCCATTGTGTTGAAGAAGTAGACGAGGGTGATTACGAGCGGAACTGCCATGTAGAGAGAGCCTTCGAATGTTTTGTTCACGAACATCAGCCCGCCTCCTGGAAGCAGGAAAGTCAGGAAGTTCATAAAAATAGAGCGTGTTTTGAAAAAACGCTCTCTGCGTTCTTCGTAAATCTCGCGTTCGCCGCGTTTGAAAAGGGTGTAATCGGCCTTCATGAGTTTGCAGACGGCACAGACATCCGAGCCGCCGGCATTGCATTTGGAACATGTCACTATTCCGCATTCCGGGCATCTGGAAATTTCAAGCGAGCCGACATAGCAGTATTTGATGAGGATTATAAACAGGTAGTAAAGCAGTGTCGATACTATGTAGATCATACAGTTCATTCTGTTCCGGCTGTTTCCTGCGTTGTTTCCGCTGCAGAAGTATTTCCAGAGAACCGAAATGTTCGAGATGTGAAGATAGGGATACGGGAACGATTCGTTGTTCGTCGAATCCAGGATTTTGCTTTCAAGAGCTGCACTTTCTTCTTTGAAACCGTCTTCGTAAAGTGCTTTTGCCAGATTGTAGCCGATTTTTTTGTTACCTGTCTGTTCGTATGCCTCTCTAAGGTAAGGAATCGCCTCTTTCGCTTTTCCGTTTGAAGCTAAAGCCACTCCCGTCGCGTTTGATAAAATAGCCTTTATCTCCGGAATTTCGGCGGAGGCTAACTCTTTCTTCAGGTTGAACGCTGCACGGCTGAAGTTGTTCGAGTATAAAAACAGGAATCCTTTTGCCATATAGGCTCCCGGCTGCGAAGTGTCGATGTTGTTTTCAGGGAGCATGTCGGGCGAGATTATCGCGGTGAGATGGTTGAATGCGACATTCTGGTCGTAAGGACTCGGCCGGTCCTTTTCGGAAAGCATCGCGAAACCTGATGAAAGGATGAAAAAGAGAACTGTAATATGCAGGACGATCTTTTCGGCGCGTGTTCCGATGTCTCCGAAAAAAATCATGAACGGTATCGCTATAAATATGATATTGTGCGGATTTTTTGAAATTATCCATGCCGAAATGAAGAAAGTTGTCAGAAAAGAAACACTGTAAAATCTAGAGAAGCCAGTCAGATGCCGGTATTTGTGGACCAGAAGCTCTGTGTATTTTATAGCCATGATCCCCAGAAAAAGAATAAAGAAAATCAGGCATATCGTCGACAGATTCCGCACGAGAAGGAAAATTACAGCATCGGAAAACGCGAAATTCAGCGAAGTTTTGGCAGCAGCGGCGACCTGCGTTATGATTTTATCGACTCTGAACGGTGAGAACTGAAAAAGGCGCAGGAAGTAGTGGTGATGCGCCTCGGGAAGATCCCGCGAGAATTTTACGGCGAGATCGGCAGCCGTAAGCTGCATTTCAGGATCGGCTTTTTCCGTAACTTTTATGAGATACAGCGAACATCCGAAACAGTTCGGAATGTTTGCGGCGTTCATTTTCGAAAGGAAGGGAGTTGCCGCTTTTATAAGGATTTCGGGCGATTCGCTGACAAGTGCCGAGTTCACATCGGCGACGAATTCTGCGGTGTTGATTGCTTCAGTGTGCAGTGTTTCTGCCGAAACTGCCGTGAAAAAGAGAAAAAATATGACAGATAAAAGCGTTTTTTTCATCACACTCACCAAAAAAACGCGCGAATATAACATAAAATTGAAACATTATCAATTTTTATGGCAGTTTTATATTTGCTTTTTAATCCGCCCTTTCTATAATCGGCCGTTTTTTGTTCAACTTTAACTTTTTTTGGAGGAAAAAATGGCTGTTAATCTCAAAGGAAGAAATTTTCTGACACTTAAAGACTTTACACCGGAAGAGATCCGTTACCTTCTTGACCTTGCTCATGACCTTAAAGCAAAGAAAAGAGCAGGCATCAAAGGCGATCTGCTTGCTGGAAAAAACATTGTCCTTCTTTTCGAAAAAACCTCGACAAGGACCCGCTGCGCTTTTGAAGTAGGCGCAATGGACGAAGGCGCAGGCGTAACATTCCTCGGCTCGAATGACAGCCAGATGGGCAAAAAAGAGTCGATCGAAGACACCGCGAAAGTTCTCGGCAGAATGTTTGACGGAATAGAATTCCGCGGTTTCAAACAGGAAACCGTTGAAACTCTTGCTAAATATGCAGGTGTTCCGGTTTGGAACGGTCTTACCGACCTTTACCACCCGACACAGATCCTTGCTGACTTCCTCACCATCGAAGAGCATGTTGCGAAACCTCTTAACAAGGTTAAATTCGTTTACTGCGGCGATGCAAGAAACAACATGGGCAACAGCCTTATGATCGGCGCGGCTAAAATGGGAATGCACTTCGTTTCATGCGCTCCGAAGGCTCTCTGGCCCGACAGCAAACTCGTAAAAGAGATGAAAGAAGTCGCTAAAGAGACCGGCGCTGTGATCGAATTCTCCGAAGATCCGATCAAAGCTGTAAAAGGCGCAGATGTCATTTACACCGACGTTTGGGTTTCGATGGGCGAAGAAGCGCTTTTCGAGCAGAGGATCAAACAGCTCAAGGCTTACCAGGTAAATATGAAGATGATAAAGGCTACCGGCAATCCGGATGTTATCTTCCTTCACTGCCTTCCGAGCTTCCACGACCTCAACACGAAAGTCGGCAAAGAGATTTTCGACAAGTTCGGCATCAAAGAGATGGAAGTCACCGACGAAGTCTTCAGAAGCAGATACTCAAAAGTTTTCGACGAAGCGGAAAACAGAATGCACACGATCAAAGCGGTTATGTGCGCTACGATAGGAAAATAAATCATAAATCCCTTTAATTTTTTTTAAAATCCTTAATAAATTCCGATATTTGATCAAATAAAATCATTCTTGGCGAAGCGATTTTCCCATCTCCGCATTGGAGTGCAAGGTCAAAAAAAAGGCGGCCCGAAAGCCGCCTGAAATATTAAGACTAAGGAGGTAAGACTACATCATGCCGCCCATTCCGCCCATTCCGCCCATGTCAGGCATTGCGTGGTCGTTGCAGCATTCTTTCTTCGGAGCGTCAACGATGACAGCTTCGGTGGTAAGCAGTGTGGAAGCGATGCTTGCAGCGTTTGTAAGTGCGCTTTTCGTGACTTTTGTAGGATCGATGATGCCGTTTGCGATCATATCCTTGTATTCGTCTTTCGCAGCGTCGTAGCCGTAGTTCTCGTTCTTGTTGCCGAGAATGTTGTTGATCACGATGCTTCCGTCGATTCCTGCATTAGCCGAGATCTGGCGGATCGGAGCTTCAAGTGCGCTTTCGATGATTTTTACGCCGGCTTTCTCCTCGTCGTTTTCGCATTTGATCTCTTTGAGGACTTCCTTGCAGCGAAGGAGAACCGTTCCGCCGCCTGCTACGATACCTTCTTCAACTGCAGCTCTCGTTGCGTGAAGAGCATCGTCGACTCTGTCCTTCTTTTCCTTCATTTCGACTTCGGTAGCCGCACCGACGTTGATTACTGCTACGCCGCCGGCAAGTTTCGCAAGTCTTTCCTGAAGTTTTTCCTTGTCGTAATCCGAAGTTGTCTCTTCGATCTGAGCCTTGATCTGTTTCGTTCTTGCTGCGATTGCGTCTTTCGAACCTGCGCCGTCGACGATCGTGGTGTTGTCCTTGTCGATCGTGACTCTCTTAGCGGTTCCGAGCATCTGAACGGTCGTATTTTCAAGTTTGTTGCCGATCTCTTCGCTGATGAACTGTCCGCCGGTAAGGATAGCGATATCTTCAAGCATAGCTTTTCTTCTGTCGCCGAATCCCGGAGCCTTTACAGCCGCGATGTTGAGAACGCCTCTGAGCTTGTTGACAACGAGTGTTGCAAGAGCTTCGCCTTCAACGTCTTC
>DBYC01000064.1:0-12725 GCA_002310035.1 bacterium UBP6_UBA1196
TACGGTGATTTACAGCTCTGAAAAAAAGAGTAATGCTGATTCTGATGCAAGTATTGTTCAAGCTGATATTACTGATAAAAACAATATAAAATATGAAACGCTGTATGAATGGCCGGGGCTTTATTCTGTTCAACCGTCCAATGTTGATGGCAACACGCTGTTGTTTATGAGGAAATATTTGCATGATGGAGAGAATTTCGACAGTTCATCTCCGGAAGAGTACAACAAAGATGCCTGTTTTTATAATTTTGCAGAGAAAACAACCGTATGCATGGATGAAAACTTTGATCTTCAGATGATAAAAGACGACGGCTATAAATATAAGCATTACTATGTTTTCCACAGTTTTTCCGATGTGTTAGTTCGCGATCTTGAGTGTTACTGTGATTTTTATCCGAACAAATGTCCTTTAATTGACTATACGCCGAATCCTGATAATCCGAAAGAACCGTGGAAACGGGAATGCGGGGAAGGAAAATAAGGGATTATTTTATATTCTCACCGCGACTTCCTCTTCGTAAGGCGGGAAAATATCGACGACATCGCCCTGCAAGCGTCTTGTTGTGGGCGATTACGAGTGTCGGCACGTTCAAAGCCTTGATGAGATGCGCCATGACGAAAGTTTTGCCCGTTCCCGTCGCACCGAGGATAAGCTCGCGCTTCGAGCTGTTCTTGAAATTGTTGATTACCTTTTTTATCGCCTCCGGCTGGTCACCCGCCGGCGCAAAGTCTGAATGAAGCTTGAATTCCATGAAAAATCCCCAAAAAACCGAGAGACTATACACTTAAAAAGAAAGATGTCGAAAAAATCCGTTTCATGACTAAATTGACTTATATCCGATAATTTATTATAAAAGGTCGATTTTTTTGATGTTTTGAGGTTTGCGATGAAAAGATTGTTTGTTTTTATGATTGTGTTTCCTTTTTTCTTTTTCGGCTGCGGCAATACGGAAAAGCTGCCGGATGCCGATTCTTTCACTGAAGAAAGCGGAACGGGCGATAAAGACGGCGGCAAATCGGATACTGACGATCCCGACAATACCGATGATGAAACTTCAGACGATAGCGAAAGACCTGAGCGCCCCGACAACGGTGAAGGTGACGACGACGGATGGGGCGGCGGCGATGACGAAGACGGAGATGAAGATTCCGACGAGCGTCCCGACCGTGAGCGTCCTGACAGAGACAGGGACGATGAAGAAAGTAACGATGAAGAAACTGAGATCGACATTGACGGAGACGGAGTGATCGACAGCGAAGACGGCTGCCCGGCCGATCCTGAGAAAACCGCTCCAGGTGTATGCGGCTGCGGAGTTGCCGATTCAGGCGACAAGGACGGTGACGGCATACTTGACTGTGTTGACAACTGTCCGCTTGATGTGAATAAGAATCAGGATGACCTAGACGATGACGGAATCGGCGACATCTGCGACGAAGATATCGACGGCGACGGAGTCAGCAACATCGATGACAACTGCGTCGATATTTACAATCCGAGAGAAGGTGTTTTTTTCCAGCAGGAACAGCCCGACCTTGACAAAGACGGGATCGGTGACGCATGTGATCCGGACATTGACGGTGACAAAATTTTAAACGAAGAAGACAACTGCCCTAACAAAGAGAATCCCGGTCAGGAAGATTCCGACGGTGACAAAAGGGGCGATGCCTGCGATGTCTGCCCGGACGACGACGCAAAAACAACAGACAAAGGGATATGCGGCTGCGGAGTTCCGGAAACTGATACCGACGGTGACGGAATTCTTGACTGTCGGGACAACTGTATTGATGTTTTCAACGGTTCCCAGCGTGACAGCGACGGCGACGGGATCGGCGATGCATGCGATGACACTCCTTTCAAAGCGGATGAACCGGAAAATCCAGACGCAGATTCCGAAAATACTGAGAGTGATTCCGAAATTTCAGATACAGACGCGGAGACCACTGAAGACGATCCCGAGATTTCCGATTCGGATGACAATTCTCATCCTTAAGTTATTTGATTTTGACCCTGACGATATTTCCGACAGCTTCCAAAAGATTTTTGACTTGACTTGATTCGTTCAGACCTGTTTTGCACCAGATCGCGAAATGCTCGCAGTTGTTCGTTGCGATATTGTAGCTTTTCTCTCCGAGACGGCTTTCAGCGCGGGCGACGGTCTCTTCCGGCGAATAAAGATGATAATCGTTGCTTGAAAACAGAAGTTCAAGCAGTTTGACAAAATCTATTCTGAGAGGAGTAAGAATGTCGAAAAGTTTTACCTGTCTGTTTTTGAGATATTTGTCGAAATCTATAGTGAAGATCGCGTCCGATCCCTCTTTGAATTTTTTGAGAGTCGTTCTGTGGACAACGATGTTCGTCCCGAAATCGCCCGAAGGATCGGCATAATGGATCATTTCTCCGTTTCCGGTATAGATCCCGTAATGGTCGTAAAGTCCGCCCATTCTGTGGATCCCTACGACATCCCCGAGCCGAAGTTCGTCATCAGAAACTATTTTTTTTACCAGTTGTCTGTTGTCGTAGTGTTGCGGCAGTTCTTTCATTTTTTCCTCCATGAAGCGCTTTTATTTATAAGTTCTTGAAAGCAAAAATCAATATGAAAATTGACATTCAGGCAAAATGACAATAATCCTTTGATGGTTTGGTTTTATCGGAAAATGGTTTCCGGTAAAATGTAAAAGTTTGAATTTTCTGGGAGGAAGTTATGACAAAAAGATTCGTCTGCAAGGTTTGCGGTTATGTTTATGAAGGCGAGAGCGCTCCGGAAAAATGCCCGGTCTGCAAAGCTCCGTCAACAATGTTCGATGAGATCAAGGACGAGCTCAAACTCGCGGCAGAGCACGAGTTCGGCGTTTACGAAAAGACTGTAAAAGACAATGCAAATGTCTCCGAAGAAGACAAAAAATTCATCCTTGAGCAGCTCAAGGCAAACTTCAACGGCGAGTGCGCTGAAGTCGGAATGTATCTCTGCATGGCAAGGATCGCACACAGAGAAGGTTATCCGGAAATCGGTCTCTACTGGGAAAAGGCTGCTTTCGAAGAAGCTGAGCACGCTGCAAAATTTGCTGAACTTCTCGGTGAAACGCTTGAGCCGAACATGAAAAATTCGACCAAAGCAAACCTCAAATGGCGTGTTGACTGCGAATTCGGCGCAACAGCAGGCAAAGTCGAACTTGCAAAATGTGCAAAACAGAACGGCCTTGACGCGATCCACGACACAGTTCACGAGATGGCGCGCGACGAAGCTCGTCACGGCAAAGCTCTCAAAGGACTTCTTGAAAGATATTTCGGAAAATAGTTTCTAACGGCGAGGGTTACCCTCGCCGTTATATCGTCACGTCGTGACGTCGTGACGTTAATTCATCCAATTCTTCACATCATTGAAAAGTTTTTCAGGCTGGTTCACAGAAACGCTGTGCGAGCTTTCTGGATAGAAGGGGAATGTCACAAGAACAGACTGGCCGTCTGAGAAATTAACGGTAAATGAGTTTTCTTCTGTATCAACGCTTGAAACTTCGCTAAAACTTTTAAGGGATGCGGGAATTCCTTTCGAATAGATAATGATGTCTTCTTCAGCCTGGGTAATGAAGGTCTTTACGGTCCTGATGTTTTCAAGGAACATTTCGCCGTTGATCGTGTCATAGTGACTGACTGTCGCTTTGGAGAATGTGATATTTATCGTCTGATTCAAATCAACGAAATAGTCGTCATAATCGGGCAGTTCACCGAAAAAAGTATCCAGATTCCCGCTTGAAAGCGGTTTTGCGTTTCTATGAGCGATGCGTGATCTCAGAATGATTTTGTCGATTTCAGGAAGACCTTCGAAATCGTGATCTGCCGTTGAATTTCTTAAAAAACTGTTTGAATCGTTCCCTCTGAATGCGCCGATTCTGTTTTCGGGGTGAAGTTCGGCGATTTTTGTCGGGTCATTGAGAATAAATTCTTCGAACATCGGCATCTGCAGCATTTTTGCAGTTCCGACATCTGTGTAGTCGAAAAGCCAGTTGGACGGTTTGCGGTATGCGTAATAATCGCGCCCTGCCCTCTGAACATAGATAAGCGCGTTGGTGTGTCTGTCGCAGCTTTTGCCGCAAGGTTTGAAAGTTCGTCCCGTCTCCTCCCCGATGATGTAAAGCGGACTGTCGCTTTGTTCGAGAAGTTCGCCTTCAGCGTTGAACTGTTCCTGACCTGCAATAAGCGGCTGGATCAGGATCTGCCTGCCGAACTGTTTCGCGACAACTTCTTTTGACGGCATTCCCTTAACCGACGGATCGATTTTCTGAAAGTGCGCCGCGATTTCGTCGAAAAGTGTCTCATCGTAGAAAATCCGCTCTTCCTGAGCATAGTCGGCGACATTGAGCAGAACATTGAGGATCGTTGTAGACCTTGTTCCGCCGTAGCTTTCACCGGCGAGAACCACCGGGTTTGCTTTAAGGGAGGGATGCTTTTCCATAAAGCGAAGAATAACACGGATGAAATCGCCTGCATCGGCGAAAATATTGAAGTTCATGTCTGTAAAATATTCGTCGCGTGAGCCTGCATTTTCGGGATCGTCAATGATTCCGTAAGAAAAACCGGTTTGTCTGGCATCGACATAGAGCAGGTTCCCGAACTGTGTCCAGCTTGTTTCATTGTCGGCCGGGCCTTCGCCGGAAAACAGCTGGTCGCCTGTCTTTTTTGCCGTGTTGTAGAGGAAAAGAAGGGCCGAAGAAGAGCCCGGACCGCCGTTGTAAAGCACGAAAAGCGGTTTTTCTTTAGGATTTTCGTCGGCAGGCTGGAAATTATACCACATCATCGCTTTTCCTGTCTGGTAGCTGCGGTAGTTTAGTGTGTAATCAACTCCTTCAAGCGCGATGAAACCCGATTCGTATTCAAGTTTTTCGTCTGTGTCGCCTTTGTCGGTGTCGGGCGCAGTGTCTGAAGAATCTCCGCTGTCAGCCTGATCCGTATCGTCGTCGCCGGCAGTGTCGCCGTTGTCTTCGTCAGAAACAGTGTCACCGTCGGTATCGTCAGTTTGTTCTGTATCGTAGTCGGCATCGTTTCCTGAAGGATCGTCGTCAGGCAGAATTTTTACGGCATTTCCGTTGTTCGTATTGGAGCATGCCGCAAACAGCATGAAAAAAAGAGCCATAAAGAAAAATTTTTTCATATTATTCTCCTTAAGTTACAGTAAAAGTATTCTGTTTTCCCTGAGTTCCATGAGCGCGGTTTCCACAGAGCCGTTTTCTATCTCTAAAAGGTGCATGCCGCCTAGGTTCGGGATATTTTTTACATTTTTCTGATCGTTGCAGCCTGATTTAATGAGGATGATCATTCCTGACTTCAGCATAGTTCTGATTTCATGCAGGTTTGACGATAGGTCTAAATCAGGAAAATAGCAGACGAACGCGCCGAGCGCGAAGAGAGTTTTTTCAAGTTCTACGGCAAAATCTTCATCTTTGACAACGATTAGGGCCGCTTTGTGACCGAAACGTTTTTCCCTTTCCGCTGAAGTGATCTCTTTTACTGATGCGGTTTCCGGCAAAGGGTCAAGGATGATCCCGCCGCCTCGGATCTCATAGTCGCTGACTATTACAAATCTGCCGGTTTCCTGATTTTCTCCTATTGTATCGAAGGAAAGCGGCTTGCCGGCTTCGAAGATGCACTCGGCAGCCTCGAATTTACCGACTTTGTTCCCTTTTTTGCTTTCAAGCGAAGAGGTGTCGAGAAGTTTTGTGACTTCAATGAGTTTCAGAGTCGTCCTTGCCGTTCCTATCTTGATGAAATAAAAGCGTTCGCTGCTCAGAGGTTCGCTTCCGAGCCAGAAAACTGCCGCAGTGAAACGCATCGCGCTGTGAGGCGCAGTTTCTCCGGCTTTTGAAATAAGCTCGCCGCGTGTCGTGTAGATCTGCTCAGTCAGCGTGAAACCTGCCGTTGACCCTGATTCGACCGAGGTTTTGTGCGGCGTATTGAAAGATTCTATCGACAGGATCCTGCTTTTTTTGCCGGAGGGGTTGAAGATGACTTCATCGCCTTCGTTCAAGGTGCCGCTGCTGACCGTACCGGCATAGATCCTGCGGTTGTCGCCGCTTTCGGTGAAGCGGTAGATATCCTGAAGAAACATTCTGAACGGTTGTTTCGCGCTATGTTCCTTGGCTTTGAAAAGATCAAGAAATCCATAAAGTGTTTTGCCGTGATACCATGAGGTTTCCCTGCTTTTTTTACTGATGTTGACACCGTTCAGAGCGCTTACCGGGACAAAGCCGAGAGGTTTTATCCCGATTTCGGAAAGGAATGCAGTGTATTCCGCCTTTATTTTTTCGAAAATTGTTTCGGAATAGCCGGCGAGATCCATTTTGTTGACGAGAACGACGATCTGTTTTATCCCGAGGATCGAAAGCATATAGCCGTGACGCCTTGAATTTTCCTGAACGCCTTCGTCTGCTGCGATCACAAGGACCGCAGCTTCGGCCCTGCTTGCACCGGTCACCATGTTTTTCAGGAATTCGATGTGACCGGGAGCGTCTATAATGACAAAATCGCGTTTTTTCGTGCTGAAAAAGACCCGCGCCGTGTCAATGGTTATTCCCTGCGACTGTTCGTCCTTGAGAGCATCTATGAGAAAAGCGTATTCAAAAGGGCGGGAGTTGAGGCGGCAGTAATTTTTTATCGCTTCAAGTTTGCCTTCGGGAAGCGATCCTGTCTCGCAGAGAAGCCTGCCGATTATCGTGCTTTTTCCATGATCGACATGACCTGCGAAAACGATCGGAAATTTTTCAGTCTGCATAAGCCGCTCCGGATTATTCTGCCGTTGAGACGCATCTGAAACCGAAGTCGATTGCAGGATCGTCAAGTTTGCCGCCGCTTCTGAACGATGATCTTGCATGATCTTCGCCGTAGACGAAAGAGCCGCCGCGTACGACTTTGTACTTGTCCGTTTCTTTTTCAGGCTCGTCCGGTCCCTGCGTGTCTTTCTGGGTCGCCTCTTCCTTGGAATAGAAATTTTTGTCGTACCAGTCGTTCGTGTATTCGGCGACATTGCCGCTCAGATCGTAAATTCCGTTCGCCGAAATTCCGTCTGGTTTTGATCCTATAGGGGAAGTAGTGTTCGAGCCGCAGCCTGCTGCGGAACCTCTCATAACTGTATTGCTGCAATCCGCTTCCGGTGAGTTTCCCCAAGGATAAAGCTGTGCTTTGCCTGATTTTGCGGCGTTTTCCCATTCGGCCTCGGTAGGAAGGCGTTTCCCGAGCCATTCGCAGTAGGCTTTTGCACCGCGCCATGTCACACAGTTCGCCGGATGGTTCTTTCTGTCGGGGTTACCGATATTGCACTGGTATGTGTCGGTCGAAGTGCGGTAGTGCGGTTCTTGGGCATTGTCGTTTGTGCAGATATTCGCGGCGATGCACTTTTCGAAAAGTTCTACCGAGACCTCGAATTTGTCGATAGTATATTCCGAAACTGAGACATCGTGCAGAGGAACGGCGTTTTCCTTGCAGTTTCCTTCGATCTCCGTGTCGCAGCCCATTTTGAACGAATTTGCGGGGATCTTCACAGTGGCTGAAACGCAGTCGCCTTCATCGACCCATTTGGCATTCTTGCATACCTGTTTGCGCACTTTTTCAGGATCTTCGGAGCAGTTCACGAACTGCTGTCCGCCTTCTGCTATTATAGCGCCGCCGGCATAGCATGTCGGTTTTCTGAATTCATCCTCGACAGCATCCTCGTCGTCTTCTTCGACGATAATGACAGGAGTTTCATCCTCTGTTTCTTCGGCCGTGTCATTGTCATTAACCTGATTTTTTTCCTCGTTTTCCTCATCCGATCCGCATGCTGCGGCGAAGAAGAAAACTAAAATCAGGCAAAGAAGGAATTTGATTTTCATAACATTCTCCTTTAATCGGTTTTTATATTTTCCACGTTGTTTTCAGGAATTATCAGCGGGAGCTCGAACGAGAAAGTCGAGCCCGCTTCCGGCGTGTTGGACTTCGCGGAGATCGTTCCGCCCATTATGCCGGTAAGTTTTTTGCATATCGCGAGCCCGAGTCCGATCCCGCGGAATTTCTTTTTTATAGTGGAATCGAGCTGCGCGAATCTTTCAAAAAGGAAATCCGTTTTATCGTCCGGGATCCCGATGCCGGTGTCTATGACTTCGAAACGGATCATTTTTTCGCCGTTTTCCTGTTCTGTAAGGCTGCAGTTCACTGTGATCGTCCCTTCCGGCGTGAATTTCCATGCGTTTGTAAGCAGGTTGTTGAGGATCTGTGTGATACGGAAACGGTCGCCGACAACAAATCCAGGAACATTTTTATCTATATTCGTTCTGATTTCGATCTCTTTTAGAGGTCTCTGGTATGAAAGTGTCGCAACAGACGCGGCGATCAGCTCTTCCGGCGAGTAAGGCTCGTTTTCAATCAAGATCTTGCCTGAATTTATATTCGTCATCTCGAAAAGGTCGTTCACGATGTTGCCCAGGACCTCACAGCTTGACTCCGCATGTTTCACATATTCCTGCTGTTCGCCGTTCAGTTCAGTTTCATGCAGCAGCGCGAGCATTCCGCGGATCCCGTTTATCGGAGTCCTGATTTCATGGCTCATGTTGGCAAGAAACTCTGTCTTGGCTTTGCTTGCAGCCTGCTCCTCGATTTTTTCCGCGTACTCTTTCTGAAAGTTGACTTTGTTGAAAAAAGATTCAAGGCTTCCCTTGTAAAAGACATAATTGATGCATATCGCGACAGTCACTGCGCTTATGACATCTGAGATTATTCCGGCGAAAACGGCCTTTATTCCCGGGACGAAAAACCAGAGCGAAAAAAGATCCAGAACGCCGAGCAGAACGGAAATTGCGATGTATTCCCGCTGCTTTATTCTGAACGATGCGGCAAGGACTATTACGGCTACGAACAAGGTCGTAAGGTTCTTGTAGATCGCGAGGCATGGCGCTGATGTCGAAAGGGCGTAAAGGTATGCCGAAAAGAAGAAGATCCGCCAGAAATATTTGCAGAAACCGTTGTTTGCGTCATGATCGGAGTTCCTCATCTTTATTTTGCCGAAAATATACAGTAGAGGATAGACGATGCACGAACATATATGTACGACAAAAACTTCGCTGTAACCGAACTGGCTGAAAATATCCGCGGTATAGAGATATCTGTAAATGTCCAGAAGAAGCAGCGGAAAGTTGATTATGATGAGAGCCAGGGAAACATTGACCGCCATTTTTGCATTAGCGGTGTCGTTCGCCGCATCGAACTGCCTCAGAAACTCCTCATCGTAGCCTTTTCTTATGCTCAGTGACATTATGCCTCCAAAACAAAAACGCCGGATTGTAGCTCAAATTGAAAAGTTTATAAAATTATTTTGGAATTATTGCGGATATTTTTATGTTGTGCTAATTTGAAGCGGATCTTTTCTGGAGGGAAAAATGAGAAAAAACACACTATTGACACTTATTCTGCTTTTATTCCTGTTGGTTGCATGCGGTTCGGGCGGTGACTCGTTCGATGCCGAAAAAAGTTCCTACGGCGAGCCGAGCGAAACAAGCGTCGTTGAGATCAATGCAGGACTGCTTGCCAATGAAAAAAAACCACATGTCCTGGTGAAATCAGGGACTTCCGAGTTCGGCGGAAAGATTTTGGATGTGATCGACGTCAAAATCAACGGCAACAGCGAGGCGAAGATGCTTCTTTCTCCGTGGCCCGTGAAGAAAGATGACCGGCATCTGACTTTCGGCGGCTATACGTCGAACAGCGGAGAAGGAACGAAACCAAAGCAGCCTGTCGACATTGAACTGCCGGAACTCGGCGAAACGGCGGAAGGAAGCGGCGAATTTACGGTAAAACTTCCGGGGATGCCGATAGAAGTCGATGTTCCGTTTGAGTGGACTGTAAAACTTGAAGAGGAAGACATCACGATCGACACTCCTTCAGGCACATATTCAGGAGTCAGACACTACACAGGAAGCGGCAGGATCAGCGAGGGACCGCTCAGCGAATTTCTGGGTGACACCGAATTCACTGGGGAAGTTTACTTCAGCCCGACATTCGGATTCCCTGTCAAATACAAAGTGAACGGCATAAATTTCGACGGTGACCTTGAATCGGCGTGGGATTACGGCGATCCTGACGGAACAGGCTACAGAGTCATGAAAAAAACGGGCGTCGTCAACAGCGAAAATCCGTCGTTCAGCCTGAGTACCCACGATCTCAAAGGAAACTTCGACGCCGATCCGAAAAGCCACGCGAAAATGCTTCTTGAAATCAGATACCTTGACGAAAATGCGGCAAAAAACGACACGATGCCGGCAGTAAATGTCGAATTCGGCACAGTTATGGGGTATTTTCCGGCTCAGCTCATAGAATCTCCGGTCAGTATTTTCTTTCCCGAAGAAGACGGCAACGGCTACAAATATTTCATCGCCTATGTCGACCAGGCGGCAAAAAGTCACAACGATCCGATTTCATACCATGTTTCGGTAAGCGGCGGAGAATCGGTAAAACCGCTGCGCGTCACCGCAAGGATCTATTATAACAAGATCCAGTAGTTTCGAATGCGCTTTTTGAGATAATTTTCCTCTGTCTTTTTTCAGATTTTCTGCTATATTCCTCCGTTTTTGTTCGACCGTTTATGGTGACTGTTTTGGATTTTTACCTTGCTCCGCTTGCGGAAATAACTTCGAAAGAATTCCGGATGCTCTGCTACGAAGGCGGTGCCGACGGATGTTTCAGCGAGATGATTTCGGCGAAAGCCGTCACTTTGAAAAACAGAAAAACTATCGCGCTTTCCGAAATCGACGGGAGCGAGCCGCGCACAGTTCTTCAATTCTTCGGCGGAGATCCCGATGTTATAAAAGAGGCGGCGGAAAAAATTTTAGATCGCGTGACTCCGGCCGGGATCGACATCAATGCAGGGTGTCCGGTCCGGAAAGTCGTTGCGGCGCGTGCTGGTTCCGCTTTGATGGATGATCCGGAAAGGCTGGGGAAAATAGTGAAAACACTGCGCGGTGTCACGGATCTTCCTCTTTCTGTCAAAATAAGGAAAGGTTTCAAAACTCCGAATTACGAGCGGTGCGCTGCTGCCGCTGTCGAAAACGGCGCGGATTTTCTTACAGTCCATCCCAGACTCAGAACTGAAATGTTTTCAGGTGTTTGTGATTTTAATGTGTCGGTCGAGCTAGCCGAAAAACTTCCGATCCCGGTCATTCATTCAGGCGACATCAAGGAAAAAAGCGATCTCGAGAGATTCAAAGGAACAAAGATCGCCGGTGTTATGGTAGGGCGCGGCGCGCTCGGGAAACCGTGGATCTTCCGCGAACTCAAAGGGGAAGCAGTAGGCGAAGACGAAAAAAAGGCTATGATGACGAAACATTTCAAACACTATATTGAACTTGACAACCGTCTTGCCCATACGATGATCCGCCGCCATGCTTCATGGTATTCGACGGGAATGCGCGGAAGTGCCGATTTCAGGAGGCTGATTTTCGATCCGGCGAATGAAATTTCTCAAGTTATAGAACTAGTTGAAGATTTTTTTGAGATAAAATTGTGAAAAAAATTTTAGGACAGAGCGAAACAGCAAAAGAAATGCGCAAAATGCTGCGCAATGCCGAGCCGAACGGAATATATCTCATCGGCGGCGAGCCTGGAACGGGAAAAGGTTTTCTTGCGGGACTGATAGCCTCAAAAATAAGCAAAGAAGATGCGGAAAAAAACATTGTCCGCGTTAAAAAGATAGAGGATTTCAGAAAAAAAGGACTTGTGTATATTACCGAAAACCGAACTTTTTTTGACATGCGTGCGGCAAAATTCTCATCGGTGCTGTGGCTTGCTCCGCTGAGGGAAAGGCAGATGGATATGTCCGAACTTATTGAATATTTCATTCAGGAAAGCGGTGTCGATGCATCGCGCTGGTATGAAGGCGATTCGCTGAATCTCCTTTTTTCCTACTGGTGGCCGTTCAACATTCAGGAGCTCAAAAGGGTAGTCGGGACTGAGGACGGCTACAGAATGCTGCCTTACCGGAACATTGACAAGGTCCTCTCGAACTACAGCGCGACCGAAATTGTGAAAGTCAAGATAGAAGGGTTGTTCGGCGAACTGGGAAAGGAGGGAAACGCCGGAAAAATCTATCAGCTTTTTCTTGATTCGGTCGAAAAGGTCTTCATTGAGTCGGCCTTGAAGCACTGCGGCGGCTCTGTGTTGAAAACAGCTGATTTTCTGAGTATGCACCGCAACACTCTGACTCAGAAAATGAAAAAACTGAAAATAAAGTCTCCAAAAACGTAAAGACGTCACCTTAATAAAAAAATAATTGCAATAATTAAAAAAAAGAGTAGTATTTCGCGCTTTTAGCGGACTTTCTCGGCCGGATCATCGTTTTCCGGTGTTGGGAATGACTTAACAGCGGATAATTGTTATTTTTTTAGCCGATATAGGAGGAACAGATGGCTGATTACAACAAAAGTTCATTGCGTAATGTCTGTGTCGCAGGACACGGAACATCGGGAAAAACCACTCTTGTCGAATCGCTGCTTTTCAATGCAGGCGCTATCAACAGACAGGGTTCGGTAACTGACGGCAACACCGTTTCGGACTTCACCGAAGAAGAGAAAAACAGAGGAATTTCGATTTCCGCATCTATCAACTCTGTTGAATACAAACAGAATCTCATCACTTTTATCGATACTCCCGGATACTTCGATTTTGCCGGCGAGCTTGCGGCTTCAATGCCTTTCTGCGAAGCGGCTCTTCT
>DBYC01000064.1:12766-13915 GCA_002310035.1 bacterium UBP6_UBA1196
ACTCGGCAAATCGATCGCTTTCTTCATCAACGAAGTCGACCGCGACAACATAAACCTTGAATCGGCTTTCGAGAGCATTTCAAAAGAGCTCGAAATTCCGCTTGCACCTATCACCTATCCGGCTGCAACAGGCCAGAACGCTGATTCCATTATCGACATTTTCAAAGGCAAACTTGTAAAGTACGCTAACGGCAAAAGAGCTTCGGAAAGCGAGATTCCGGCTCAGTTCGCTGACAAAGTCCAGGAACTCAAGGAAAAGCTCATGGAAGCAGTCGCAGAGAGCGACGAAGAGCTTATGACCAAATACTTCGACGAAGGTTCGCTTTCGGAAGAAGAGATCAATACCGGTCTCCACAAAGCTTTCTCGCAGGGAACTGTTTATCCGGTATTCTTCGGCGCACCGAACAAAGGCATCGGCGTCGACATAGTTCTTGACTCAGTAGTTGACTTCTTCCCGTCACCGGAAGGAAAGATCATGCAGTTCGGCGAAGGCGAGATCGACACTAACGATGATTCCGTAACGAAAGGTATCATCTTCAAAGTCAACTCGATCCCGCAGTTCGGCGAAGTCTACGCGTTCAAACTTCTCCAGGGCAGCCTTGCTGAAGGTGCAGACGTTTACAACATGTCTTCGGCATCGGCTGAAAAATTCGGTCAGCTCTTCTACACGAGAGGCAAAGACAGATTCCCGGTCAAAAACGTCGTTGCAGGCCAGATCGCAGTAACCGTCAAACTTAAAAACAGCAAAACCGGCGACCAGTTCTCCGACAACAAAGCTGCTGAAGTTTATCCGTTCCCGCTTATCGAATGGCCGGAAGCTATCGTCCGCGGCGCATTCGCAGGTGCTTCGAAGGAAGATACCGATAAAGTCGCTGCTGCAATCAAAAAGATGCAGATCGAAGACGCATCCTTCAAAATGGTCAACGATCCTGAGCTCAAACAGCTTTTCGTTGACGGTCTCGGCGAACTTCACCTCGAAGTTTTGGCTAAGAAAATCAAGAACCAGTTCGGACTTGACGTCAAAATACTTGAACCGAGAATTCCTTACAGAGAGACGATCAAAGGAAAAGCAGAAGCACGTTACCGCCACAAAAAACAGTCGGGCGGATCGGGCGAATTCGCAGAAGTCAACATCGTTCTCGAACCGAA
>DBYC01000003.1 GCA_002310035.1 bacterium UBP6_UBA1196
GGATTTTTCTCCAGATCTTCGGCTTCGATGCATTCGACATGAACTTTCGCGTTGTTCGCCATTCCGGCGTGCTGAAGCGCTTCGTGGACTGATTTGTAGGCATCTCTGATCGCGATGTATTTGCCGACAAGAGCTATCGTGCATTCGTATTTCGGCTTTGTCGCCTTGCGGACAAGTGTGTCCCATTCTGTGTGGATGACAGGTTTTATCGGGAGTTTGAGCTGCTCAAGGATCCTGAGATCGAGCTCCTGTTTCAAAAGTTCGCGCGGAACTGCATAGACTGAATCAGTAACATCTTTTTCCTCGATTACGCATTCGGGGCGGACGTTGCAGAAAAGGGCGAGTTTATTGAGATGATCCTGCGGGATAGTCATTTCGGTGCGGCAGACAAGGATGTCGGGGATGATACCGATGTTTCTGAGTTCTGCGACAGAATGCTGCGAAGGTTTGGTCTTGAGTTCGCCCGCAGCTTTCAAATAAGGAACAAGGGTCAGGTGAACGAAGCAGCTGTTTTCGGGGCCTACTTCAAAGCGGAACTGACGCGCAGCTTCGAGGAAAGGAAGCGATTCGATGTCGCCAGCGACTCCGCCGATCTCGCAAAGAACGATGTCGGCACCGCTTTCAGCCGCGCTGCGGAAGGCGTCCTTGATCTCGTTCGTGATGTGGGGAACAACCTGGACTGTGCCGCCGAGATACGCTCCTGCTCGCTCTTTTGCGATGACAGAAGAATAAATTCTTCCCGAAGTGTAGCTTGAAGCCCTTGTGCAGTGGACACCTGCAAAACGCTCGTAGTGACCGAGGTCGAGATCAGTCTCATAGCCGTCATCTGTGACAAAAACTTCGCCGTGCTGATACGGGCTCATCGTGCCTGGATCGACATTGAGATAAGGATCGAGTTTCTGCATAAAAACCTGATATCCGCGGCTTTTGAGAATGAGTGCGAGCGATGCCGAAGTGATCCCTTTTCCTAAGGAACTCACGACTCCGCCGGTGATAAAAATGTACTTTGTCTGCTTTTTGCCTTTCGGTGATACGGTTTTTTTCTGCATAACTTTCTCCCTTGAAAAAATGTTCCCAAAAATGTTTAAAGAGCCTTCACAGCATAGGGATTTTTCGTCGGAAGACAAGAATTTTGTTAAGATTTTGCATCTTTTGCCGCAAGTTGGCATTTTTACGAAAAAAATTGTATAATCTTCCGTTTTTTGTTGCATAACGGAGGAAAAATGACTGATTTGCTGAAATGTTCCAAAATTATTTTTATCGTTTCCATATTGTTTTTTGTGGCGTGCGAAAGCAGGTCGGGGGAGGAAACACCGATTGTTTCGGACGATGACGCTTTTAACATTTCCGAGGAAGCGGATGACGATACGGAAAGTGAAAGTACAGGGGATCAGGAAGAAAATGTGACGGATGAAAATGAAACTTCTACGGATAAAGATGAAACTCTGACTGATGATGAAGTTTCTGATTCCGACATGACGGAAACTGACGATCCCGACGGTGAAACTTCCGATACAGATCCCGAAGAGCTCCAGACAGGCGGGATCTACATTTTTTCCGGTTTCGACGAATCCGGCAACGCCCAGTCGCGGGAAATTCTCGGAAACGGCGGATTCTTCGGTTTTTCCATTATGACGCTTAGTGAAAAATACTGGGCTGTAAGCGCGATCCATGAATCTATACCCGCTTTTGACTGGGACAAGGCGACAGGGAAACTTTATATCTTTGAAAAAGAGAAAAAAATCGAAAAACTTGAAGACGCCGCTTTCGTGCTGAATCATCCGGACAGACCGTTCAATGTCGGTTTTGGTTATGCGGCGGCTGAACTTTGCGACATCAACGGCGACGGATTGGACGATCTTGCAGTTTCATCACACCTCGCGACATTCAACGACCTTGGCGCAGCAGGCGAGATCGTTGTTTTTTACGGCAGTCCCGACGGCTGGAGCGAAGAAAACGCTTCGATTTCTCGCCTCTCTTCGACATACATCCAGAAAGCGGACAGCATGAGCCAGTCGCTCGCATGCCTTGACTATGACGAAGACGGTTTTGCAGATATTTTTGCCGGCGGCCAGAACGCAGGGCCTGAACTTTCGGGCGGCGGCAGCCAGGGAATGGTAGCTATGTTCAAAGGGAGTCCGGAAGGTCTTTCTGAACACGAAAAATTCGTTCTTCTTCCTGAAGTTGCGGAAAAAGCGCAGTATTTCGGAAGCGGAATGCTGACTCACGACTTCAACGGCGACAGTCTCCCTGATCTTGTCGTTGCGGGCTGGGGTTTGAAAGAAAACGGATCTGTGTCAAATTCAGGCGGGATCTACATTTATTTAGGCGGAGAAAACTGGCAGACAGGAGCTTCAAAAAAGATCTTCGGCGAAGCTGACTCGCAATTCGGAAGCGGACTGAAGATCATAGAAATAGGCGGGAAAAAATATCTGGCGGTCCTTGCAACGAAAGACAAAAACTACGGAACGGCCAACTTCTACGATCCGGCTGAAGATTTCGCCGCAAGAGGCCGTTTTTCCTTCCCGTCAGCCTTTAAGGAAAACGGAAATATTTCAGATTTTGACACGATAAAGCTCTCGGCGGATACCGATCTGATCATTGTCGGAGGCAAAAATTTCGGAAACGGCGGAATGACCTACTGTGCAACGATCAACAACAAAACGATCTCGGAGCCTGAAGCGTGCAAATTCCAGCCTGAATCACCTGCAGGTGGCTACGGATATTCGGTCAAAAACATCGGAAACGGCGAGATCGTTGTCGGAAAACCTGAATATATTCACAAGTTTTAGAGGTTTATGAGCATCGGTACTTTTTTCTACTCACGCAATTTCGTCGATTCGTTCGCGAACAGACTGCACAAAAAAATCTACCGCTATTTTTTCCGCAAATTCAATGTTGAAATCCCCGACAAAGAAGGGTTCAAGCTGCTAAAAAAAAGTGCGGAAAACGGTGAGAAACAGCCTATAACCATCTATATTTCAGGTCGTAACAGCAAAATCGAGCAGTTCCTCCTTAACGGTTTCATGATTGAAAACGGAATAGTTCCGCCGACCCACTCCTTCGGGCCGAAAACACGGTTTTTCCGCCCTGTCGGCGAGCTCTGGACTATGTTCGCCGCGATTTTCAGACCGTCAGTGATCAAGGACAGATTCATCGAATCGCTTTACATTCCTGTCGATTCGCCGGAAGAACTCTCCATTGACCCGCTTTTTTCCGAAGTTTTCAGAAAAATAAAGCATCAGGAAGCGAAAATCATCCCGGTGATCACTCTCTGGGACAAAAATCTGGATAAGAAAAGCCGCTGGGAGTGGATAAACCAGACGATCGGACGCTACAACTTCTGGTCGACCTCGTGGGAACTTCTGATGTTCATGCTGAAACGGAGAAAACTCACACTCAGGATCGGGATTCCGACGAACCTGAAAATCGAGGAAAATGAGGAAAATTTCGTCAAAAAACTTTACAGTCTGATGAATATTTCCAAATCGAATGTCTCAGGCGCGGTGCTTAAAAACTGGCTCGACCTCAAAAACGAGACCCTTTTCAAAATGGAACTTGAGACAAAGGAGGAAAAGCGCACTGCCATCAGAACGATGCGGTCGATGTCTTCGGCATACAGCCCGCTTTACGCAGAGACGATCTCATATTTTCTCGGTAAGATCCTCAATGCCCGCTTTTCGAGGTTTGAATATTCACAGAATGAAATCAATGACTTATACAAAATATGCGCAGTTCCAGGGGCAAATGTCCTTTTTGTCCCGACACACAAAAGCTACTTCGATTATCTGATCCTGAACTACATTCTTTACAGGGAAAAAGTGACTGTTCCACTCGTTGCGGCTGGCGACAACCTCGATTTTTTCCCGATTTCGCCGGTTCTCCGGAAAATGGGAGTCTTTTTCATCAGACGGAAGATCAGGGACGACGAATTTTACAGAAAACTTCTCACGACTTACCTTGAACAGATCGTGACTGCCGGATATAACATCGAATTTTTCATTGAAGGCGGCAGATCGAGAAGCGGAATGGTGCGCTCTCCGAGAACGGGAATGCTGAAAATGCTTTCTGAAACCGCAAAGACGGCAAACAGAAAACTTTATCTTGTGCCGGTTTCCATAACTTATGAAAAACTCAAGGAAATCGAGGATTACAGCAAGGAAAAACAGGGCGTGAAACAGCCTGAATCACAGCATTTCCTCAAAAAAGTTTTCGCCCTTTTCCGCGCAAACTACGGCCCGGTCTACATCAGATTTTCGCAGCCGATATACCTTAATACGAAATTTACAGAAGAAACTGCCCTGAAAATCGCCGAAGTGCAGGAAAAATCATCGGTCATCAGCTTTTCCGCGATATTTTCGGCAGTTTTTATGAGTTTTGACTCGCTGACGATAAACGAGATCATAGAAAGAATGGAAAAAACTGTCGAAATCCTGCGGACTTTGCCTTACATCCAGACTGCTTACGCTTTGAGCAATCTCGATGTGAACTGCTCTAAACTGACAGGAGTTCTTCTGAAAAAAGGCGATCTTGTTCTAAAAAGCAGAAATGATCATGAAAATCAGGCGTTTGCTATTTCAAAAAATTCGATTGCAGAGTTTTCTTTCTATAAAAATTCGGCCGCTTTCGCATTTGCGCCTTTCTTCTGCGAACTTTTCCGCGACACTGATTTGTATCAGTTCGTAAACGAATTTCTTGAAACGACGATCATGGGTTACTATGAATCGGACGATCCGGAGCAAAAAACAGATGTTTCCGCTCTGCCTGACTGGTTCAGGACGATGCTGCACCGCTTTTTTGCCGACAAATTTTCGCTTTTGGGCAAAATCATAGAAACTGTCGAAGACCCCGCTTTCTTCAAAAACTGCGGAGAGAACCATTCCGAAATCGTCAAAAAAATCATGGGTAAAGTTTCGCCTCTTATCCCGACTGCAACGGCTGACGATGTTTTTGAAATCGTCTCTTTCCTTGAAAAGAAAAATATAATAACTGCCGGCCTCACTTCTTTCGATAGTGCTGCTGCGGAAGAATTGTCCAATAAAATCAAAGAAGTGCTTGGCAAAGTTGAGGGTTAATCAGAAGTTTTTCCTCTCATCTTTTCCAACCGTTTTTTTGCCCACTCTTTTTTTCTGTCGAAAGCGAGATATTTGAGAAGTTCTTCAGCTGTGTTGAAAATCGTTCCTTCGAGTCTTTTGATGCTGTCGAAATGGCATCCGTCTTCTTCCGGCGGGTAGTCGCGGCAAAGATCTGGGCGTGCCTCATAAATCGAGCAAAGGTTGGAATCATTGAGATTTTCGCACTTTCCCATGACAAGTATCGACCACTCATGGCCGTTTTTCAGGATTTTGATGTTCGGGTTGAAAAGCCACCAGATTATTTCGTCGAAACGGTCTTCGGAACGCGGCTCTTTTTCGATGTCGATCGTGACATAGCGGCAGCACATCCCGTTGCAGAAGCGGCAGTCGTCACCGTTGAAATACATCTCCTGTTTTTTTGCCATAACTACCTGAATTTAATGGTGATAAGCGCAAGCGCAGCCATGATCGCGCTGATGATCCAGAAACGCGTTACGATTTTTGCTTCGGCCATTCCCTGGTGCTGGTAATGGTGGTGCAGAGGCGCGCGGTAAAGGATCCTGCGGTGCATCTTGAAGCCAATATTTTCCTGCACGAAAGTAGATGTGATTTCAATTACAAAAATCGCTCCGGCGATAATGAAAATCACTTCCTGCCTGATCAAAACGGCTGCCGTTCCCATCGTTCCGCCGAGGAAAAGACTTCCCATGTCGCCCATGAAAACTTCGGCCGGATGCGAGTTGAACCAGAGAAATCCGATCCCGGCACCAACTATCGCGCCGCAGAAAACGGCGATCTCACCGCTTCCCGGAATGTATTCGTAAAGCAGATGCTGCGCCTGGATCTTGTTGCCTACGATGTATGCGAAAACGCCGAGAACTATGAAAACAAAAACCGAGGGAACGATCGTGAGACCGTCCATTCCGTCGGCGAAGTTGACCGCGTTCGCCGAGTAGACGATGATGAAAACTATCCAAAGCGCCGTCAGCACTGTCGAACTGAATATGAATCCTTTGAAAAACGGAAGCTGGAAGGAGTTCGCGACTTCCGCCGGAAGCGGCGAAATGTCAGGCTGAAGGACAAAAACGGCGAGCAGAATGCCGAAAAGTATCTGAATCGCATATTTGGCAAAGCGCGAAAGTCCTTCGTCGGCATCTTTCCCTTTGATTTTTTTGTAGTCGTCGATCGCACCGAAAACTGCAAACCAGAGCGCGCTTGCAAGCAGTGCCCAGATGAACGGATTGGCGAGGTCGCACCAGAGAAGTGCACTGCCGATCCCCGTTATGAAAATCAGGATCCCGCCCATCATCGGAGTTCCTGTTTTTTTCTGCGAATTTATTTCGCCGTAAGAGCGTTCGAACGAGCGGAAACCGTGCCTGTAAAGGGCGTTTATCAGCGGTCTGCCGATGATCAGCGAGAGAAAAAACGCCGTGACGAAAGCGATCAGTGTCCTTGAAGAAAGGTATTTGAAAACAGCAAGTCCGCCGGTTTCAAGAGCCGATTTGAAAATCGCGTATATCATTGTTCTTTCTCCTGAATAAGTTCGATTACCGAATTGTAGTGCTTTTTCAGTTCGTATTCGGTGGTGTAGCCGTTGCTTGTTATGAGGACCTTGTCGGCTTCGGCTGCTGCCGTCTGCTTGTCG
This sequence comes from bacterium UBP6_UBA1196, assembly GCA_002310035.1. GTDB lineage: Bacteria > UBP6 > UBA1177 > UBA1177 > UBA1177 > UBA1177. The sequence continues at coordinate 6,721 of DBYC01000003.1, forward strand.
AGAACGCCTCTTCTGATAAGGATTTCAAAGGCCTGGAATATCGCGCTTCTCACTTTCCAGACCGCATCGAAATAAAGGTGGGTGAAATTCTGCAGCAGTATTTCCGCATTTTCAGAAATCTGTGCCGCCGCGAGAACTGCTTCGATCCTCACTTCAAAACAGCGGTCGGACATATTTTTGAAGAGTGCCGAAAGGAGTTTTCCGCGCTCATCTTCACTCAAGCCGAAGCGTTTTGCGAAGACCGGGACGCATTTTTCGGCCGAAAAGCGGGTCTCGTAGTATGAGTTTACAAAACCTTTGAATATCGCGTCAAAAATTTTCTCTTTTTCCTTTTCTTCGCAGATCGCAGTAAGGTCTTTCAACGCGGCGAAAGCATCCCTGCTCAAAAACGGCGCGCTGTTTTTTCCGGCAGCATACTTTATGATTAGCGGAGTCGCTTCGGCATATCCCAGGATTCCTGACGAGCGGCATGCACGCGCTTTGATAACCGGATTCGACGACGAGAAAAGCATATCGATCTTGTTTTTTATGAGCTTGATTTCGTCAAGGGCTAGCGGTTTTTCCGCACCCGATTTCACTTTTTTGAGAAATTTTTCAAGGCTGGTCGAGTTCAGACCCAGAACGCGGTCGTTGAGGAATTCCGCACCTTTGATTTCGGCGGGTTTTTCAGCGAGTCCGCAGATGTGGAGCAGATGACCGACTATGATCTCTGCCGGATTTCCAGGGAAAATGTTTTTCGCCGCTTCCGACATTTTTTTGAGTCTTTCAGTGTCGCCGCGAAGTGCGGAAACGGTTTCGCAGAATTCTTTTCCGTCGGCGAAAGCGATGTCTATTCCGTTCAGAGGATCGGTCCTTTCATAAATCACGGCAGCTGCTCCGGCACGCTCGATGAAACGGGCGTTTCCAATCTGGTGGTCGTTTCCGATATTGCTTATCGGAATTATGAGCATCGGTTTACCCTTGCTGCATGCTTCGACGACCGAACCCGCTCCAGCCCTGATCACAAGCAGATCCGACGCGGCATAGTAAAGCCCCATGTTGTCGATGAAGTCGCGGAGAATGTAGCGTTTCTTCTCTTCTTCGGAAAGATTCTGCTTTTCAAGAATTTCAGAAACATCTTTGAATCCGTGGTATTCGTAGGTTTTTCCGAAAGGTTTTCCTGCACCGTTTATTATGTAAGTATCAGGATTTTCGAGAAGTTTCTTCGCTGAATTTGCAAGGACACGGTTTATCGTGCGCGATCCCTGCGAACCGCCGAAAGCGAAAATGACGAAAGCGTTCTCCGGGATCCCGAGTTCACGGCGCGCTTCGCCTTTATCCATCGCGGCGATCGAACTTCTGACAGGGTAGCCCGAAAAAAATCCTTTGTGTTTCGGCAGATTTTTTATCGTTTCCGAAAACGAAACGGCGACCTCGTCGGCAGCCTTTGCCGCGGCTTTGTTCATTTTTCCGAGGTCAACATTAGACTCATGGATTATGATTTTTGTTTTGAACAGACCGAAAGTCGCTTTTCTGAGAATCCATGCCGCGAAAACAGTGGGTGCGCTGACAAAACCGCCTGTCGCGAAGACCGCAGCCGGCCTGATTGTAAGCAGGATCAGCGATGCTTTCAAAAGCCCGGAAAACATTGTGAGAAAGAATTTGAAAAGCGCGACCGGCGACTTTCCCTGCGGAAGAGGCTGGCTCTTCACGAATTTCAGCGGAAGTCCCGCCTTAGGTACCATTACTCCTTCAGCTTTGTTCCTGACTCCGACATAAGTTATTTCCGAATCCGGCAGATTTTTTTTGAGTTCCGCCGCAACCGCAAGCGCGGGGCTGACATGACCGCCGCTGCCGCCGCCCGTAAAGATGAATTTGATGTTTTTTTCTGACATAGAACCTCTTTTTATACAAAAAATCGGTGCTTTTTAGCAAATATGCGGAATATTACAAGTAAAAAAGGGGAGTGAAAAAAATTTTTTAGATTTTTTTGAGTGAACTTTCAGGATCGCCGGATATTTTAATTATTCTTTACTCTTAATTATAAATCTGTATAATTCCCTGCTTTTGGAGGTGAGTATGGCTTATCAGGTTGTTGCGAGAAAATGGCGGCCGCAGCGTTTTGACGAAGTTGTCGGGCAGGATCATGTCACTTCGACTTTGAAATATGCGATTCTGAACAAAAGGACCGCGCCGGTCTACCTTTTCACTGGAATCCGCGGGACGGGAAAGACGACTCTGGCGCGAATTATGGTCAAGGCACTCAACTGTACTGACCTCGGAGCGGACGGAGAACCGTGCAACAAGTGTGAATGCTGCCGCGAGATTTCGGAAGGGAGAAGTCCTGATGTCATTGAAATCGACGGTGCGTCAAACACTTCGGTCGACAATGTCCGCGACATCAAGGAAAATATCTCCTATTCACCTGTAAAGTCGAAATTCAAGGTCTATATCATCGACGAAGTCCACATGCTGAGCAAATCGGCGTTCAACGCGCTTCTNNCTGAAAACGCTCGAGGAGCCGCCGGCGCACACTGTTTTCATTCTTGCGACGACCGATCCGCAGAAGATTCCGACAACAGTTCTCAGCCGCTGCCAACGTTACGACCTGAAGCGGCTTTCGCTTGACGATGTGGCGCACCAGCTGGCCAAAATTCTTGATTCGGAGCAGAAGGAATACGACATGGAGGCTCTCTACACCATCGCCAGGGAAGGCGAGGGGAGCATGCGTGACAGCCAGACGATTCTGGAACAGCTGGTGACTTTCGGCGGCGGGAAGGTAACTGAATCTGAAATTTCAATGATTCTGGGAACTTCAGATAAAAATCAGTTGCGCGGAATAATCGAGTCCATGGTTAAGCACGAGTCGGATAAAGCCGTTTCTTTCGCACGTGAGATCTACAAATGCGGTAAATCGGTCGAAAAGGCGGCACGCGATATTCTTTCGATGCTTCACAATATAGTGCTTTTCAGCGAGCTTCAGAACAGCGGCTGTCTGGAGGCGCCGGCAGAGGAGACCGAGTGGATAAAATCGTGCGCTTCTATGGCCTCGACCCCTGACTGGATAAGACTTTTCCGTTTCTGGAGCAGCGAGTACGGCAATATAAAAAGCTCTGATTTCTCGCTTATGCTTTTCGAAGTAGCGGTGATCACAGCCTGCACTTTCCCGACGATGAGCGATTTCAGAAGTTTTGCACAAAACATAGCTTCGGCTGCGAAGCCGCTTGGTGAGACCGAAAAAAAAAATGACGGAAACGGCGGGACTTTACGGCAGACTGAACTGAAAAATCGTGAAACGGTCGAAAAACCTGAAAATATTGAAAAAAAAGCGGTTTTGAGACCTGATGACACAAAAGCCGGCAGCGTTATGGAAGCTGAAAAAACGCTTTCTTCAGGGCTGTGGCGCGATTTTGTCGAAACTTTCAGAAATAAAGATCCTTTTTTATACGGGAGGCTGCTCAGTCTGCCTTACAAAGAGGATGATTCGTCTGTCAGACTCACGATCGATGCCGCGCTGAATCCGGACGGAGATGATTTCGCGAAGCAGCTGGAAAGCGGTTTCAGTCGTTTTTCATCCGGTGCGAAAACGCTTGAACTGGATTTCGAGAAAGGAAAAAAACTTTCGATTTTTACTGAAGAGGAACTTCGCCGCAAGGCCGAAGCGGAGCAGAGGAAGCAGGATATGATGCAGAGCGGTGCTGTGAAAGCCGCGCTTGAAATGGGTTTCGAAATCAAAGGTGTTTCAACTAATGAAGAATAAAAAAGTTTTCGCTTTTATTCCGGCGCTCGTTTTTTTCCTTTTGTTTTTTGTATGGGGAACACGCGGAAAGTTCTGGACAGTCTTCACTGCGTTTTATCCGCGTTTCCACATAATTCTGGTTTTGACTGTTCTGCTGTTTTTTGTCCTTGAATATTTTGTGCATGACAAGTCATCTGAAATATTTGATTTTTTTGTTGAAAAACGATACTTTGTCTTTCCGTTTCTGGGTTTTTTGTTTCCTGCGCTGATTGCGGTTTTTGTCTTTGATTCGATTCCTCATGTCATTGACGCGTCGCATTTTCTCTGGACTGCGCGCGTTTTCATTGAGACAGGGCATTTCCATCTGCCGTCAAGCGAACTTTACGAATACTACCAGAATACTTTCAATGTCGATATAAACGGCAGATATTTCTCTCTTTTTCTGCCTGGTTTTTCTATTTTTCTCGTTCCTTTCGAGCTGCTTGGAATTTCAGCTCTATTTACACCGTTATGTAACGGTATTGCAGTGCTTTTACTGGGAAAAATAGCCGACAGACAGTTTGATGCAAAGACTTCGTTCTTCGCGATGTTCTTTGCTCTTTTCAGTTCGTTCTACCTTTTTATGGGTGCATCGTTTATGACGCATCCGTTCAATCTGATGCTCACGCTGCTCGCGGTTTATCTTGTAATGGTTTCGGAAAACAGAAAACTGTTCCTTGTTCTTGCCGGTCTTGCCGGGGCGTGGATGCTTTTTATCCGTCCTCAGAACGCGTTTTTTGTATATGCAGGCATGCTGATCCTCATGTTCTCGAAGAAAATGAAATTCAAAAGTGCGGTTTTCTTTACGCTGCCGTTCATTTTCATCGGTTTCCTTCTTATGTTTTACAATTATTTTTATACCGGAAATCCGATGCTTTTCCCGCAGGATGTCTATTTTTTCATCCGCGAGCCTTATCCTTTCTGCCACAGAATGGGCTTTGGAAAAGGCTGCCCGAACACCGAAGGCGATTTTCTGCCGGATGCGGGGCTTACTCCGAAATATGCTTTCTGGGTTTCTTTTGCAAGACTCACTCTGCTTAACTTCAACCTTGTCGGCCATCCGCTGATTTTTGTTTTCCTGTTTGCCTCGTTTTTCTACTCGTTCAGGAAAAGTTTTGAAATGACAGTGTTTTTCTTGATATTTTTCATTGGTTACTTCTTTTTCTACCTTTCGGGCAACCTGTTCGGTCCGAGATATTTTTCTGAAGTGGCGTCGCTGCTTCTGATCCCATGCGGATTCGCGTTTTTTTCTATTTCGGAATCTGTCAAAAAGTGGCTGAAACCGTTTGTTGCCGCGCTTCCGGCATCGATTTTCCTTTTCCTTGCAACAACGATCATGCCACCTTTCCTGACCAGTTTTTCGGATGCATTCTGGTCGACAGACAGGGAGGTCGAGCGGGCCGTAGAAAGAGCAGGTATTGAAAACAGTGTGCTTTTTATACCGCCGCTCTACGGCAGTGTTTTTTTGAATCTTATGAAAAAACCGCCTTACGATGACCGCGGAAACCTGATCCTTCTTGATCTTGGCGAGGAGAATTTCTATGCGGCGGCTTATTTTATGGACAAGCACCCGTTTGAAGGAGCCTATCTCATTGATTACTATCCGAAACTTGCAGAAAAAACTTCGATAACGCCGCTTTTTGAGGCGACGCGCGGCAAAATGATATTCGAATTTGAAAACAAACGCCTTCCGAAGACCGGAAAACCCGACTACGGCGTCAATTTTTCGATGAGCGAGGAGGAAGATAAAAAATTCTTTCCGGTCAAGGAAATCTCGACCTATGTCTCGAACGAGTCAGTCTATGCAATGCGTTTTGACAAACTGAACGAATTCAGCTACTACGATTTCACTCATCCGATAATCGAGGAAGGCGAGTATGAGTTCAACCTTTATTATCTTGCCGATACCTGCGGAACTGACAGCGAACTTTTCATAGACGGCGAAAGTGCCGGAATTTTTTCCGGTTATTCATCATTTCAGGAAAGGCGTGTTTTCTCGATCGACCGTGTTTTTTCAAAAGGTAACCACATTTTCAAAATTGTTCCTAAGACCGGAAATTCCTGTCTCATGCTCGATTCTGTCGAGGCCGAGATAATTGATTGATTTATGTAGACGCCATGTATGACGTCTCTACAAATTGCCCGTTTCAATATTGTTGTTCCTTAAATTTCCTAAACACCCTGGATTCCCTAAATTCCCTACAAAGGCGGCTGTTTGAGACATGCATGTCTCTACGGGTTAATTATTTTCTTTGGAAAAATCGTGTAATAAATTAAGCGCCTTATCGAAAATATCGGTCTGAACGAGAAGACTGATTCGGAACGAACTAGTGTGGAAGCCGGCAATGCGGATATTGTTCTGCCTGAAAAGAGATGTGAGTTTTAGAAGAATTTCCGGCGTGTCGGTTATTCCTTCGCCGATGATGGAGACTGCCGAAAGACCGTCGAAAACTTCGACTGCGCGGCTGAATTTTTCCTTCATTTCGGATATGAACGGTTCAAGGGAGTAGTTCTCTTTTTTTGAGATTATGAAGCTGCCTGTCATGCTGTTTTTATAGCCGCAGTGAAAAGAAATCTGCTTGACGGAAATATTTTTTCCGGCACAGAACGAAAGGACATTCGCAATTGTCGAGAGATTTTCAGATTCAGGCTCGTAAGTGTGGAAAAGCAGAACATTTTTTTCGTATGCAACGGCCATTTTCCTGATTTTGCTGCTGTTTTCGAAGCCCTGGATGACAGTTCCGGGGTTGTCAGGCGAAAAAGTGCTTTTGCAGTGGATCGCGATATTGTGCGCTTTCGCGAATTCTACTGCCCGTGAGTGGAGAACTTTCGCGCCGGCTTCGGAAAGCTCCTGCATTTCCGGGTAGGAAAGGGTATCAAGCTTTTCGGCGTAAGGAATCAGCGCCGGATCGGCATCGTAAACACCGTCGATGTCGCTGAAGATCTCGCATTTTTCGGCATCGAGCGCCGCAGCGAGCGCAACAGCCGTCGTATCGGAGCCTCCGCGGCCCAGAGTCGTGATCTCTTTTTTGAAGCTGACTCCCTGAAAACCGCAGACGATGACGGTTTTTCCTTCCGAAAGGGCGTTCAAAACGCGCCCGGGACGGATTTCAATTATTCTCGCGTTAGTGTGGTTGTTGTCGGTGATGATCCCGGCCTGCGAACCTGTGAGCGAAATGGCAGGAAACCCTTTTGATTCCAAGGCCATGGCAACTATCGCCGCGCTTGCCCGCTCGCCGGTCGTAAGAAGCATGTCGACTTCGCGCGGATTGCCGTTCGGGGCAAATTCGGCCGCTGCCTTTAGGAGTGATTCGGTCGTTTTTCCACGAGCCGAAACCACGACAACAGTCTGGTAACCGTTTTTGATGCGGCTTATGATAATATCGAGAACTTTTTTGATGCAGTCGCTGTCCTTGAGCGATGAACCTCCGAATTTCAGTACGATTATTCTGTCGTTTGTCATCTTATGCGGACCTCTTTTGTATAGACCTGCTCGTTTTTGTCGTTGAAAATTATGAAGTCGTAGATCCCTCCGCTGATGTGCGTCACTCTCGTCGAAAGGTTATAGATGCATGTTTCATCGGAAGAGGAGTAGCGGAACGCTTCCTGAAACGAGATGAAGCGGTCGCCTGCTTCGAGATAGTAGTAGTTGTATTTGTTTTCATATGAAAAGTTGCCGTCGCGGTCGACGATCCCCATTGTCGTGTTTTTCGGGACTTTGATGTTGTAATGACGGACGATTATATCCTTTCCGGCAACTGAAACATCGTAGCTTTCTTCACTGCCGCCGGCCTCGTCTTCAGGGATGCACTCGCTCTGAACAACGTCAGACGGGTAGACGAGCGGGGTTTTATAGCTTTCCGCACCGCCGCACGAGATGATTGCCGCGCAGAAAAAAGCCGAAGCGGCGCAAAGAAGAAAATTTATCTTCATTTTTTAACCTCCGGAACAAAAACGCACTATTTTATTGAAGGGTTTGCCGATGTAAAGTTTTGTTTTTTTATCTTTTGTGCTAAAATACGCCGTTTTTTTGATTTTTTATGTTTCAAACATTGGCGAAAGGAGGAAAAAATGAAAAAGGAATTTAAACAGCTTGGCCAAGAACTTGTTGATTTTATTGACAAATCTCCGACAGCTTTCCACGCTGCGCAAAATATTGCCGACACTTTGACGAAAAACGGTTTCACCGAACTCGATGAGGCGAAACCATGGAAACTTGAGAAAGGGAAAGGCTATTTTGTCAGAAGGAACAGTTCTTCGCTTATCACTTTCAGGCTCGGGACCGACAAACCTGTAAATACCGGTTTCAAAATCGCCGGCGCGCACACTGACAGTCCGCTTCTTAAATTAAAGGAAAATGCTGAGAACGTTTCGGCTGGGTGCGTCCGCGTCACGACTGAGATCTACGGCGGTCTGCTCGTCTACACCTGGCTTGACAGAAATCTTGGAATCGCCGGCCGTGTAATGGTAAAGACCAAAAACGGCGAAGTCGAAAAGCTCGTCAATATCAATAGACCGGTCGCGATAGTTCCGTCTCTTGCGATCCACATGAACCGCGAGGCGAACAAAGGCTTCGAGTTCAACCCGCAGAACCATCTTCAGGCTGTACTTACCGCTGACGGCGAGGCGAAAAACGTTCTGAAGACGCTCGTCGCGAAAGAACTCGGTGAAAAACCGGAGAATATCGGCCAGACGGATCTGTTTGTCTATGATCTTCAGAAAGGCTGCTTCGGCGGGATCGACGACGAATTCATTTCGACCGGCAGACTCGACAATCTTCAGATGTGCCACTCGATCCTGACCGCGTTTCTCGCTGCAAAACCCGGAAAAACCACGACAGTTGCAGCTTTCTACGACAACGAGGAGATCGGCTCACGTACTCCGATGGGTGCAGATTCCTCTTTCACGAGAACGATTCTTGAAAGGATCGTCGCGCTCACTTCCGACGGACGCGACGACCGCTTTGTCGCATTTTCTAAGAGTTTCCTCATCAGTGCAGACGGCGCACACACGCAACATCCTAACTTCCCTGAAAAACACGATCCGGCTTATGCACCGAAGATGAACAAAGGTCCGGTCATCAAATTCAGCTCGAGTTTCAGATACGCTACGACCGCTGAAACAAGCTCGTATTTCGAACAGCTCTGCGCAGGAGCAAAAGTTCCCTGCCAGAAGATCGCGAACCGCTCGGATGTTCCGTCAGGCAGCACGATAGGCCCGATGTCATCAGCTGCTCTCGGCATTAAAGCGGTCGATGTCGGCAACGCGATGTGGGCAATGCACTCGATCCGCGAGACCGCCGGAACTGCTGATCATTACTACATGACGAAGGCGATCGAGTATTTCTTCGGAAAATAGTTTTTTGTGTGTATAGGTAGCGGCGCAAACAGACAAAGGAGGTCGGAATGAAAAAACTTTTTCTTTTTCTTGCAATCTGCTCGCTTTTTCTGATTGTGAGTTGCGGCGGCAGCTCAAACAAAGACGAGAACAAAGATAACGCTGACACTGGTGAAACCGTGAACGATGAAGATTCGGCTGATTCAGAACCGACCGGCGATACCGAACCGGGCGATGACACGACAGCTGACACCGGCGATTCTCAGGATGACGGCGATTCAACCGATTCTGCTGATTCGACCGATGATGCGGATTCAAGTGATTCGCAGGACGACAGCGACACTTCGGATTCCGGCGACACCGACACGACTCCGGCAGATCCGTGCGCCGGCAATCCGTGCAAAGGCAAGGAAAATTCAACCGAAGTATGTTCCGCAGACGGCGAAAACTACACTTGCGGCTGTGATAAAGGTTATGTCTGGAAGGATGGCTCCTGTGTTCTGCCCGAATGTTCGAATGAAAGCACCTTCCCGTGCATTGATTCCGTCACAGGCTTGATATGGTCAGGCAAAACAACCGTAACTACTGCCGAGGATATGTCGACGAAAATAATTTCGCATTGCGAAGACCTTGATGAATTCGGCTTTACCGACTGGCATACTCCGACAATAAGCCAGCTCAGGACTCTTATCATAAACTGTGAAGATACCCAGCCCGGCGGTTTATGCGGTGTTACCGATTCATGCACCCAGGATTCATGCGCTCAAGGCAACTGTACAACCTGCGACAGTTCCAAAGAACACAGCAAATTGGGGGATGACACCATACTGGCGTCTTCTTCCAAAGATGAGTATGATGTTAATTATTCGGTACAATTCGCATCCGGCGGCATAATATTTCTGACGAGAGCTCCATACAGTATCCGCTGCGCAAGATGCGAAGACGGCAAAATCTGGAACGGTAAAAAATGCTTTTATCCGGAATGCAGCAAAGGCGGTGATACACCGTGCTTCGATTCGACGAGCGGTCTTATTTGGTCGGCAAAAGAAGAAGAACCCAGCAAGACCTGGGCTGAAGCCAAAGTTCATTGCAAAAAATATTCGATCGGTGGTCTGAGCGGCTGGCGCTTGCCGACAATCGACGAATTGAAGACGCTCCTTGTGTGGAGCCGGGCTTCATCCTGCAAGGTCTCAGAAACAGACAACTGTTTAGCTTCGGATTGCTGGACATGTTCAAGTTGTACCGAAACCGCAACACAGTCATCTTCTGATACTAACTGTGTTTACTCGGGAGACTTTAACAATGACGGAATATACAGCAAATTCGGCGATACTGACATGTTTTGGTCTTCTTCACTTCGATCCAACAGTAATTCCGGATACGCATGGTGTGTGGATTTCGGCTACGGACATGTAAAAGATTACTATGTAAAAGTTATAGACGCCAGCGGCTATGTCTACAAAGGCAACGTCCGTTGTGTGAAGTAGGCTGATTAAGAGCGCAAAAAATCAGTAAAAATTCAAAAACATATTTCCAATCAAGCGTTTTCTTCTCTTCAGCAGAAAAAAGTCCGAAAATTTATATGTAAAATAGGGCAAAATTTTTTGATATTTTATTTTTTTTTGTTAATGTCCATCCGATTATGTTTTTTTGGTTACTTTGATAATCTGTTTTTTTAAGAGGTTGTTATGAAATTGAAAAGTTTGATGCTTTTGGTTTTGATTCCGGTTGCAATGATGCTTGTTTCATGTAATCCGGAAGATGAGTATCTTGGAAAACTCTACTCGAAAGACACAAGAAACTATGCGATCCAGGGTCTTAAAAAGATGAAAGGCGAGATTGTCAATATGGACAAGGCCTGCACGAAGCTGCTTAGACTTGACAAAACTCCCGAAGCAGGTTTGGCAGTTCTTACCGCAGGCGAAATCGGCTGCACCCAGTCTGTTGACAGAATCAGTCAGATCGTTGACGATTGTCTTGCTACGACAAACGTAAGAAACCTTAAAACACTTGAAAGCGCAGCTATGGCTTTCGGTCTTCTTGAACAGCCGGCATCGGTTCCGACACTTGCAAAGTATTTCACGCTTCAGACTCCGGAAGTCCTTGCACCCGGAATGCGTGAGAAAGCTGAGTCTGTCGCAAAACGTGCGGCAATCGAAGCTTTGGCAAAGATGCCGAACGAAAGTAAGCACCTTGTTCCCGAGATCCTTAAAGTTTTCGATTCGAAGATCGAAGATTTCGGTACAAAATACACCACCGCTGGTCTTCTCGGCGAATGGAGAGATCCTTCTACGGTCCGTCCGCTCGTAACCGCTCTTTTCTATGAAGAGCAGGGATTCAGCCTTTTCCCGGAAGCAAGAAAATCGCTCATCAAACTCGGCAAAATGGCTGAAGACGAGCTTATCAAGGCTTACAACGGCGAAAACCCGAAAGTAAACGAGATCCAGAACGCAAACAAAGAGAGAGCTACAAAACAGTTCTGCCCCGAATACCTCGGCAACGAAGAAGCAAAGAAGAAAGGCGAGTGCCCGAAAGACGACGAATATGTCGCAACTATCGCTTCGATCGAAACGACGACCAAGCTCAAAACTTCGATCGTTCTTGCCGACATCCGTTCGAAACAGGCAGTTGATATGGTTATAAAAGAGCTCGAAACACAGCTTGCAACCGACAAGAAACAGCCTTTCCTTGCTGAGCACCTTGCTGTCCAGCTTGCAAAATTCGGTGATTTCAAAGCTACCGACACTCTTCTTAAGATGGTAAGCAAACAGTTCACGAAAGAAGCTGCGAAGAAATCCAAAAATCAGACAAAAGAGGAAAAAGCTCAGGCTAAACTTGCTGACAGAGGCCAGGAAATTTCGATCATGATGAAAGGCGCTGAAGCTCTTGCGATCCTCGGCGACCCGAAAGCTCTTCCTTACCTTGAAGATGTTATCAAGCAGAAACCGGTTTCGGAATACAACGAAATGAACGAAAAAATCATTTTCTACGAAGCTACGGTATGGGCTGCAGACGCTCTTACAAGAATGGTTTCCGATCCTGAAATGGCTGACAGATTCATCACAAAGGCGAAAGAAATCATCGCTGAAGGCGAAAAATATGTCGCTAACGTTGAAAAGAAGGCTGCTGAAAAAGTTAAAAAGGAACTTCCTGTAGGCCAGGAAATTTCGAAAGACGATATGGACAAGAAAGTCAAGACCGAAGCAAGACTTGACGTAAACTACGATTCGACCAACAAGACCGTCGAGATGTTCAAGAGATTCGTCGACAGAGCGAATGTTGCGAAAGAGTGCAAAGCAGACAACGCATGCTATGTTGCGAAACTTGGCGACAAAAATCCGGCAGTTGTTGAAAAAGCTGTTTACATGCTCGGTTACTCCGGCAAACTCGGCGACTACAAAGAACAGCTCAAACCTGTTATGAAACACGCTGAGCCTTATGTCCGCGAAGCTATGTCGATCGCTCTTCTCAAGACGGAAGACAAAGGTTTTGCTCCTATTCTTGACGAAGTTCTCAAAGCTGAAGGCGACAAAGTCGAATACGCAGCAGCTATGAAGGAATTCAAGGCGATTTCAAGTTATCTCAGTTCCGTAAAATAAGTTTGTCCTTTCCGTTTTTCCCGATTTGTTCATTCTTTCACTTTTGAGGTTCGTATGAAGATAGCCATAGTCAATGTCAACAAGTCACGGGTCCAGAAAAACATCGAATACCATGTTTTTACCGCTAAGACTTTTGTCGAAGCGAGATCGTGGAACGAAATAGATGTCGATATCGTCAATGTTTATATGACTGACGATATGTCGACTTCTTCGGGGCTTGTTGACAGCGCTCAGGCTGATATCGTCGTTTTCAGGGTGCTTTACTGGAATGTCGGCTACATTATGAAACTTGCCAAGCTGTGCAAGTCGGCGAAGGCTGTCAAAGGTCTTTGGGGCTACGACACTTTCGCACATCCGGAAGAGTATCTGAAAAAGGACTTCGACTTTATTCTTCAGGACGAGCCTGAGCTTTCGCTTTACGAAATGGCGATGCTGAAACGCAGCGGTGAAAGCATCGGAAAAGCATCGGGTATCGTTTACAAGGACAGGGAAAGCAAGTCGTTCGTCTATGGCGAGAACCGCGTTCTGCCGGACATCGACATGATCCCGTCGCCTTATATCAACGGGATGATCCCGGTCGGAGAAACGACGTCCGTTTATTGGGAAATCGCCCGCGGATGTCTTTTTAAGTGTGATTTCTGCGTGGATTTTTCGCATGAAGGCAGTCTGCGCTACCATAGTTTCGGCTATCTTGACGAAGAGCTTCGCTTCTTTGCCGAAAAAGGGGTCTCTCAGCTTATAGTCGGATGTCCTGTGGCGAATCTCACCCATCAGCGTTTCAGAAAGATACTCGCCATGATCAAAGAGTGTCTTCCGGATGCGCTTGTCGAGATCCAGGTTCGTGCCGATCTGCTTTCAAAAAGCGACATAGAGACTCTTTCCGAAATGAATGTCTTCCTGAATCTCGGTGTTCAGACGACAAACCAGAAAGTCCATGAAAATCTGCTGACATCTTTCAATGTAGCGCATGCGCTTGCCAATATCAGGTATATGGCGAACTATCCGTCGCTTATGTTCGGAATAGACATAATCGGCGGTCTTCCCAAGATGTCTTACGATGATTTCATAAACGATCTGGAGGTCGTTTTCAATCTCTGGCCCGTCTCGATCAATGTTCTCCATCTTTCGATGTATCCCGGAACTAAAATCTACAACAGGATGCGTGAATTCGGCTGCAGCGTAGAAAACGGTTATCCGTACCGCGTTCTTGAAAGCAGCGAGTTCAACAGAAAGGATATGGAGAAAATTGATGAGATTTCGAGCGGAATAGACCTGCTTTACAACAAAGGACGCATGGTTTCGATAATTACGATGCTTGCCAAAGGGCTCGAAATGCCATGTTCCGAGATCATTTTGCGTTGGAACAAATGGATGAAGAAACAGGCTTTCGATGTGGCTGACACCGACATCGACACGATCGACTATGTTACGCTTTTCGGTTATATTTATGAGTTCTTTTCATATCTTTTTGACCGTTTCCAGAAGAAAAAACTCTGGCCTCTTGCATCCGATCTTCTGAAACACAACCATTTCTACACGACTTCAATGATGGTCGAATCGGAAGATGTAGTGACGATGCCGTATCAGATCGATTCGGTATGTGATTCGACGGCTATCGGGATCAATGATTCGGCGTTTTTCTCGAAATTTTCCTACAATGTCGAGGATCTGGTTGACAACGGTTATATCGATCTCAAAAAATATGCGGCGGATGTCGATAAAGAGGAACTTTGCGGAATAGTTTACCGCATTGACGGAGCGGTTTTCACCAAAGTCATTTCGGACGATGAGTTCGAGGTCTTCGAATTTGTCCGCTCGCAGAAAAGTGTCACCTTCGGCGAACTCAAGAAGAAGTTCAAAAAAGCTGATGTTCTCGACATTGTGTGCACATGGTGCGAAGACGGCGTTCTTTTTATGCGCTAATTCTTTTTTTCGACAAAGACCGTACTGAAAACATCCAGGATTTTCTCTTCAGACTGATCAGATGGTTTTTCCGTGTTTATAGTTTTTGCACCGGAACTGTTCGAATAGTAGAGAAAATTTTTGTCGAAGCCGGCCGAGAACGGCGGATTCTCCTGAGAAAAAAGGCTTCTTCCCCACCATCCGAGCGGTTTTTCGATGCCGAGAAGGTGAAAAATCGTAGGAGCTATGTCGAGCTGGCTTGCCTTTTCCGCGAAGTCTGTTTCAGGCAACGGATTCTTTGAAAGAAAAATCAGCGGGATCCGTGCCAGATTGTTTTTCGGATGTCCCGGGATCTTTGACGAAACATTGTTCAGCGGGCAGGAATGGTCTGACGCGATCACTATGAGCGTCGATTCATCGAAAAGTCCCTCTTTTTCGAGATTGTCCAGAAAAGCGGCGATGTCGAAATCCATTCTGTCGACGGAAGTCAGCCACAGTCTGACTTTTTTCTCGTTGATATTTTTGATTTTCGGAGGCTGCGGGTATTCCAGATATTTGTATTTTACCTGACCGTAAGGCGGATGAGTATCTGTGCCAAGGATCGCGAGAAAGAGCTTTTTATCCTTGTTTTCCTTGAGATATTCAAGGGCCTGTTCATAAAGGATCCTGTCTTCCAGTCCCCAGTTGTAGATATATTTTTTAAATTCTTCTTTCTCGAAAAAATCCTCGCGGCCGATAATTTCGGAAAAACCCATATTCTGGAAAACGAGGTTTTCGTTGGCGAAAAATTTTGACGCGCTTCTGATAAAAACCGATTTGAAACCGTGTTTTTCCAATATTTTCGGAAATGAATTCTTCTGTCCGGTTATTTCCTGGATGTTATAGTTCGGGTGAGAGTTGAATGTTACAGTGAGTCCCTGCAGAGTCGGCGAGCCCGAAGTCGTAAGGTTTGTGAAAGTTTTTTCCGTTATTTCTTTTCTGCAGAAAAAACGGCCGGCATAGCTACCTTCGATTTTTTTGTTGTAGCATGGCAGTGCATCAAGGGAGAGCGATTCCGTAAAAATGTAAATCACTCTTGAATATTGCGGTATATTCAAAGGTTTGCCGCTGCTTTTTCCGAGACCGCAGCCGATTTGTCCGATGGTATCTCTGTAAGGGGAAAAATCGTCTGTGACACTGAATTTTTCGGAAAAAAGATGGTAATCGTTGACAAATTTTTCAGTTTCCGGCGAGAACATTTTGATCGTGCTGCCAAGAGAGGGGAAAATGACGCGGGACATAAAATTTATCCACTGGTTCTGGCTGATGTAGTATATCTGCGTGTTTCTGAAACCGGTTATGATTTTGTCGTACCTTTCGTCGTGTTCTCGTTTGGCTATGCCTGAAATGTTTAATAAATTAAGTAAAATGCAAACGAGAAGCCAGAAAAGCGAGTGTTTGAAAATGTTTTCGCGCGGAATTTTGCGGAGAAAAATAAACGAAACGGCGAATATTGCGAAAAGTGCCGCGAAAATCGCCGCGAAACCGTACCATGGCACGAAAGAAGTCACGCTGTACGGGGTGATGAGTGCAAAATGGCCGCGTTCTACCAGAGTGTTGCCGAAGTAGTAAAGCAGAATGTTCGAAATAGCCAGAGTCGCGTTGGCTGTTATGAAAAGTGCCGAGAAGAAGGCCGTTCTGAAAACCGCCTTCAAGATCAGAACCGAAAAAAGGAGAAATGCCGCGTCGAAAAGAATCTTGACCGAAAAATAAAATAAGACATCGGACTCTGTAAACGAAAAACCGTTTTTCTGCGATGCGATCACCAGAAAAACAATATTCAGAATAGTGAAAAATATGATGGACGAAATCTGAAAAACATCAGGTCTCGGAAGAAATTTTTTAAAAAAGTTCCAAATTTTTGTTTTAACGGCCATTTTAAGCTCCAAAACAGATCCGGAGTATTATTCAGATAAATCATGGAAAGTAAAGTTGTTGCAGGAATCGGGCATTATTTTTGTTTTATCTGTAATTTTTCCGGAAAATAATTATAATCCCGCAGTTTTTTTGCCGGCGGAAGCATGAAAAGACGGTATTACAAATGGTATTCGGCAACTTACAGGCTGAATGCAAAGATCGACAGATTGCTGACAATTACAGGAAAAGTGGTCTTTCTTTGTGCATTCGCACTGATCTTTTTCGGTCTGAATACCCGTTCGAGCATGCTTTTCGCGGTTTTTGCCGTCGCGATCGCTCTTCTTGCGGCGGACGCGCTCTCACTGATGTTCAAGTCTTTTGATTTCGAATTCGAGAGGTTTCTTCCCGATTTTGCCTCCAAGGGAAAAAGAGTGGATTATCCTGTCGTTTTGCGGAAAACCGGGGATAAAAATGAGACGGAGAACCTTTTTTACGAGGAGATCCCTGCAAATCCGCTGCCTGCTTTCGAGGTTTTTGAAGCTGCAAGGGAGCCCGGCGAGGAAAAGAGGAACTCGTTCGACAGAAAAATGGGTTACTACCGCTGGAAATGGCTTATTGAGAAAAATTGCGGCGGAAAACATACCGAATTTGCCGTTATCGGCAAAAAAAGCGGCGACGGCATTATTTTTAATGCCTCTTTTTTGCCGGAAAGACGCGGAAAAATCGCGTTCGGCGGTGCATATATCTTTCAAAAAGGTGTTTTCGGGCTTTTGAAAAGAGGCAAAGTTATCGAAAATCCGGGGAGTTTTCTGGTACTGCCGGAAATCCGCGGATCTTTTGAGATCTCTGCTTCAGAAGGGGCTTCGGCTGACGAAAAAAGCGAGAAAGTGAGGGAGACCACAGAGACAGGAAGCGGTTTCGAGCTTAAATCGCTGCGGGATTTCGTGCCTGGTGATTCGATCAGGAACATCCACTGGAAATCAAGCGCTAAAAGCGGTCAGCTTCGGACAAAGGAATTTTATAAAGAGGTCGATACAGGAGCTGTTTTCTTCATTGACAACTTTTTTGAAGAACCATACTCCGAAGATTTCGAAAAGATTCTTTCTGCGGCGGCGACACTGCTTGATTCGATGCAGAAAGAAGAAAACCTTCCGCAGTTTCTCTTTGTCGGAAAAGAGCCGGCCGAGCTTCCCGACAGTTCCAAAAAAAGTTTTTCTACTGCTCTTGCGATGCTTGCGCTGGCGGAAAACAATCCGTCTGAAAAGTTTGAAAACTGTGTCGAGGCGCTGCTCGAAGCCGCAGAAAACGCTTCGACCATCCTGTTTTTCACTTCAAAGTACGACAAATCAAGGCACGATGCGCTGAAAAAACTGATCGGCAGCGGAATTTCATTGAGGATTCTGTATGCCGGCGAAGCGGAAGGGACATCGGATCTTGGTGAATATGAAACAAAAATAGATTTTAAATAATTTTTTCAGAGGAAACATGAATACCGAAATTTTCAACTATGAACTTCCCGAGGAACTGATCGCCGACAATCCGTCGGAGCGCGGAACGGGAAAAATGATGGTCCTGAACCGTAGCGAAAAGTCGCTGATCCACACTGATTTCAGCTCTATCCTTGATTACATCGACGATATGACGACGGTCGTTTTCAATTCGACGAAAGTCATTCCGGCGCGGATTTTCGGGCAGCGGGCAAGCGGCGGCAGAGTGGAATTCCTGCTTTTGAAAACGGCTGGAAACGGTTTGTGGCAGGTGATGGTGAAATGTTCGAAACACATCGACAAAGGTGAGGTCGTCTTTTTTGAAAACGGACTTACGGCGGAGCTCGTTTCGAGGTCGGAGCAGTTCGCCGAAGTTAAATTCTCGCTTCAGGACGAAGAACTTTTCAGCTATCTCGACAAATTCGGCGACATTCCGCTTCCTCCATACATTCTGAAACGGCGCAACGAAAAGCACAGCAGGCCGGAAGACAAGGAAAAATACCAGACTGTCTATGCCGAAACTCTGGGTTCGGTCGCCGCTCCGACCGCTGGGCTTCACTTCAGTCGTGAAATTATTGAAAAGATCCGCGAAAAAACCGGCGGACATGTCGAAAATGTAGTGCTTGATGTCGGTTTGGGTACGTTTCTGCCGGTAAAAAGCGAAAAAGTCGAAGAGCACACGATGCACAAAGAGCATTTTGTCATTGATGCTGAAACTGCGGCGCGTCTCAATGCCGACAAGGCGGCCGGAAGAAAGATCCTTGCGGTCGGAACGACCACTGTCAGGGCTCTCGAAAGCGCTGCTGTCGCGAAAAATGTGATCGAACCTTGTGACAAAGAAACCGGAATTTTTATTTATCCGGGCTATGAATACCGCTTCACCGACATGATCCTCACCAATTTTCATCTTCCGTGCAGTACGCTTCTGATGATGATTTCGGCTTTTGCTGGGAGAGAGTTCGTGATGGATGCCTACAAAGCGGCGGTCGAAAACAGATATCGTTTTTATTCGTACGGCGACTGCATGCTGATTCTATGATTTGGTTTTATTTTTTAAACAAATCTTTTTAAACAAGGCTCTGTCACAACAAATAGTTGA
>DBYC01000025.1:0-806 GCA_002310035.1 bacterium UBP6_UBA1196
TGTTTTTTGATATTGTCAGGAATTTCCTTGTAGTGGGAGAATTCCATCGTAAACGTTCCTCTTCCCTGTGTCTGTGACCTGAGGCTTGTCATATAGCCGAACATCTCAGCCAGAGGAACTTCGACATTGATGATCCTGATTCCGCCGGCAGCGTCTTCAAAACCGATGATTTCAGATCTCTTTGCCTGAAGGTTGCCCATAACATCACCCAGATACTGCTCCGGAACATTGATCTCGACTTTCATGACAGGCTCAAGGATCCTCGGACTCGATTTTTCCTCAGCATCTCTAAAACAGTTGAGAGCAGCGACTTTGAATGCCATTTCAGAAGAATCAACTTCATGAAAGGAGCCGTCAACCAGAGCCACATGCACGTCAACCACCGGAAAACCGTATCTTCCTCCGAAAGCAGCCGTCTGAACACCTTTTTCGATCGCGCCGACGAACAGCTTCGGAATGATCCCGCCTTTTGTCATATCCTCAAAAACAATGCCTGAACCTGCAGGAAGCGGCTCGAATTCCATAACGACATGAGCATACTGCCCTTTGCCGCCTGTCTGCTTTACAAGCCTGTGCTCCATTCTGACAGGTTTCGAGAAAGTTTCTCTGTAACTTACCATCGGGTTTCCGACGTGAGCATCTACCTTGAATTCCCTGCGGAGTCTTTCTACAAGGACTTCGAGGTGAAGTTCGCCCATTCCGGAAATGATGGTCTGACCGGTTTCAGCGTCGGCGTTGACTCTGAAACTCGGATCTTCCTTCGCAAGTTTTTCAAGAGAAAGCGCAAGTCTTTCCTCGTCGGCTTT
>DBYC01000025.1:907-1872 GCA_002310035.1 bacterium UBP6_UBA1196
ATGTTTCCGGCCGTGATGACTTCGACATCTTCTCTTTTGTTTGCGTGCATCCGAAGCAGTCTGCCGACTCTCTCAACTTTGTCTGAAAGCGGGTTGTAATACTGCTGGCCGACAGCAAGTTCGCCGCAGTAAACCCTGACAAAGCTGAGTTCGCCGACGTAAGGATCGGACATTATCTTGAAAATCAAAGCACCGGGGAAAGAATCTGTCGGTTTGACAAATTTTTCCTTTTCGTCTTTGACGGAAGTGACTTTTATCGGAGGGACATCCACCGGAGAAGGCAGATAATCGACAACTGCGTCAAGCAAAAGCTGGACGCCTTTGTTTTTGAAAGAACTGCCGCAGAGAACCGGGAAAATCGAATTGCTGATGACAGCTTTGCGCAGAGCCGCGCGGATCTTCGCAGGTTCGATCGGAGCGCCGTCAAGGAAAAGAGCCATGATCTCTTCGTCGTAGTCGGAGAGAGCTTCGAAAAGTTTTTCGCGGCACTGGTCGACTACTTCTTTATATTCTTCGGGGATCGAGTTCTCTTCTCTGAAAACGGCACCGAGAACATCGCTGTCGTAATAACGCGTCGTCATGTTGATAATGTCGATGATCCCGCGGAAAGAATCCTCTTTTCCTACCGGAACCTGAACAGCAACGGCTCTTGCACCGAGTTTCTGTTCCATCATTTTAATAACATGGAAGAAATCGGCACCGATGCGGTCCATCTTGTTTACGAACGCGAGTCTCGGAACTTTGTACTTGTCTGCCTGTCTCCAAACGGTCTCGGACTGAGGCTCTACACCGCTTACCGCGCAGAAAACAGCGACCGCGCCGTCAAGGACTCTCAGTGAACGCTCGACTTCGATCGTGAAATCAACGTGTCCGGGAGTGTCAATGATGTTGATCCTTTTTTCGCGCCAGTAGCATGTCGTTGCAGCGGAAGTGATCGTAATGCCTCTTTCCTGCTCCTGATCCAT
>DBYC01000025.1:1944-7790 GCA_002310035.1 bacterium UBP6_UBA1196
CCGGCATCGATGTGCGCCATGATACCGATATTGCGGATATCTTCGAGAGCTATGTGCTTTTCAGCTGCGGACATGGAACTAGAGGCCTCCGATTATTACCACTTGAAATGAGCGAAAGCCTTGTTAGCTTCTGCCATTTTGTGAGTATCTTCTTTTCTCTTGAAAGAGTTTCCTCTTTTGTTGAAAGCGTCGTCGATCTCGCCTGCAAGTTTGGCTGCCATGCCTTTCTCGCTTCTTTTGCGGGAGAACATGATCATCCATTTCATGCCGATCGCCTGGCTGTTTTCAAGAGAAATCTCGGTCGGAACCTGATAGGTTGCACCGCCGATTCTCGTCGATTTAACCATAACCTGCGGTCTGATGTTGTCGAGAGCGGCTTTGAAAATGTCAACCGGATTCTCTTTCTTGCTCTGCGCAGCTGTTTCAATAGCAGTGTAAACTATTGTTTCTGCTACACTTTTCTTACCGCGAAGCATGATTTTGTTGATGAATTTCTGAAGAAGGACATCTCCGTATTTCGGATCTGCCGGAACTTCTCTTTTTGAAACGCATTTTCTTCTTGGCATTATTCAACTCCCTTAATTACTTCGGTCTCTTAGCGCCGTATTTCGAACGGCTCTGTTTTCTGTTGTTTACACCCGATGTATCGTTCGTACCTCTGACGATGTGATAACGAACGCCGGGGAGGTCTTTGACCCTGCCGCCGCGGACGAGAACAACGCTGTGTTCCTGAAGGTTGTGGCCTTCGCCGGGGATGTAGCAGGTAACCTCAAAACCGCTTGTCAGACGGACTCTGGCAACTTTTCTGAGAGCTGAATTGGGCTTTTTCGGGGTTGTCGTGTAAACACGGACACAAACACCCTTTCTCTGAGGACATGAAACAAGTGCCGGGCACTTGCTTTTGTTCTGCTGGTCTTTACGACCTTTTCTTATTAACTGATTAATGGTCGGCATGTCTAAACTACTCCTAAAATATCTACCATTACCAAAAAACCGCAGGCATTGTATGGAGGGAGGCCCCATTGTCAAAAATTTGGCGTTTTTTTGCCATAACACATTGTTTTTATTTAACTTTTACAAATAGCAAGTTTTTTTGATTTTTTCTTTTTTTCAGATTTCGGGGCGTTTTGGCACTTTTAGGGATCAAGATGCGCCGAAGAGTTTTTTCGACATCAAAACCGCATCTTCCGAAGGATTCCGATAGTAGTTTTTCCTGAAACCGTCCTTGACAAAACCGAATCTTTCGTAACAATTTATAGCAGCAAAATTTGACTCCCTCACTTCGAGAAGGATCCGTCCGATTCCGTTTTTTCCGCACCAGTCAAAAATTTCTTCCATGAGTTCCGACGCAATCCCCTTTCTTCTCAAATTTTCCGAAACGGCGACTTCGAGAATTTCAGCCTCGTCAAGAACAGCGGACAAAATTAAAAATCCGGCAACTTTTTCACCGCGGAAAACGGCAAAAATTTTGTGGTCCGATGTTTTATTTATGATTTCTTCTATATATAAAGAAGTTTCTCCGCCGAAAAGCGGATCGCCGATCGCCGCGATTTCGTCCTTGAAACCCGCAGCTTCGAAACTTTCAAGCAGCATAACTATTCCGTGATTTTCTTTTTTCTTCCCCTTTTTCCTTTTTCCTGAACACTTTCATCAGAAATTTCGGACTGTTTTGCCTCAAAAAGCGACTGCTGCGGTTCTTCGGGAAGTTTTTCGGGTTTCTTTTCAGGTTTCTTTTCGGGTTCTTTTTCAACAATTACGGCAGGCTTGACGGCGGGTTTTTCAACTTTGACCTCGGCGGTTTCGACGACATCCTTGATTTTCATGACTTTGTAGGTCTTCTGCGGAACGAGAACTTTTTCGGGAATTATCGCGCTGTCGCCGTTGGAGGCATTCGCGAACCACGATTCGAAATCGACGAGCCCTTCGCCCGAGACAACGTTCCCGCTGTACTTTTCCTTGAAAGCGCTTACCGTCTCCTCAAGTTTTTCCTTTTCCTCACCGAGCGGAACAAGTTCCGACACGATCCTTACCTCGTAGTTTCCGGGATAGACGCGCTCGACTTTGTCGATATCGACGTTCCCCAGATCGTTTTTACCTACAAGCTCCGTCGTTCCGTCAAGATACATCACGAAATAAACCATTTCTTTCCTCCATCTTAAAGATTTTATAAAATTCTTCCCTGTTCTCTCGTTGAAAGCGCCGCATACCAGATTGTACTTGCAGAAAGAGGAATGCGCGCTGCAGTCCTGCGATGCCTGTTTTTTTCTCGGGCAGTAGAGCTGCGTAAGTTTTCTTTTTTTCGCAAGCGATTTGTTGAGTTCGACGATCTTCGGATTAAGCGGACTTTCGGAAAGTTCTATCCACTCTGGAAAAAACGCCGTGAAAAGCTGCGGCTTCACCGGACAGAACTCTCTTGTACACGAAATGCACTGTGAAAGATGGACTTTCGTCCCCGGCATAAGCCCGAAAAATTCCGGTTCCGTGCAAACTATCCAGCCGCTGTTCTGAAAACCTGCCATCGCGCACTCAAAAACAATCCGTACTGAGTTTATTCAATTTCAGGAGTTTATCAAAAAATACTTTTGACAAAAAAACTATGCTGACTATTATCTCTAGGTTTTTTTGTGGTTATTTTTCAACACTATTATTGAGGTGATTTTATGAAAAGACTTATTTTTCTGGCTTTACTGGCATTGATCGTGCCTTTTTCGGCCGGAGCGAAAAACATGGGCCCCGATGTTTCCAAATACTCGGACCAGGACGAGCTTAAATGGGAAGACGGTGCTTACGGCTATCATGTAATGTTCAAATCTCTTATTGACAACAAAAAACCTGACGATGCCGCAAACTGCAACCCGCAGGGCGACACCTGCAAAGACTCCAGCACTTACAATCTGAGCTATCAGCATATTCCGTCGGATGCAATTGTCGAAAGGGCATTTCTCGTATGGACGGGTGCTATTGCAGTGGCAAAAAAAGACCAGCCGACCGACAATGAAGTTCAGCTTTCTTTCCAGTCCGAAGACGGCAAGATCTCCAAATCATGGACTGTAAAGGCGAAAAAAGCATACAAAGTTTCCGAAGCGGCAGCAGGAAAGGCAAAATTCGGCTTTGACGCTTTCAAAGACACAGATAACCCGCAAAAAAGCTGGTTCACCTACCGTGTCGACATCACCGACGACCTCAAGGAAATCCAGGATACGGCAAGAAAGAACGCTGCGGAAGGAACGATCGTCCGTGACGGCGACTCCCTTTTCGGAAGCTACACTGTTTCCGGGCTTGAATGCACCGAGGACGGCATTTACCAGGAATACACCGAACTTGTTTCCGACTGGTCGATAATCCTCATCTACTCTTCGATCGAAATCAGCCCGAAGAAGATCTACATCTACGACGGTTTCAGAGCATACTGGTATGAATATGCAGAGATCAAAGTCCAGGGTTTCACTTTCCCGACAGATCCTGAAATCAGAATAACCCTCGCTTCACACGAAGGCGACCCGGGACTTTACACACTCAATCCTGAGGATCACCAGCTTGTTCCCGAAGGCATTCAGGTCCGCGGCAAAGGTTCCGACTGGCTTCTTCTTTCCAACAAATGCAATCCAGCAGCCTTTGCGGAAGAAAATTTCCAGAGACTTGACTACACCGAAATCTTCAACTCGATCTCTTCGGTCTACGGCTACAACGAAGCCGGAGAACCGCAGTGCATCGGCGGTATTCCGACAAAAGACGAGGCCGGCAACTGCTCAGGCCTCAACTTCGACGAAATCGAATACGGCATGGATATGGATACGTTCGTCATTGACTCGTCCAAAGATTCCGCATATGCATCACAGTTCAACAAAGGCGGAAAAGACATCACCCTTAGAGTCGGTGCAAACAAAGACTCCGCGATCACGAACTACATGATCGTTTCGGTCGACACCAAGGCTCCGCAGTTCGATATCCCCGGCCTTCCGGAAAAAGTAGCATGCACGCCGGCAGGTGCGACCAACCCCTACTCCTTCGACGGAAAATGGTGCCAGAACGGTCTTGAGCACACTTTCGCGCTCAGGATACAGAACTGGGGAACTGACGAGGCAACGAATCTCACCATCATAGATAACATCCCCGAAGGCATGGAATACGTCCCCGGTTCGACCGAATACGCTACAAGCTTCAATGTCGTTGACGACAAGAAAATCGCGACACGCTGGATTCCTATTCCCGATTCCAACGGTTTCCCGCTCAAGGACGGATTCAAACTTAAGGATCCGCTTAAAAATTGTGACGAAAACGCGTCATATCTCACTTGCGACGACCTTGTTGTCGTAAGATTCAGAGCAAAAGCGAAAGGCGACACTCCGAAAAACCAGATCATTGAAAATACCGCGACATATAAAGCGGCAGGCAACAGTTCATACAGAACGAACCTCGGCATCCCCGTCAAACTCAGACTTGCATCGGCTGAATGCGTCAACTCGCAGGATGCAGTCGATCTTTCGGAATGCGGCGGTGTCGGAGCTGCGGCATGCACGAAAAACGAAGACTGCCCTGAAGGCTATGTCTGCGAAAACGAAACCGGTGCATGCATCGAGGATCCTGCGATCGTAAAATGCCAGAACAGTGAGATCACAGCGTCTGTCGGCAAAAACAACCGCGGAAGCAAAGACGGCAAGATCCTCATCAGCAACCCGCAGGAGAAACTTGTCGTCGGTCAGCTTGAGCTTTCCGGCAAAGGCGGTGAAGAATGCTACTTCACGCTTGACCAGATCAAACTCAAAGTCGACATCAACGCGAACAACAGCAACATTTCGCTTTCCGGATTCAAAATGTACAACGATGTCAACGGTAACGGATCCGCAGATCCTGAAGACATCCTTCTGGCTTCGGCAGACGAAGCAGCCGACGGCGAAGTTCTTTTCCCCGCTTCCAAGGGCGGCAGACTCTGGAACAACAAAAAGAACAATATACTCTTTGTTCTTGACGCGAAATTCAAAGAAGGCGCAGAAATCACCAACAACGCATTCTTCGGCACATCCGTCAATGAAGGCGGAATACTCATTTCCGACGGCGGCGAACCCAAAGTCGAAGGCAAGTTCCCGATAGAATTCGGCGAATTCCAGTTCGAGCCGAACAACGGTCTTATCGTAACGAAAGGTCCGCACGATCCGGAAGTTCCGGCAAAATCGGAAATGAACAGGTTCAGAGATGTCCTTCAGCTCAGAGTCATGGCTAAAGGATCGGCAGATACACTCAAGAAGATAACAGTGAAAACTGTCGGTTCGAATGTCGTTTCGTTCGGTTCCGGCGTCACCCGCCTCGCCATTTACGAAGACAATAACAACGACGGACAAGGCGACACCGAACTCGCTTCGACTACCGAATTCAAGGCTACGGGCTCGCAGGATTTCTCGTTCGAATTCGAACTTCCCGAAAATCAGGACAAATATCTCACGGTCAAAGCTGAGCTGAACCTGAGCGAAGGCGAAAGTTTCCAGATCAAAGTCGAGAAACCAAAAGGTGAAAACTTCACGGAAGCTGTCGGCGTTCCCGTTTTCTCGCAGATCTACGAATATTCCTGCAATCCGGATGTAGAAGACTGCGGCGGTGACAGCGGCTGCTCGATCACATCTTCGGAAGAAAACTCCCCGAAAGCAGTTTTCGCGGCTGTTGCGGCACTTTTCGCGCTCATTTCCGCATTAGCTTTCAGAATGAGAAAAAACTAACCCACCATATTCCCTAAACTCCCTAAACTCCCTAGATTCCCTAAACTCCCTAGATTCCCTAAACTCCCTAGATTCCCTAAACTCCCTAGATTCCCTAAACTCCCTAAACTCCCTAGATTCCCTAGATTCCCTAGA
>DBYC01000025.1:7917-11387 GCA_002310035.1 bacterium UBP6_UBA1196
TCCCTAGATTCCCTAGATTCCCTAAATTCCCTAGATTCCCTACTCCCCAAAACTTTTCACTTGCAATTTTCCGCTGTCTGAGTATAAACACGCGTTTTTAAGTTTTTTGAAAAAAATGAAGTTTCTTACCATTCATAATTAAATTCTGGAGGAAAAAATGGCAGCAAAAAAATTCGTTTATTTCTTCGGACCGCAGGGTTCTGAAGGAAACGCTTCAATGAAAAACACCCTCGGCGGCAAAGGTGCGAACCTCGCCGAAATGTGCAACATGCAGATTCCGGTTCCGGCAGGTTTCACTATCGCGACCGATATGTGCACAGTCTACTACAAAAATGACAAGAACTATCCGCCCGAACTTGCAGAACAGGTCGAAGAAAACCTTAAGAAAATAGAAGCAGTTATGTGCAAAAAATTCGGAGATCCGCAGAATCCCCTTCTCCTTTCGGTCAGAAGCGGCGCACGCGCTTCGATGCCGGGCATGATGGATACGATCCTCAACCTCGGTCTCAACGAAAATACCCTTAACGGCCTTATCAAAAAAGAGTCCGACAACCGCTTCGCATGGGACAGCCTCCGCCGTTTCATGCAGATGTACGGCAATGTCGTCATGGGGATCAAAGGCGAGCACTTCGAACAGGCGATAAGCAGCCTCAAAGAAAAATACGGGATCAAAAACGACCTCGAAATGACGGTCGAAAACCTGAAGGAACTTGTCGAAAGCTACAAAGTCATCGTCAAGGAACAGACCGGCAAAGAGTTCCCGACCGACCCGAAAGAACAGCTCTGGGGCGCAATCGACGCAGTTTTCGGAAGCTGGATGAACGAGCGTGCCATCGTTTACCGCAAGATGAACGGCTTCTCCGACGACTGGGGCACCGCAGTAAACGTTCAGGCAATGGTTTTCGGAAATATGGGCGACGACTGCGCGACAGGTGTCGCTTTCACGAGAAACCCGGCGACCGGCGAGCATATTTTCTTCGGTGAATACCTCATCAACGCTCAGGGAGAGGATGTTGTTGCCGGGATCAGAACTCCGCAGCAGATCACTCTTACCGGCAGCAGAAAATGGGCCGAGGATCACAATATCAGTGAAGAAGAGAGAAAGAGCAAATATCCGTCGCTCGAGGAATACATGCCAGAAGTTTACGAAAATCTCTCCAACATCTACAAAAAGCTGGAACTTCACTACCACGACATGCAGGATATCGAGTTCACGATCGAAAACAGAAAACTCTGGATGCTTCAGACAAGAAACGGCAAAAGAACTGCTGCCGCGGCTGTAAAAATCGCGGTTGATATGGTTCACGAAGAGCTTATCACGAAGGATGACGCTCTTCTCAGAGTCACTCCCGACCAGATCGACCAGCTTCTTCACCCGCAGTTCGTCAAAGAAAGCAAAAAGAGCGCGAAACTCATCACGAAAGGTCTTCCGGCAAGCCCGGGCGCAGGCACAGGTCAGATAGTCTTCAACGCAGAAGACGCAGCTGCATGGAAAGCAAACGGTCTTGAGACGATTCTCGTCAGACTCGAAACAAGCCCCGAAGACATCACCGGAATGGTCGCTGCAAACGGCATCCTCACAGGACGCGGCGGAATGACTTCCCACGCAGCAGTCGTTGCAAGAGGCATGGGAAAATGCTGTGTCAGCGGATGCGGCGGACTTAACATTGATGTCGAAGGAAAAACAATAAAAGCAGAGGATCTCGTTCTCAAAGAAGGAGACTGGATCTCGATAGACGGCAGCACGGGCGAAGTTCTTCTCGGCAAAGTCGCAACAGAAACTCCTAAATTCAACGAAGAATTCGAGGAACTTATGACATGGGCTGACAACCGCCGCACACTTAAAATAAGAACAAACGCCGACACGCCGAGAGACGCTGCCCAGGCACGCAAATTCGGTGCTCAGGGTATCGGACTCTGCAGGACCGAGCACATGTTCTTTGAAGGCGACAGGATCAAAGCCGTCAGAGAAATGATCCTTGCCGACGATCTGGAAGGAAGAAAGGCTGCCCTTGCAAAACTCATCGGACACCAGAGAAACGACTTCCTCGCTATTTTCGAGGAGATGAGAGGACTTCCGGTAACAGTCAGACTTCTTGACCCGCCGCTTCACGAGTTCCTTCCGAGCGAACCGCAGCAGATCAAGGAAATGGCCGAGATCATGAACTGCTCCGAGGAAATAATCAACGACAAGATCAAAGCTCTTCACGAGATCAACCCGATGCTCGGTCTCAGAGGATGCAGACTCGGAATAACACGCCCCGAAATCACCGAAATGCAGACCAGGGCAATAATCGAGGCTGCATGCGAACTCACTCAGAAAGGGGTAAAAGTATTCCCGGAAATCATGGTCCCGCTTGTAGGCAATGTAAACGAGTTCAAATACCAGGAAAAGATCATCCGCGAAACAGCGGCAAAAGTTTTTGAAGAGAAAGGCATCAATGTCGAATTCCTTGTCGGAACGATGATCGAAGTTCCGAGAGGCGCTCTTACCGCCGACGAAATCGCGGAACACGCCGAATTCTTCTCGTTCGGAACAAACGACCTCACCCAGATGTGCCTCGGTTACAGCCGTGACGACGCGAACAAGTTCATATATCAGTATATCGACAAAGGAATTCTGGAAAAGAACCCCTTCCGCTCGATCGACCAGACCGGTGTCGGCCAGCTCGTTGAAATCGCGGCAAAACGCGGCAAAAAGGCAAGACCGAACATCAAACTCGGCGTATGCGGCGAACACGGCGGCGATCCGGCTTCCATAGACTTCTTCCACAGAGTCGGTCTCCAGTATGTCAGCTGCTCACCTTACAGAGTTCCGATCGCGCGTCTCGCTGCGGCTCAGGCTGCCATCAACAACGATGTAGTCCGCCAGATCAAACAGACTGCCGAAGACGCTTACTCAAAAGCTGAAAGCACGGCGAAAGATGTTTACAGCAAGGCAAACGAGAGCCTTAAAAACCTCAAGGAAACCGTCGAAAACAGCGAACTCAAAAAAACTGTCGAAGAAGGGGCAAAAAAACTCTTTGACGACCTCAAAAAGAAAATCAAAAAAGACTAACTTCAGATCTTGAAAAAGCATTTCTGAACATTATTTTTCCGCCGGAATAAACCTGACCGATAATTTTACCTTGACAAAAAAAGATTTACGAGTATATTCCCGCAGTTATTTTTTTGGTGGTTGAAATGCTGCTTTATCTTAGTGAAATCACCGAGTCGAAGGTTACGCGGAATGTTGAATACAACATCGCGGGAGACGAACTCGGAGAAAACGCCAAAATAAAAAATGTCTCGCTCAAAGTCGAGTTTTACCGCGCCGCCGAAACTATCTGCATCAGATTTTTCGGAAATGCGACGGTCCTGACTGCGTGCGACAGATGTCTTGCGGAGCTGGAACTTGATATGGATCTGGATGAAACCTACTATCTTTTTCCCGAAAACACGCCCGATGTCGACTATTTTTATTCAGGCGA
>DBYC01000037.1 GCA_002310035.1 bacterium UBP6_UBA1196
ATCTTCTGCTACAAAGGAATGGGACTCGTAAAGAACGTTCTCACGGAAGAGATACTCAAGAAATACAGCGGAAACATCGCCATCGGTCACGTCCGCTACCCGACTGCCGGGAAAAGCGACGAAACCAACAGCCAGCCGCATGTGATCGAGCTTCCGGAAGGGCCGCATCTCGCGATCTGCAGCAACGGCGACATCATCAACTACTACGAACTCCGCACATGGCTTGAAAACGACTACGGTTTCACATTCAAAAGCGACAACGACGGCGAGCTTATCGGCAGACTTATCGCTTTCTACCTTCTTCACAAGAAACTTTCGATCGAAGATTCGATAATAGAAGCGCAGAAACAGCTCAAAGGGGCTTTCTCGTCGATCCTGATCTACCGCGATAAAATGTTCGGATTCCGCGATCCGCACGGATACAGACCTTATGTCATCGGAACTCTCAATGACTTTGAGGAAGGCAAAGAAATCATGTCTGACGGCGTGGTCCTCGCTTCGGAAAGCTGCGCATTCGGCATCGTCGGAGCAAAAATGATACGCGAAATGCGCCCCGGAGAGATCATCAGGCTCGAAAAAGGGAAACCGATGGTTACAGTCGCAGTCAATGCCGGCAAAACTCAGCACTGCGTATTCGAACTTATCTATTTCTCACGCCCCGACACCAAAGTTTTCGGCGAAAAAGTTTACGATGTCCGCAAAAAAATCGGCGCACAGCTTGCAGATTACGATAAAAACATGGGATTCGGTGACGACACGGTAGTAATGGCAGTTCCGGACTCGTCGAACTTCGTCGCTTTGGGTTACGCCCAGAGCGCGAAACTCTCTTTCGACATGGGACTTCTGAGAAACCACTATGTCGGCAGGACTTTCACGAAACCTGACCAGAAACAGCGCGACGAAGGCGTCCGCCACAAATTCAATCCCCTTCCCGACTTCTTTGAAGGCAAAAAAGTCGTTCTCGTTGACGATTCGATCGTCCGCGGCACGACCCTCCGCAAAATTTCGAGAATGCTGAGAAATGTCGGCGCGAAAGAGATCCACATCCGCATAGGCTCGCCGAAAGTCATCGGAAGCTGCTACTACGGGATCGACACACCGACAAGAAACGAGCTTATCGCCGCGGTAAAAAGCCATGACGAAATATGCGAATACCTGGGCGCTGACTCGCTGAGACACATCGAAATAGCCGATTTTAAGAAAATTCTCAATAATTTTGACGATTTTTGCTTTGCATGCTTCAACCTTGAATATCAATACAGGCCTGAAGATTACCACCAGAAAATGAACCGCCCCGACGCCGATTAACGCGGCTTCTTTCAGTTCAGCCGCTTTTTTGAAACATTTTTCACCAGTTTTCGAAATTTGACCTTTTTTCTTTTAATAAAAAATATTTGAAGTATATATTCTGCCGTATGTCTGTTTGGAGGATTTGATGAAAAACTTTTTCAAGATAGCATTTTTTACGGCTTTTGTTTTTCTTTCGACTTTGTCCGCCGAGAATCTCGCGGTCATGGACATTTACGACAGCACCGGCAAAATCCATCCCGATGTGGTGAAAGGTTCAAAGGACTACATCATAAAGCTGCTTGGAAGCATCGGAAAATACAAAATAATTCCGGCAAGTCAGGTAGAAAGTGTGACAAAACGCTCGCAAGAATGGTCAAAATGCCGGCAGATGGAATGCCAGATCGAAATCGGAAAGGCGGTCCAGGCGGACATCATCGTCGTTCCTACAGTTGAATACTTCGCCGGCATCTTTACGCTGACCGTGAACTACATCTATGTCGACGGGAACAGAAAAACCGAGGCCGGCGCAACCGATTTCAACGGCACGGCTGCCGGAATGAAAAAGGCTCTTGAAACTGTGGTCTTTATGATTCACGGCAAAAAAACCGAAACCCCGGTCCTGGTCGAACAGAACAAAGAGCTCGAAAAATACAAAGCTGAAAATTTCAGGGAACCCTCGCCGAAAGAAGAACATGTCGTACCTGAAGTCCAGACCGTCGAAGGGCCGGCGCCGGTCGTCATTATTCCCGGCTCTGCGGAATTTTCATCCGACAAAACAGGCATCGAGGTCACTCTGGACTCTTCGTCAGGTTCACCGAAAAAATGCATTGTTCCGTGTACTATCGACGATATAGAGCCGGGCACTCATACCGTGCGTTTCGAACTTGCAGGACACATCGCGAAAGACGACGCCATCGAGATCGTCTCAGGCAAAAAAACATCGAAAAGGATCTCTCTTTCACCGATCATCAAAAGCCTTGAAGAAGAAAACGAGGAACTCATAGCGGCAGCGAAAGAAGGTGATCTTGACCTGGCAAAATCCCTTCTCGCAAAAGGGGCGAACATCAACTACCACGACAAAACAGGATTTTCACCGCTTCTCATAGCGGTTCGCGGCGGCCACAAAAGAATGGTCGGATACTTTTCCGGCAGCGGTGCCCAGCTTTCGTCGATAGAGGCTTCCGTCCTGATGAGGATCTCTGTCGATCAGGACGATCCGTGGATCGCCTCGGTCGTCGCCAAACAGAAAAACATGCTGAACCTGACATTCGACAACGGGCGGACGATCCTCTGGCTTGCAGCCGAAAAAGGTTCGTGGAAAGTTTTTGACGAATACCTGCACAGCGGAGTCAACACCAAAATAAAGGATTCTTCGGGGCGGACGATCGTCGTCTGGGCCATAGATACAGGGAACACCGAAGTAATAAGCCGTCTCATCAAAGAGGGCGTCCGCATCTCTTCCGACGAGGCCGACGAGATGCTCAGGCAGGCTGTCATAAACGAAGATGCCGAGAGAGTCCGCACACTTACGCTTTTCAAACCGAACGTAAACAAAGTCTATGAGGACGGTCTGACACTTCTCTGGTATGCCGCTGTAAAAGACAGGACAGACATCGCCGAATTTCTTCTCAAAGCGGGGGCAAAGACCGGGACCGCCGACAAAAACGGCAAAAAACTTCTCCCCTACTGCGTCGAGCGGCGCAAATACGAAATGGCCAAGATCCTCGGGCAATACGGTGCGAAACTCAACAATGACGATGCCGTTTTCCTTATGCAGCGCGGACTTGTCATCGGTGACGCCGAACTTGTCCAGACTCTGGTCGCCCTCGGAATAAATGTCAACACAAAATTCCAGGACGGACTCAGCGCCCTCTGGATCGCGGCATTCACGAACAACCGCGACATGATCGATGTCCTCGCAGCCGGAAAGGCTAACATGGATATCAAAGACAAAAACGGCAAAACAGTTCTTATGTGGGCAGTTGAAAACGATAAAAAAGAGGTCGCAAACAGCCTCATCAAAAACGGCGCGAATGTAAATCTGACCGACAACAGCAAAAGAACAGCCCTGATGTCCGCAGTTCTCGCCGACAAACCCAGAATGGTCCGCATGCTTGTCATGAACAACGCGAATATCGACCTCAAGGACAACGAGGGCAACTCGGCGATCCTTGTAGCGGCATCCCGCGGCAACACTGATCTGGTCAAACTTTTCCTGGAACACGGCTCTTCCGCAGATGTTTCCGACGCTTTCGGCAACACTCCGCTTCTGATCGCGCTCCACAAAAATTTCGACGATATGGCGGAACTGCTCATCTCCAAGAACGCCGATCTGAACAAAGCTGACAACAACGGCGTCACTCCGCTCATTGTCGCTGCCAAAAAGGGCCACATAAAATTTGTAAAAACCATCGTCGAAAAAGGAGCTTACCTTGATTCGGCCGACAAAAACGGCGACACCGCGCTGATCCTCGCTAAAAGAGAGAACAGGCACGACATAGTCATGCTGCTTCTTGCCAAAAACGCCCTTGTGGAAAAACGTTCCGAACAGGACGAACTTATGGCTTATGCGGCTTTGAACAACTATCATGACATCGCAGACAACCTGATCAAACGCCAGATCTCAGTCAACCGCCGCTTCAGCGACGGACTTTTTCCGCTCTGGTATGCAGTCAGAAACGGAAACGCGAAAATGATCGAAATGTTCCTCAATGCCGGAGCCGACCTCGAGGCAAAGAACAAAGACGGCGAAACGGTCCTGCTTTATGCCTGTGCGAAACGCGAGGAGCATGTCGTCATCGCGCTTCTCAATAAAGGGGCAAATTTTGCTGTCACCGACAAGCAGAAGAGCACTCCGCTTATGATCGCTGCACAGCGCGGATTCGAAAAAGCGGTAGAGATCCTGATTAAAAAAAGAGCCGACCTCAACGCCAAGGACGACAAAGGAAGAACGGCCGTAAAGCGCGCCCAGTTCACCGGAAACTACCATATCGTAGAGATGTTAAGAAGAGCCGGTGCATACGATTAATCAAGCAGAAGCAAGTATTTAAAAAATGATCCGGAATTTCAGAGAATCCGATTTGCACAAAATCGAAGAGATCTACGAAAAATCAAACAGCGCAAATTTCCTTGATACACCGGCCGCTTTTTTTAAAAAAGACAGTAAAAATTTCTCATCATACACTATCAGGCGCTGCCGGAATCTGGTTTTTGAGGAAAACGGCAGGATCTCAGGTGTGATTTCGTTTTCCGACGATTACATCGAAGGACTTTTTGTCCTGCCTGAATGCTGGAACAGAGGGATCGGCTCGGCACTTTTAAACTCTGCTGCCGACGGTAAAAAAGAACTGCGGCTCCAGGTTTATGCCGACAATGCCAGAGCTGTCGGTTTTTACAGCAGGCACGGTTTCAGAATTGCCGGAAGCGGTGTCTGCCAAATGACAGGACTGACCTATTTTGAAATGGAAAAAACGGAGTAAATCCAATGAAAATCGCATGCATAAACGTCGATGTCGATCCGATAGTCTGCTACTATGCAATACACGGTCTGAATACTTCTGAGATCAGCGAAGATCCGGTTTATACGAACGGATTGAACCGTTTTGCCGAACTTTTTAAAAAAAATTCCATAAAAGCGACATTCTTTGTCACAGCCTGCGGATTCAACGAAAAAAACAGAGAAATTCTGAAGAAAATCGCAGACTCGGGGTTTGAGATCGCCGATCATTCCTTTTCCCACAACTATCAGCTCACGCGACTTCCGAAAGAAGAAATTTATCAGGAGATAAAAAAGAACCGTGATTTTCTCGAAGAAATCACAGGAACGACATGCAAAGGGTTCAGAAGTCCGGGTTACAATTCTTCGGGAGATTTGATTTCTGTTTTAAAATCAGTCGGTTATAATTATGATTCTTCGCTTTTTCCGTCGATTTCATACTATCTGGCAAAGTGGCTTCTGATAAATCTGAAAAAACTTGCCGGCCATCATTCGAAGTCGATAATTTCATCGTTTGCCGATGCTTTCGGCAAATATACCCCCGAATTTATTGATAAAACAGTAAGAGATATAAAATCTGAAGGAAATTTTGCCGAACTTCCTATGACGACTCTGTTTCCACTTGCCGGAATACCTCTTATCGGCACTTCGATAATAACTTTTCCCGATTTTCTGCTCAATATGATGCTGAAGGTATCGAAAAGCAGAAGTTTCATAAACATCGAGGCACACGGGATCGACCTCTGCGATGCCGAAGAGTCCCCTCTCTTCGCGCCGCTTAAAGGGAAACAGCCGGATCTTGCGTTCACGCTTGAAAGAAAAATGGAAAGATTTCAAAAAGTTATTGATTTTTATAAAGAAAACGGCTTTGAATTTAAAACTCTCTGCGAAGTCGCCGAAATGAAAATAAACGGAACATTAAAATAACTTATAAAGGAGAAAAAAATGGGATTTTCAAAAGAAAAAATCTTTGAAAAAGCGCTTGAACTTGCCGGAATTCTTGAAATCCCGCAAAGTGAAGCCGAAAAGATCAAAGAAAATCTGGATTTCTGCTACACAGCGCCGGAGATCACCAAAAAAACAGCGGCACAGGCGATCGACCACACGATCCTTTCATTCAATGCTGCTGAAAACGATGTTTTAAGGATCTGCGAAGAGGCAAAAAAATACGGATTCAAAGCTGTCTGCATCAATCCGGTCTGGGTAAAAACAGCGGCAAAATTCAGAGCTGAGAACCGTGCCGCTTTCAAAATCGCGACAGTCATCGACTTCCCTCTCGGTGCTTCCACAGCCGTAGCCAAGCAGGCGGAATCTATTGCAGCCGCAGTCGACGGAGCAGACGAAATCGATGTCGTTATCAACATCGGACTGATAAAAAGCGGATCGTTCAAAGAGTGTTTTGAAATTTTAAAAAGCACAACAAAAACAAAAGCTTATATAAAAGTGATCCTCGAGACTTCCGAACTCTCCGAAGACGAAAAAATCTATGCCGCGCTGATCGCAGTCTTTGCCGGCGCAGACATGCTGAAAACTTCGACCGGAGTCAACGGAAAAGCGACTGCCGACGATGTCAGACTTCTCAGAATGATTGCCGGAAACAGGCTCGGAGTCAAGGCTGCCGGCGGGATCCGCGATAAGGAAACCTTGATCGCAATGATGAATGCCGGAGCCGACAGGATCGGCTGCAGCAGCTCGGTATCAATAATGGAAAAATGGTAAAACATGAGTTTTAAACACTTTTTCACACTTCTTGCCTTTTTGCTGGCACTGATTTCAGTTTCCTGCCAAAATATGGAAAAACAACCTGATATTATTGAAAAATTTATGCAGGCAAGAATCAACGGCGATACAAAGAAGGCATACTCGCTCCTCGACAAAAACACTCAAACGGCATTTTCCGAAAAAGATTTCGAAGAATACTGCTTCGTTTTCAAACCGTCTGAATTTGAAATTTCGGGCGAGGAAAACGGTTACAAACAGATCTCTTATACTTTTTATGATAAAAAATACAAAAAAGGAAGCGATGAACTTTACACTTTCTACATGACAAAAAATGTCGAAAGAGTCAGGACCGCAGACGGAAAAATCGTTTTTCCGCACATAGCCTTCATTCCGATGCGCAAAGCCATTGAAGATAAAGACATCGAAAAAGCCAAGTTCTTTTCGCATGTTATGATAACATTGGATCCCAACAACCCGGATGTTCTTGAAACATCTGAAAAAATGGGATTTATCCCTTAAAACCGAGGTAAAAATGGAAAGAATCAAGGTCCACACCGAGAATCCCGAAAAAAGGGTCATCGACAAGGCTGTCAGCGTGCTGGAAAGCGGCGGAGTCGCGCTTGTTCCCGGCGACACGTCCTATCTTCTGGCGGTAAAGATCGGCAAAAAAGGGGCGCTGGAAAAGCTCAACCGCATAAAACAGACGAAAAAACGGAAGTTCTATTCCCTCGTTTTCAAGGATCTGAGCGACATTTCGCGCTATGCCGACATCGACAACCGTCATTTCAACCTGCTGAAACGCTGCCTTCCCGGCGCATACACCTTCATTCTTACAGCCAGCCGCGAAATTCCTAAAATCATGCTTGAAAACAGAAAGGAAATCGGGATCAGGATCCCCGACAGCCGCTTCATCAGCGCACTAGCAGAAGAGATTGGCGAACCGCTTGTCGTTTCGACCGCTTCCTGCGACGAAGGCGAGGAATTCTGCGATCCCGAAGAAGACAGCCCCGACTGGCTCGGCTTTGTCGACCTTCTTGTCGACGGCGGATACCTCGCGATGGAACTGACCACGATCGTCCAGCTTTCAGGCGACGAATACGAGATCGTCCGCGAAGGAAAAGGCGATACCGATATTTTTTAGACCGAATTTTTAAACGAATCCCAAAAATCTTGATTTTCTCCAGCAAATGCACTAAAACTGCAGTTGGAGGTGAAAACAGTGATTATTTCGACCCGAATGCTTTTGGAAAAATATTCTGATTATGCCAATCCGCATAGCAAAATCAGGCGTTTGAACGACAAAGGCGAAATTTTTTATCTGACACGCGGACTTTACGAAACAGACAAAAACATACCGGGATACTGCCTGGCAGGAGCGATATACGGCCCGTCATATCTTTCTTTCGACTACGCGCTTTCCCGTTACGGCCTGATTCCCGAAGCGGTGTACGCCTTTACGTCGGCTACTTTTGAAAAGAAGAAGGCAAAAAAATACGAAAATCACTTCGGTACTTTTCTATACCGCGATATCCCTTCCGGCGCATATCCTTTCGGGATCCTCATCAAGGAGGAAAATGGCTCTTTTTACCAGATCGCGGAACCGGAAAAGGCACTCTGCGACAAGCTCTACACCATGCCGCCTGTAACAAGTCAGAAAGATATTGAAAAAATGCTTTTCGACGACCTGCGGATTGATGAAACCGAATTCGCGAAACTGAATGCCGGAAATATTCTGATGATTGGCGAAAAATATCACTGTAACAACCTGAAATATCTGATGAAATTCCTGCGGAGAAATACGAAATGAACGGGATAGTCACCGAAATGCTGAAAAAATACAGCACAGAATCAGTTTTCGACAAAAAAAATGCCGTCAAGGAAATCATGCAGGAACTTGTTCTGTGCGGACTTTCGCGCTCGGGTTTCTTCAAACATGCCGCTTTTTACGGCGGGACTGCCTTACGCATCTTCTACGGCCTCGACCGTTTTTCTGAAGATCTTGATTTTTCCCTCACGGCACCCGCTCCCGATTTCGAACTTTCGGAATATTTTCCTGACTTGAAAAAAGAACTCGCTTCATACGGGCTTAATGTCGAAATATCGGAAAAGCGGAAAACCAGAGAATCGCCTGTCCGCTCGGCATTTTTGAAAGGCAATACCAAAGAACATTTTCTTCTTTTCTACGCATCAGACTCCGCAGCAGCCGGAATCGCCGGAGACGAAATGATAAAAATCAAATTCGAAGTCGACACCAATCCGCCGGACGGAGCTAATTTCGAGCACAAATACCGGCTTCTCCCCTCGCCTTACGAAATCACGCTTTACGACATGCCGTCGCTTTTCGCGGGCAAAGTTCACGCCGTGATATGCCGCGCATGGAAAAGCCGCGTCAAAGGCCGTGATCTATATGATTACATATTTTATCTTTCACGCGGAACAAAACTTAACATCGGCCATCTGAAAGCCCGGCTCGTGCAGTCGGAAGCGTGGAAAAACGAAGACGACTTCACTGTTGAAGATGCAAAAAGACTGCTATGCGGACGTTTTGACGCTATCGACTACGAACAGGCGAAAAACGATGTCCGCCCGTTCATAAAAGATACTGCCGCACTCGGTATCTGGAACGCAGATTTTTTCAAGCAGATAACCCGGGAAATGTTTGATTGATATTTTAAGGAGGAAACAATGGATTTCATCGAACTCGCGAAAAAACGCTACTCTGTCAGGAGTTATTCGGACAAAAAAGTGGAAAAGGAGATCCTCGACAAAATTCTCGAAGCGGGGAACATCGCTCCGACCGCGAAAAACCAGCAGCCGCAGAGGATCTACGTCATTGAGGACGCTGAAAAACTCGCAAAACTCGACACTCTGACTCCGTGCCGCTACAACGCGCCGACAGTCCTCATTTTCACCTACAACACAGACGAGGACTGGAAAAACCCGAATGAAGTTGGGATCCACGCCGGGATCGAGGATGTCAGCATCGTCGCGACCCACATCATGCTTCAGGCTGCGGAACTCGGGCTCGGCACGACCTGGTGCAACATGTTCGGAAACACCGCGCTCGAAAAGGCGTTCGACCTCCCGGCAAACGAAAGATCGGTCCTCTTCATGGATCTCGGATATGCTGCCGCTGATGCGGAACCATCGCCCAGACACACCGAAAAGAAACCGCTGGAAGCGACAGTCAAATATTTGAAATAAGGAGGCATAAATGAAAAAATCATCAATTATCGCGGTTTTCGTTCTTTTGTTCTCGCTTCTCCTCTCCTCATGCGGAAAGCAGCCGCCGACCCCCGCAACTGAAGCGCAGAAAATGATCGAAATGAAGCAGGAAGCGGAAAAGAAGCTCAACGACGCAGTCAAAACAGTCGAAGAAAAAGAAAAGAAAGCTCTGGAAGATCTTTAAACACCAACTCTCCGACTCTCCATAGCAGAATCGTTACCCATTACCTGAACTGCAACCATAGTTACAGCTT
>DBYC01000014.1 GCA_002310035.1 bacterium UBP6_UBA1196
ATCACCCTTATCCTTGTCCCCAGCGTATATTCGCTTGTCGACAGCATCCTTGTAAAACTTCACTTGAGATAATCTTTACACAGCACTTTTCAAAACAAGGATATTTTTCAGGTAATTCTCTGACAAATACTGATTTTTATTATTGATTTATATCAAGATTTTCAACAGAACCGGTGGGTTTTACGATTCAAGAATGTTTGAAATAGATTCCATGTGGTTGATGCTGTAAACAACTTTCGCGAAAAATCTTGCGACATCGACTTCGTGATACCACGGATGGGCTTTTTTAAACTCTTCACCGCGGTTGACGGCATTCGTTCCCGTTACACTGCGGACAAAACCTTCCGCATGAGCCTGATCGAGTTTTGCGACTGCATCACCGTTGAAAAACGGGAAAGTGCAGAAAACATCGATGTTTTTAGCGCCGAATTCGTTGAGTTTTTTGCATGCCGCGATCAAAGTTCCGCCTGTGGCTATCATATCGTCCACTATTACGACATCCTTACCGTCGACACTTCCTACAAGTTTGGTGTCAACAACTGTCGAAGCCTTCGAATAGTCGCGTTCTTTGACAATAAGCGCCATGTCTGTCTGGAGAGCGCGGGAATAGTATCTCGCAGTTTCGGCCGAACCGACATCGGGAGCAACAACGACCGTGTTTTCCGTGATAAGATTTCTTTTGTTCATTGAATTCATCAGCTGGCGCGATGCATGAAGGTTGTCAAGTCTGGCGACATGGAAGAAACCCGAAATAGCCTCTGCATGAATGTCGATCGTGAGGACACGCGACGCTCCGCTTGCCTCAATAAACGAAGCGACCATCGACGCCGTGACGCTCTCGCGCCCTTTTCTGCGCTCCTGACGAGCGTTCGGGAACTGCGGAATAACCGCCGTGATCGAACCTGCATCGCTGTTGTGGGCTGCATTCACCGCTGTAGCCAGAGCCATAAGGTTGTCGTTCACCGAATAAGGCGAAAGAGGATCGTCCATGAGCTGGACGACATAAACATCCATTCCGCGGATGGGCTCGTCGATCGAAGTCTTGATCTCGCCGTTCGCGAAGTGTGTCTCCGTGCTCTGAATGTAGCGGAAACGCTCTTCGAGATGCTCTCTTCTGTACTTGTCCTTAAGATATTCAACCATCGCATCCGCGAAAACTTTTCCCGAACTGCATGCAACAATACCAAGCTGACCGCGATCCGAACTCATTTGACCCTCCGAAAAATCAAGGTAACAAAAACTGCCGTTTTATCGTTCCGGTACATCAATGACGCTTTTGCACCGGAATTTCAAATCATTCGCCCGATGTCTGTTCCGACTGTTCGAGAAATTCGTTAATTTTTGCGATAAAGACTTCTGTTTCGGAATTGATGATCTCTCCCATTGCCTGGACGACAGCCAGCGGTTTCTGCTCGGCCGCCTCTTTTCTCTTTTCAAAGGAATGAGACACGACAACCGAATTCGTTTTGTAGTCTTTAAGCTCGAACACTATCGAAACTCTTGCGTAACTCTTTTCGCCTTCAATAAATTCGTCAAGTGCGCGGATCCTGCCGCTCAGGACATATTTCGGCTTTTTCTCCATCGACAAGATAATGTCGGAAAAAACCTGCTGTTTTGAAAAATGGTTGGCAACAAGGTCGGTTATCATATCTGACGGTCTTGAAGCCCAGAAATGCGTGTTGTAATAAAACATCTCCTCGTATGAGGTCCTATAAACGATATTGTATCTCTGGTAAATTTTGTCGGCATCCAGCGTCTTGATCCTCAGAGTCGCGTTAAAAGGTTCGCGCTGTCCGTTTTCCTCCGGCTCGTAATGAATCTGGTAATAATGCTTTACCTGCGGCTTGGAAGATGAAAACAAAGAACACGAGACCGAAAAGAAAAGCGGAAGTAAACAGATGATAAAAATTGCGTTTTTCTTCATTTTTTATCCTCGCTCATGGCGGAAGAGCTCAACAATGCCGAAGGATTTTCCATAATTATTCTTGTAAACTCACTGAAATTGCTCATAGCATCCGAAAGGTCGTCAAGCGATTTGTCGATTTTCTCGCTGCTCCGTTCGAACGTCAGCTGGAGAGTATCGATCGTTTTCTGCGTGGACTCGACAAGTCCGAACATTTTGTCGACTTTTTCCTGGACATTGGCATTTCTGTAATCAGCCTGGAATTCGCCGACAGTCTCCTGCATCATATCAAGGGTTTTTGCAAGCGAGCCGTCTTTTGAGGTGAGCTCGCGGACATTTGTCGTGATCGCCTTGACATTATCCATGTTTCCGTTGAGCTCAGTCATAAAAACATGTGCCTCTTTTATGACACCGGTAATCTCCTTTTTGTTCTTAACAAGAAGTTCATCCAGAGAACCTGAAATCCCGTTCACATTTTTGACGATCGTCTCGACATCATCCTTCTTCACACCTTGCAAAGCCTCGTTAAGCTGGTTGAGGATCGACTCCAGCTTCTCAGCTATGACGGAAGCCTTGCCGGTAATCTCCTCCCACCCGCTTCTTTCTGAAGGGATCTCGCCGCCGACCGGAATGTTCGCGCCCTGGCCGCCGCCTTTGAGCTCAAGGAATTTAAGGCCGGTGATACCTATAGAACCAAGCTGCGTTTTTGTGCCTTCCTTTATCGGGACACCCGGTTTAAGGCAGAAAGCGACCTGGACTACGGAAGTATTGTCCTTGTCGACCGAAATTTCGGAAACTGTTCCTATGTTCATGCCCTGAAATTTGACAGTCGATCCCTCGGAAAGCCCGGCGACCGACATATCCTCAAAGCGCGTGATATAGCAGTCCTCGCGCTTCAGCAGCCTGTTGCCTACAAGCAGAGCGGTCAAAAGCAGAACGACACCTATTCCGAAAATGAAAAAAATCGCGACCCGCCTTTTCTGAGCCGAAGTAATCTGCATCGTACCCTCAAAAAATCATCCGCGGAATTTTAGAATTAAAAATCATATTGTCAACCGTTTGCGTTTTTTTTGAGAAAAAAAATCTTCAAGTCTGCCGAAGGAAAAGATTTGACTTGAATCCGAAAAGAGGTAAAATATAATGTTTTGTTGGCGGGGGAAAAATGAAATTCGCTTTGATTGCCTTTTCAGCGGCTTTTTTAACACTTTTTTCAATCAGTGATTCCGGCAGTTTCAATTCTTCCCAGCAGACTCCGCTTATTGCCGGAGCATACGATCCGCCGCCCTCACCTCCAGGAAATCCCGATCCGCCGCCACCACCTCCGAATCCTTTCAGAAAGGCCTGATTCTTGAAAAATTTTATAAAAAACCGGAGCTTTAAATGACCAGACTTTTAAAAGGGAATGTTTCTTTCACGGTGTTCAAGCCTGAAAAAATGCCCGAAGATATTGAAAAAACGCGCGCAGCTCTCGCTGAATACACTTTCCAGCGGCTCGACCCGACAGATTTGCGCAACGAATCGGTCGGCTGGGTAGACGCCGTCCTCTGCTTCGACAACGAAAATTTCCAGTCACTAATGCACGATTCGTTTTTCGTTTTCGCACTCCGCGAGGACAAATACTCTTTTACAGCAGCACAACTCAGACCTTACATCGAGGAGGCCGAATTTGTCTTCAAACGCGAAAACAACCTTGAATACATCGCGGCGCAGCAGAAAAAAGATATCAAGGAACAGGTCATCCGCCGCATGAGAACGAACTCCTACCCGAAAACAACCGTTACGGAAGTCGCATGGGACATGGATTCGGGACTTGTCTACCTTTTTTCGCAGTCCGGTGCGACAGTCGCCAAATTCACCGATATTTTCGAAAAAAGTTTCCAGATTTCTATCGAACAGGTTTCGCTTTTCGATTCAGTGAAAGAACTCGGCGGAGCTGAAAAAATGGAACCCATATTCACCAAGATCTGGGGGCAAGAATGAAAAAAGAAAATAATATAAGCTATTTAGGCTCAGAGTTCCTTCTTTGGGTCCTTTGGAAAAGCGCGACCGAAGAAACGATTTCACTCCACAATCTGGGGCTCGGCGATATCAGGATTTCGATCGAAGACTCCTTAACCCTCGAGTCAAAGATCGGCGACGGCTACTGCGAAACGATAAAATCGCCTGAAATTCTCACTCTTCCGTCTGTCCGCGAGTCGATCAGGCTCGGAAGACTGCCGGAAGCTGCCAAAATCAGGATCTCTTCCAGCGAACTCGAATGGAGTTTTCAGGTAAAGGCAATACCGTTCAAAATAAGTTCAGTGAAACTTCCGATAACAGGCGAAAAAAACGAGAACGAGATGATCTCTGTCAGGCTGTCAGCCATGACAAAACTCGAACTTATAATGAAAGCACTTTTCAACTCATTTCTTATTGAACGCGAAACGCCTGATTTCATTGATGATATCAAAGATTTTCTGGGAATTGCCAAGTGAGCAGGATCCATATTCTCGCAAGCGGCTCGAAGGCTAACGCCTACATAGTCGAAGACAACGGTTCAATGCTTCTCATCGATCAGGGGTTAAGTTTCAAGGAATTTTCAAACCGTGCTGAAAAACTCGGGCTGGACATTTTCCGTATAAAGGCGATCCTCCTGACTCACGAACACGAGGATCACATCCACGGTGTCGCATACACCGCATACAAACTTGACGCGCCTGTTTTTTCGACAGCGCAGACACTTGAAATCCTTAAAGAAAACATTAAACATCCGATACACTGCCGGATAGTCGAAAAAGACCGTAAAATCAAGCTCGGCTGCTTTGAGATCACCCCTTTCGAAAC
The DNA here is from genome assembly GCA_002310035.1 of bacterium UBP6_UBA1196. GTDB lineage: Bacteria > UBP6 > UBA1177 > UBA1177 > UBA1177 > UBA1177. Next base: position 4,727 of record DBYC01000014.1, read on the forward strand.
GATGCACGATGCCGCCGATCCTGTCGGCTACCTCATTTCGACTCCGTGCGGCGAAACAGTCTGCTTCGCAACCGATACAGGCAAGATCACAAACAGAATGATGAGTTACATAAATCAGGGAACAAGCATAATTCTTGAAGCGAACCACGATCCCGCTCTGCTTTATCAGAACAGGAAGTATCCGCCGCTTTTAAAAGAGCGGATCCGCGGCCCTTACGGCCACCTTTCAAACGACCAGAGCCTCGAAGCACTCGACAGAATGGGTGAAAACCACCCTAAAACCGTGATTTTCAGTCATTTGAGCGAAGAAAACAATTCTCCGGAAATGCTGAAAAGCCTCGTTCTTGACTTCAAAAAAGCCCGCTCCCTTGATTTCAAGGCGTTTATCGCGAACCAGAACAACCCTAAATCAATTCTTCTTTCATGATCTCAGACGCTCATTTTCACCTGAAGCAGCTTCTTGAAGTTTCGCCGGAACAGGCTGATTTTATTAAAGAAAATATTTTTAAAGGAATATGCTCCTGCCGCACTTTGGAAGAAGTTGAATTTGTCGAAAATTTCATCGCGAAAAATCCGGAAACTGTGCAGAAACTTAAGATTTCGTTCGGGATCCACCCTCAGGCTCCCGATGAAAAAGAACTGAAAACATTGGAAAAACTTGTTTTTGAAAACCGGATCGCAGCTGTAGGCGAAATCGGGCTTGACAGATTTAATGAAGAGTTCGCAAAAACTTTTGATTTGCAGAAAAAACTTTTTGTCATTCAGCTTGAAATCGCAAAAAAAGCAGGCCTTCCCGTCATTTTGCACATACGCAAGGCCATTCAAGAAGTTTTCGAACAAATCCAAACACTTAAAGAGTTAAAAAAAGTGATTTTCCACTCTTTTTCAGGCACGGCCGAAGAGGCTGAAAGTATTTTGAATCACGGCGTAAACGCTTATTTCAGCTTCGGAAACGCCATACTGAACGGACACAAGAAGGCAATAGAAACTGTCAGATCCTTGCCTGAAGAGAGGATCTTGACCGAAACCGATGCACCGTACCAGCCTAAAAAAGGGGATCATTTTTCAAAACTGTCGGATCTTGTTGAAATTATGGATAAAATAAATAAGATCCGGGGTTGTGACTCTTCAGCCACTGAGGCAGGGGAGCCGGCTGCGAAGCAGTCTGAGGGGTCTATGAAAAATCGACATGACGAGGAAAAGCAATGAATATTAAAAAAATCTGCAACAATTCCGAATCATTAGCGTTTTTAACAATTTTCGCATTATCGCTTTTGGTGCGGATATACGCTTCGTTTACAAGTCTGGCGCAGATTTTTCCCGACGAAATTTTCCAGACACTCGAACCTGCCCACAAACTTGTTTTCGGACGCGGATTCACCTACTGGGAATTCAAAGTCGGGGCAAGAAGCTGGTTCCTGCCCGGAATCATTGCCGGAGTTTACAAACTTCTGGATCTCTGCGGCGTTAAAGATCCGCTTTACATAAATATAGGTGTAAAAATTTTCTACAGTATTTTCAACAGTCTGGCCGTTTCAGTCGTCTATCTTCTTTTCCGCAGACACGGGCTTGACAAAAAAGAGGCCTTTCTTTTCTCGCTTCCGCTGGCCGCAAGCTATCTCCTTTCTTATATTTCGGTAAGGACGATCTCGGAATCGGCAGCTCTGCCGTTCATGGTCTTTGCCGTTTATTTTGCATCGAACTATGTTGAAAAAGAAACAAAAAAAGACCTGTTTTTCACGATCATCACTGTCGGCATCGCATATATGATCCGTTTTCAGACCTGCATTTTTGCTTTCGGCTTGTTTATCGCGCTCTTTCTGACTGCAAAAAAACGGTTCAGAGCGGCTCTGATTTTCGGTGCCGGATACATCGGAATGATGCTCATCCAGGGGATAATGGACATTTTTACTTGGGGAAAATTCGCCCAGTCGCTCATCACCTACCTCGATTACAATATTATCCGTAAGGTCAGCGACAATTTCAGTGTTTCACCATGGTATTTTTTCATTAAGGAATTTGCCGCGACATTTCATCCGCTGACTTATATCCCGGCAATTTTAATGATGATCTTTGCGATTATAAATTTCAGGAAAAACAAAAGTCTCGTTCTTTTCTTCTTCCCTTTTCTCTTCTTTTTCGCAATTCATTCGGCGATCGCGCACAAGCAGCCCCGCTTTGTTTTTGCCTGCTGTTTCGCGCTTCTTGCGCTTTCAGCGGAATCTTTCGCGTTTTTGTGCAAAAAATATGCAAAAAACAGAAAAAACGCGGCAGTTTTTCTATCGCTTTTTCTCCTTTTTTCGCTTGACGCCTTCCCTCACTTAAAATATTCAACTCTCTGGAATCATTCGACGACCGTTGTCGACAACTTCTACGGCCGCGACAAGGGCAAAGAAAAGATATTCGGCGGAGTTCTTGAAACTGAAGCGGAACTCGGCAGGATCCCGGATCTAAAGCGGGCATACCTTTTCGGCATTCCCCAGATATGGAGCGGCGGCCATTCATATTTCCATAAAAACGCGCCGATCTCATTCGCCTCGAAACCTGACGAAATTAAAAAAATGCTGCACAAAGCAGTTACCTCAAAACAGTCCGGTGCCTACTGCGCTTTCAAAAAAGATATCGGAATACCGGCCGGATACCGCAAGAATCTTGAAGAAATAAGTACTAACGACGATTTTGCTATCTACAAAATCGAAATAACAGAATAGACATAAAAACACCACACATATTTTTTCACGCAAATCACAATTTACCAACAAGACATTCGCAATATTTCCCCAAATATCATTAACAATAAACCATAATATTTTTAAATACTTGAAATTTAGATTAGATTTTTTAACAAAATTTATTGACATAACAAATTTATAATATAAAACACATTTGTCTTTTTTATGTTTTTTAAAGGAGGAGTTTGATGAAAAAGAATTTTATGAAGATTTTTCTTCTCGCAGCAATTGTTTTTTCTTTCTCTTGCGTTTTTGCAGCCGAGATCCATTGCAACCCGAAAACAAAGACCTGTCACAAACAGGGCTGCCGCTACTACGACTGCAAAGAATGCACCGAAGTTTTCAAGTCAGAGGAAGCCGCGCTTGAAAACGGTTACAAGTTCTGCAAAACCTGTTCCAAAGAAAAAGATGAAAAATCAAACAACAAAAAAGAAAAGAAAGGGAAAAAGTAATTTTCATCTTTGCCAGCCAAAAAAGCCGGATCCGTCCGGCTTTTTTTTATTTTCGCAGCTGTTATAGAATTCCTTTGAAATACTCGACCGTAAGTTTCAGACCTTCATCCAGAGGTATTTCCGGCCGCCAGCCGAGCAGCTTTCCTGCCAGAGTTATGTCGGGACGGCGCATCTTCGGGTCATCGTCGGGCAACGGCATGAAAATGATCTTCGACTTGCTGCATGTCAGTTTCAGAACTTTCTCGGCGAGCTCGAGCATCGTGAATTCTCCGGGATTGCCGAGATTCACCGGCCCTGTTACGCCGTTGCCGGAATCCATCAGCAGCATCATTCCGCGGACGAGATCGTCGACATAGCAGAAACTCCGCGTCTGCTTTCCGTCGCCGTAGACTGTTATATCACGGTTCTGGAGAGCCTGAATTATGAAATTGCTGACGACCCTGCCGTCATCGACATTCATATTCGGGCCGTAAGTATTGAAGATCCTTGCAACTTTTATATCAGTTCCATGCTTGCGTCTATAGTCGAAAAAAAGTGACTCCGCACCGCGCTTGCCTTCGTCGTAACAACTCCTTATCCCATGCGGATTCACATTTCCCCAATAATTTTCAGGTTGCGGGTGAACCAGAGCGTCACCGTAGACTTCACTGGTGGAAGCCTGAAAAATTTTTGCATTCCACTTAAGAGCGAGATCAAGGGCATTTATCGCTCCGAGGACTGTAGTTTTGTAAGTCGCGATCGGATCCCGCTGATAAAAAATCGGGCTCGCCGGACACGCAAGATTGAAAATTTCGTCGACATAAAAATTATAAGGTTCAGTCACATCGTGGATAAGCAGGTCAAAATCGGGATTTTTTTTAAGCGGCTCGATATTCGAAAGACGGCCGCTGATAAAATTATCTATGCAGACCACATGGTTCCCGCAGTCAAGCAGAGCTTTGCAAAGATGCGAACCAAGAAATCCGCCGCCACCCGTTACCAGAACGGTTTTTTTGTTTTTCGTTCCCCTTATCATTATCCGATCCTTACCATTTTGGCTGTTGCTTCAGCAAGAACTTCCCCGTCAAGAGTGATTTCACCAGCGGTATAGAGGATCCTCCCTTTTTCTGATTCCACTGCACCTCTGACCTTCACCGTTCTGTCCGAAGGGACCGGCCGCCTGAACCTTACACTGATCTCGCCTGTGACACCTTTCTGGTCATGCGTGAAAGCGGCATAAGCCATAATTTCATCAAGCAGGGTCGAAATTATTCCGCCGTGGATTATCCCTTCCCACCCGCAGAATTTTTCAGGAATCGCGATTTCCGCTTCAGCGCTCCTCAGCACATCATCCCGGTGTATTTCGAGATGAAGACCGTACTCGTTGTCTTTTCCGCATACAAAACATTTGTTATCAGCTTTTACTTCCATCTTCACCACCAACAAAAAAAACGGTGTATTCTAGACAAAAAAGCGCTCAAGGCAAAAAATTCAAAAGCGGCTTCAATCCGGATCCGGCATTTCATCGCTTGTCAGAGGTTCGAGCGAAAAATCTTTGAGACGCATTCCAGCCTCCTGTTCAGTCTTGCGCAGAAGTTCTGCAGGCGAAAGGCGGAGATCGGGGACTGAAAGCGGATATGATCTTATTTTTCCGTCGGCGCAGATCCCGAGCGAGCCTGTCTCAGGGACGAACCTGACACATTCCGGCTCTTTTTCGGTCGAAACGGAGAGCATCAGTTCGTGCTTCCGGATATCCCATAGTTTCACCGATGAATTTTCAGCCGCGGATGCCGCAAAAAGTCCGTCTTCGGAAACAGCGAGTTTATCTGTTCTGTCGAATCTGCCGCTGAAATCGATGACCGAACCGTCAGAAAGATCGATGTGGCTCAATATCCCTTTGTCAAAAGCGGCCAAAAGCGAGAAATTACCGGCGAATTCAAGAGATTCAGGGACTCTCCCCTCGATTTCGGTCTTTCCTGCGGGAGTAAATCCCGGAATTGAGAAAAAGCTGATACCGCTTCCGCATACGGCGGCGATCTTCTTGCCGTCTGGCGAAAATACGAGCCCGTTGCGGCTGGCGCTTTTGCACGGAATGCTGTTTGTTTCCATGTTCTCAGCGGAAACGAGGTATATTTTTTCGCTGTCTCTTGCACAGACAAAATCTTTTTCAGGTGATATTTTTACTGAAAAAAGAGCCTCACCGGCAATTTTTGACTCTTTTTCAGTGCCGGAAGACCTTTCGAGAAAACTTAGCGTACCGTCTTTTCCCGCAACAGCTATAAGTCCGCCGTCGCCGGAAGCGTCAAAATCAGAGACATCGGATTTTCCGGTATATTCTTCGCTCACAAACTCCTCATTTTTTGAAACGATATAAACTTTACCTTCTCTGTCAAGCGCAACAGCCTCAAAACCCTTTAGCAGAACGGCTTTGACAACATCGATCGATTTAAATTCAAGAATTTTCAACCCTTTCTTACCGCGCCTCTGCCAGATCCTCAGAAGTCCGTCCTCGCCGGCCGTCAAGATCCGTGAATCTCCGGCAAAAAGAACTGACGGCACAGATGAAGCATGACCGTCGACAGCAAAAAGCGGGATCAGCAAAGCAGTATCCCAAACTACCGTCTTACCCTCTTTAGAAGCAGACGCGAAGTATGTTCCTTCGCTGTGGAAAGCGATGCTTGTTATCGGAGAACCTCTGAATGAAAGAACATGCAGAATATCGCCGTTTTCTGCCGAAAAAATCACGATCTTCCCTTTTTCCGTGCCGGAGACCACAGTTTTTCCGTCTGGTGAAAATGCGTGAGCCGTTATTTTATCGTTTTCTTTTTGATACCATTTGGCAAAAGACTTCGCCAAAATGTCAGGAACATCGTCAAACCCTTTTCCAAAGAAGGTTTCATAGATTTTATCGGCTATATTTACACTCAGGATCTCTCCGTTTGAAAGCAAAACATCAAGTTTTTTGGAATCCGGCGAAAAACGCATTTTCTCGATTCCTCCCTCCAGACTGAAAGTATAAACTTTTTCCAGCTCTGGGAACGAGAAAAGTGTCAGTCCACCATCGGCACACCCAGCCGCGACAAGTGTTTCGTCGCCTGAAACCGCGGCAGACGAAATCATGCACTCGACAGAGACATCCTTTTCAAACGCAATTCCTCGGTGAAAATTCTTTATGAAAAATTTTGATACCGCTTTGGAAAGCATTCCGTCCGAATTTTTCAGACCTTCGGCGAATTCAGGGCTGTATTCAGGGCTTTTTTTGTTCAGCGGATTGTAGTACATCGCCGCAGCCGCATAGATCCTGGATGCGAGATAACTTTTTTCCAATTCCAGCCTGTCCGATTTTTCGCTGAGAGCCTGCGCAGTCCGGTAGTTGGCCATTGTTTTGTCCAGCTCGGCCCTGTTTCTGGCCTCGACTTCGCGGTTAAACAGAATCCCTATGAGCACAGACGAAATCAGGATCACCGCAAATATGACCAGAGACGAAACAAAAGCCGCTCTATGCCTTGCCGCAATGAGTTTCAAGGTTTCAAAGACCGAATAGCGGTAAACTCTGACTTTTCTGCCCGACATATAGGCAGAAAGATCTTCCAGCATCTCGCCGACGGAGGCGTAACGTTCCTTTTTATCCTTTGAAAGGGCCTTACCCGCTATCGCAGCAAGCTCTGCGGGAATGTTTTTGTCCTTTTCAGAGGCATTCTCCACTTTTTCAGTCAGCACTTTTCCTATGATCTCATCGGTCGTCCTGCCTGAAAACGGCGGTTTGCCGGTAAGGATCTGATAAAGTATCGCTCCGAGGGAATAGATATCAGAAATTTCATCTATTTCGCCGATCTTCCCTTCTGCCTGCTCGGGCGGCATGTAAAAAGGCGTTCCTATCGCCTGTCCGACGACCGTTTTTCCGATCCCGGCATCGCCGCCGTGCGCGAAAGCGGCTTCTTCGGTTCCTTTTATCTTGGCAAGTCCCCAGTCAAGCACGACTGTTTCGCCGAATTCCCCGATCATGACATTGGCCGGCTTAAGATCGCGGTTGATCACCCCTCTGCTGTGGGCATATGCGACCGCATTGCAGATATTGTGAAAATGCGGAAGAAGCCTGAGCCTTTCTTCAAGCGAAGCACATTTTTTTATAGCTTTGAGAAGAGTCGTCCCTTTCACCAGGCGCATCGTGTAATAAAAAGTTCCGTCCGGGTGGGTCCCGATCTCATAAACCGGAACGATCGAAGGATGTTCAAGGCCGCCGGTCACCCTGGCCTCGCGCAGAAAACGGTTTCTTACGGCCAGCGTCTGCGGATCAGAAACTTCGGAATGTTTTTTGTTAAGGTCGGAAAGCAGCTCCTTCATAGCTATTTTACGGCCGACATGCCTGTCAAAAACGGTCAGGATCCTTCCCGAACCGCCGCGTGCGAGCTCTTCCAGGATCTCGTACCTGCCGGGCGCCTCGCCGGTCACGCTTTTCGCGGTTTCATTTTCCGAACAGGCATCTGGAGTTTCGACAAAAAATTCGACCGTTTTTTCGTTTTTCATTCAATTTCTCCAAGAAAATCAATGATTTTGATTATTTTTTCCCCAGGAAATTCAGAGTAGTAAAAATCTTTGCGCTTAGCGAACTGCTCCGCCGCCAGCATAAAATATCCGTTTTTGAACATGCCGTTAACATAGTTTTCAACAGCGTCGGAAAGAAGCTCCCGACTTACCGGCCTGACATTTTTTATCCTGATGAAATCAATAACCGCAGGATCGTAAAGCGGCATTTTATTCCGGGCAAGCTCCATAAGTTCCGCAAAAACAGCAAGCTTTTTTCCGGCCGTTGCTGCGTCAAGCGGCTTAAGGACCTTTTCCGTTATCTCGAAGCCTCCCGGTTTTCTCTTTTTCTGCAAAGCGTAGATCCTGGTTTCAGCATGAAGTGAAGCCGCATTAGCCGCATAGTGCCTTATAAGGGCTTCGATTCCGTCACGGATCTTCCATTTTGACGGGAAAATCAGCGTGATCCCGCCGGAACGCGATCTTTCCATTCTTCCTGTAAATTTGAGATCTTCAAGATCCACGGAATAGTCGACAAAATCAGGATCCGGCTGTTTTTCAGCGCGAAGCCGTTCCGCAAGCCGCGGCAGGCAGTATTCCTCCACAAGAGCCTCCAGCCTTTTTTCTCCCTGAACGCCCCACGGAATTTTCCCTTCACCTTTTATTCTGGAGATAAAGCTCCGAAGCACTTCTTCCGGCGGAACTTTTTCCGCGATTTCGAGATAAATGCGGCAAAGACCGCTTTTCAGCAGATATTCGCCGTCATAATCAAAGATTTCATCGTCGCAGTCATCCTCCGGGACACTGTTCAGAACAAGCTTGAGCACTTCTTTGAAATAATATTTGGACGGATTTTTGAAAAACGAGACCAGAGAATCAAGAGTAATATCCGCCCTGCTTCCGGAAATTTTTCCAGTCTCATCTGAAACCCGCTCCGGCAAAGGGCTCTGCCGCCTTTGTTTCACATGAAACATTGTTCTGGCGATCTCGTAATCCCTCTTCGAAAAAGTTCTGAAAGCGCTGTTTTCCGCGAAATATGCGGCCGAAAAGGGCTGAACAGGATATTTCGTCTCCATTTCTTCGACTTTTTTCCCTGTTTTTTTCTCTATGTATTTTTCAAGAACAGCCAGCGGCAATGCGGCTTTGCGGCGTTTTCCAGACTCATCGGAAAGATCATTTGCCTCGTAGCTTATTATGAGCTTGTCACGCGCCGAGACAATAGATTCCAGAAAAAGATAAAGGTCGTTGTCGCGAACCGAACGGTTTGCAGGTTCGCCTGGCTCCGCCTTTATCCTGCGGGTCAGGTCGAAAGAAAGACTTCTTTCGGAACGGGGGAACGAATCTTCGTCCATCCCGACAAGACACACCACCTTGAAAGGCAGGGTCCGCAAAGGTTTCAGCGAACAGAAATTCACTTTGGCCGACGAAAAGACTTTTTCGCGTTTTCCCTTTCCGAGCTCGTCTTCAAGCCAGACTGAAAGCGCGTCGAAAGAGACTTTTCCGGCGTATTTTCCGGCAGTTTCGGCAAAATCGCCTAAAATCCGCCTGATATACAAGAGCCCTTCCGATGCAGGATCATCGTCGACAAAGAGAAAATCGAGCATTGCACACAGCACTCTTTTAAATTCCGCCGGTGTTTTTTCGCCCTGAAGATCATTGTAAAAACAGAAAATCCCGCTTACAAACGAAAAAAATCCCTCGATAATGCCGCTCTTGTCGCCGGAAAGATTTTCAAGCGGCAGAATATTTCCGAAACTTCTCCCCTCCGCGGAAAACGGCATGACAAAGCTCATCGCGATCCTGGAAAGTCCGAAATCCCAAGTGTTTCCGCTTTCACCGCTTTCTCCCCTTGAAGCAGCATCGATCCCCCATTTCACACCGCTTTCAGAGACAAGTTTTTCTATTTCGAGGAGATCTTTTCCGCCGATTCCGAATTTTTGGCAGACATAAGGATTTTTCAAAACCGAGAGCACCTGCGATCTGCCGAAATCGCTTTTCATCAGCCTGATCGTTTCAAGGAAAGCTGACACTACACCGCCTTCTTCCGCAAACGACATGTCGGAAACGCTCCACGGGATATAAGTTTCATCCTGCGGCTGAACACTGCCGAAAACAGCGGAGACATACGGCAGATAGTCCTTTATTTTCGGGGTCATCACGACGACATCTTCAGGTTTCAGTGCAGGATCGGCGTTGAAAAGCCCGAGAAGCGAATCTTTCAGCACCTCGATCTCCCGCATTTTGTCGCGGCAGACATTTATTGTTATCGAACCGTCAAAATCAGCGGGTTCAGGCTCTGCGGAATCGTGCAGGATATCCCTCTGGAGAGAAGCCAGCAGCGAATTTCCGCCAGGTTCATCAAAAAAATCACGGCCTGCGATCTGATATGCGGCCGTAAAATCGGTAAAATCAAGCGAAGCGGCACAGAACCTTCCGAAAAAAGTGTCCGGCGTTTCATCCGGCGGCACATCCTCGAAACCGCCTGTTTTACCGGACGCCGCATACAGATATTCCGCGCAGGGAAACATCGAAAAAATGTAGATAGGAAAAAGCTGCGAAAGATGCCTGAACATATCAAGCTGATACTTGTTCATAACCGAAATCCCGAACAGGATCAGTGCCGGCGGATAGCTGTCACCGGGCTTAGCGGCATCACAAGCGGCATTGAAGACTGATGCGAAACCGGCAGACTCCGAAGAAGCCGCTTTACAAAGTTCCTCAAAAAGCGCACGCTGCCAGCCTTCATCCTCGTCAGCAGAATAGTTTCTCCCTTCTGCCCAGCTTTTCATCATGCGCGGACGGTAGACGGAATACTGCTCGAACATGTCGGCCATTCTGCGGCAGAAACTGAAATTGCGTCCGTCGTCATCTCCTATATAGTTTTTTATCCGTTCGAACCCGTTTTTCTCCAGAGTGCCGCTTTTAAAAAGCGAATAGAGCGCCCAATCCGTGTTTTTCTTGTAAAAAACAGAGTTTTTCGTATCGATCCCGAAATGTTCTCCGGCAAAGTTTCTCAAAAATCCATCCGGCGTCACAAACGAAAAATTTGCCAGGATACCTTTATGTGACGCGGCTTTAAGCGCGAGCCATCTTCCCGTTTCTTCGCTTTGGACTACGATATTTTTTTTCAGGAGCGGATCATGCTCCGAGATTTTGTCAAGAAGGATAAAAACTTCCGGCAACAGCACTTCGAGCCTGTTGCTTTTGTAAAGAAAAAAGCCTGAGATCCTCTCTTCTGTCATTGTTCCCCGGACTTTTTCAAAGCGGCAGCCCTTTTCACTCTGTAGAGCCCGCGCGTTTCAAGCAGAAAGGAGCGTGCCGGCTCGTAAAGATAGTCGCGGTATGTCCAGGGCAGTTCCTTGATAGCATCTTTCTTCCCGAAAAGAAGCGTGACTTCGGCAAAGACCCCTTTTTTGAGATAGATTCTGTGGCTGTAGTTTTTTCCGGTTGCCAGAATGAAGTTTTCGAGCGTCACAAGACCAGGATCGAGATTGACCAGACGATTCCCCTCTTTCGAATATTTTTTCTCCGTTTTTACACAGAAAAGTTTCACGTCGGCGAGAATTTCCCGCGGGACAAGTTCTTTAAAACTGAAAACGATTTTGTTTATCCCCTCTCCCATTTCCGGGTCATAGTAAGGCGAGATCGCCGAAAAACTGTAGACCTCTGAAACGGCATCGATCTCGCCGTATTTTTTTTCAAGCAGTTTTCTTATTTTTGCCAGCAGACCATGATCCCTGAACATTACGGAGATCGTCAGGTTTGCCTTTACCGGTTCGGAAAGTTCACTCATATCACGCTTTTCCCTAAAGTTTTGAAACAAATTTATTGCCTTCGATATACTTCCGCCACGGCTTGTCCTTGAATTCGCCCGCATATCCGATATTGATCCTGGGCGCGGAAACCACCGAAAAATCAAACGGATGCAGATTTTTTTCAATGAAAAGCTCGTTCCCTTTTACAAGATCGCACATGTTCAGCGATCTGTCGACAAGCAGTGCCTTGGCGAGTTTTCCCGGACCGTTTGTAAGATCGCGGTCATTCACTATTCCCTTCCGGTTTTCACGGACAAGGTCTATCCCTTCCAGCGGCTCGACAGCACGGATCAGTACGGCCTGCGGATCATCTTTTCCGGCAGCGACGACATTCAGACAGAAATTCATTCCGTAAATCATGTAGACATAGGCATGGCCGCCGGGCAGAAACATCGCCTCCGTTCTTTCCGTACGCCTGTTCCCGAAAGTGTGACATGCTTTGTCTGTGATCCCGCAGTAAGCTTCGGTTTCCACGATTCTGGCAACGATTTTTCCTTTTTCAGTCTGTCTTACGAGAAAATGCCCGAGCAGATCTTCGGCTACGCTCAGAGCGTCGCGTGTGAAAAACGAACGCGGAAAACGCATGGCTCGACTAAAGTTTTTTCACAAAACAGCCGTTCAGACTGACGAAACCCATCTTTGAAAGATACTGTCCGTGGATCTCCGAAGCCTTTTCCACGAGAAGCTCCTCTACATTCTGGCCGGCAAGATATTTGTAAAGATATTTCCCGACAGAACAATCACGATAAACCGGGGTCGTATAATCGATTTTCACATTTATCACATGACCGGAATCCATCGTCCCGAGCAGCACGCCGACCGCGTCAGTACCGTGGCATACAAGGTAAGCACAGTTGTAAAACGCGTTTTTGTCGGCTTCCGGAAAGTATTTTTTTATATCGTTTTCATACAAATCGAGGAAATAACGGATCAGCGTGTTCGTAGCCTGAAGTTTTATCACGGAATATTCCTTTTTCCCTTTGAACAGTCTGATCAGGTTGTATATGTTGATCAGCGCAAGAGAAAAATTCATCGCCGCCGTAGGATAAGAATGTATCGCCATAGCGTAACCTGTGAAAATCAGGCTTCCGATGCAGTTTATAGTGCGCAGCTTCACGACAGATGTCATAAGCATCGAGACAAGAACCAGCGCAGAACCGATATAACCTATCGCCTCTATTATTACCGTACTCTCCATGATCGACTCCGTGTCCAATCTAAAAAACCCGCATATTTTAAAAATCACCCGGCGAAAGGCAAATTTTCCGTTGCGGCAAATGGTCTCGCAGAGAGCTGCGCGTTTGACTTGAACTGAATAAAAATTAAACTGAATTCGTCCTTTTTCGCGATTTTGTTATCGGAGGGAAATATGCCAACCTTTTTTAAGTGGTTTTTAGTTGTTTTAGCGATTTTCTTCTTTGCTTGTTCTTCATCAAAATCGGAAAACGATTCTGATAATGTTCCAGATTCCGATTCTGATGACATTGAGATCGTTGATGAAGATTCTGACTTGGAAGATTCGGAAATCATTGATGATTCTGATGAAAAAACAGATCAAGATTCAGATTCCGACACACCCGAAACAGTGGAATGTCTCGATTTGCGTTACAACGAAAACACTATCAAAACACCTTTTCCGTTTAAAGATGCAAACGGCAGGCCCACTTTCTGTCGCCCTGGCTGTGACACTCCGACGGAAAACGACCCGCAGTGTGTCCGCAATATCTGGGATTGGGACAACTGGGAAGAGTATCAGGACTATTTGAAAGCACAGGAAAAAGATCCTAACCAGCAGGAAGAGCGGGAATGTTACCCGTGGCCTTGCAAATTGCCTGATATGAAAGCAAACTCAACTCTTGAAACATTTGTCAGCAAATGTGACAGATTGCTCACAGTAAATAATTTTTCTGCAAGCAGGGGAACAATATGGTCGCATGGAATGTCAGATGGGGTTGCCGGAATGGATTTCCTTCACAGCGGCAGAGTTGTAGAATATGATCCTGAAAAAGATGAATACATAACTTTGGGACAGGATCGAAAACTAGCATTTAATGAAGGTCGTTATGTTGTGGAAGTTTATGATCGTTATCCAGGCAAGAATCCAGACAACTATAAGATTTTTGCTATTTCGATTTTACGGACAGAAAAAGGATACTTTTATGAGTTTATTCGAAATGAGTATGGTGAAAAAGAAGAATTTTCCTATCCTCCATTGTCTGGCAAAAATTGGGTTCTTCTTAGATTGAAAGGAACAAAAACAATCTACGCATCTTCCCAAGACTGGAATTGGCATGAGCTCGGTGGGATAGAGAATTATGCGGGAGAAGGCAATATTGTCGGAGATCATTTGACTTTTATCACGAATAACCGTGAGCTTTATTACTGTGATCTGCGGAAATATCCAAAGCACATTGACGAATGTTTCAAGCTCAACCGCAAAGATGAATCGGGCAATGAAGAACTCGGTCACAGCCCGAGGATTGATTTGGAAAACGAATATCGGGTAGTTTACAATATCTACGGAAAACAGACTTTTGTTGAAGTTGATCTGAAAAATTTGAATAATCCAACATATAAAGAATATGCCATAGAAAAAAAACATGAAAACGGTTGGGACTGGGAAATTGACATGCTTCAAGGGAACAGAATTTCTTATTCCGAAGCTTTTGGTGATCTTGATTTTATCGGATGTTTTTATCGTTTTGACAAAGAAAAGATATATTGTCCTGTGGAAAAAACTTTTTCAACAGACGGAAGAGATTTAATGGGGTATAATGCTTTTTGGGGCAAGTGGCATTTGTGGAAAATAATAAACACCCCTGTCGCAATCATGCGTGATTGGGAATGTTATTGTAAAGAAACCAGCGTATGCCCGTTGGAACCTGCAACAGAGGAAGAACTGAACCGCAAACCACCGCTTGCACCGCTGGCATCAAAAACAACTGCCGAAATTCTGGCAAAAATCGAGCAGGAAAAGATTCTACCGAAATTTGACGGAAACGAAGTCCATTTCTGCACCATCACGGAGCGCGAACTCGGACAATTCGGAAATAACGGCTATTGCCCCACAGCCGCGCAGATGAACAGATATCTGAAGCATCCGGATAAAAGCGATCCGCAGCTTAAAGATCTGATCCTTGCTTCCAAAAGACAGTGGAAAACTGAAAAATCTTTTGATGATCTTGTCAAAAATCACAAAAAGATCTGGAACCAATTCCATAGTTGTGACATTCACAAGGATTTCACCTGCGAATACGACGAGGAAAGATCGACCTTTGACAGCGACAGCGTGATGTTTGGAACAGTGATCGATCACGGAAGAGCGCGTGACGGCATATTTTTCAGAGACAAATTCTACGAAGCAGACGGAAATTTTGTCAAAATTATCAAAGAGTTGAGAAAAAAGTTCGGCGCAAGTTTAAGAGGAATGCCGAGGATCGAGGTGAAGTAAGTTTTCAGCGGAACATTGCATAAATCGGCAATAAATGTTAATGATACGGAAGAAGACGGTTGGTTTTAAAATACCGGCAACGAGGACAACATGAGAAATTTTGAAAATTTAAAAATCGCTGTCGCGGGAACAGGTTATGTCGGACTGTCGATGTCGGTTCTTTTGTCTCAGCATCACGAGGTCACGGCAGTTGACATCATCCCTGAAAAAGCGGCGCTTCTGAACGAAAGGAAATCACCTGTTCAGGATGTTGACATTGAAAACTATCTTGCGACAAAAGATCTGCAGCTCTCGGCGACGACCGACGGCAAAAAGGCGTATGCTGGTGCCGATTTTGTCATTATCGCCGCACCGACGAACTACGATCCGCAAAAAAATTTCTTTGACACGAGTGCCGTTGAATCGGTGATAGATCTTGTGACAAAAGTCAATCCTGATGCCGCGATCATTATAAAATCGACTGTTCCTGTAGGTTTTACAAGACATATCCGTGAAAAAACAGGAAACAGAAACATTCTTTTCAGCCCGGAATTCCTGCGCGAGTCGAAAGCTCTTTACGACAACCTTTATCCGAGCAGGATCATCGTCGGTTGCGACAATGAAACCCGCGAAAAAGCGGAAGTCTTCGCCAAACTTCTTCAGGAAGGGGCATTGAAAGATGAAATCCCGACTCTTTTCATGGATTTCACCGAAGCAGAAGCTGTCAAACTTTTCGCAAACACCTATCTCGCCCTGCGTGTAAGCTACTTCAACGAACTTGATACCTACGCCGAAATGAAAGGACTGAACACGGCAAACATAATCAAAGGGGTATGCCTCGATCCGAGGATCGGCGACCACTACAACAATCCGTCGTTCGGCTACGGCGGCTACTGCCTTCCGAAAGACACGAAACAGCTGCTCGCAAACTACGCAGACGTACCTGAAAACCTGATCCAGGCGATCGTCGAAAGCAACCGGACAAGAAAAGATTTCATAGCCGACCGAATTCTCGAGCGCGCCGGATATTACACCGGAAGCAGCGATTGGAATGCCGATCGTGAAAAATCGGTAACCGTGGGAGTTTACCGCCTCACAATGAAAAGCAACAGCGACAACTTCAGGGCGTCGGCGATCCAGGGGATCATGAAGCGGATCAAGGCAAAAGGAGTTTCAGTAATAATCTACGAACCGAGCCTTGACGACGGAACGACATTTTTCAATTCGCTTGTCGTCAACAATATCGAAAAATTCAAAACTATGAGCAATGTGATAATCGCAAACCGTTTTGATGCAGATATTCTTGGCGATGTCGTGGAAAAAGTTTACACCCGCGATTTTTTCAGACGCGACTGAATCCGGCACTAAATATCGGACGAACCTCTGTCAGCATACATTTTTTTGTAGTAGTTCTGGTATTCGCCGCTGATGATCTCTTCCCACCATCCGCGGTTGTCAAGATACCATTTTATAGTTTTTTTGATTCCGTCGGCGAATTTAGTTTCGGGCAGCCAACCGAGTTCGTTGTGGATCTTCGTCGGGTCGATCGCGTAGCGCATATCGTGGCCGAGTCTGTCTTTGACATGTGTTATCAGGCTTTCGGGCTTGCCGAGCTCTTTGCAGATGAGTTTAACGATATCGATATTTTTCATTTCGTTGTGGCCGCCGATATTGTAGATCTCGCCGACTCTGCCTTTGTGGATGACGAGATCGATCGCCTTGCAGTGGTCTTCGACATAGAGCCAGTCTCGGACATTAAGCCCTTCGCCGTAAACGGGAAGCGGCTTGTCGTTCAGGCAGTTGGCTATCATCAGAGGGATCAGCTTTTCAGGAAAGTGGTAAGGTCCGTAGTTGTTCGAGCAGCGTGAGATCGTTGCCGGAAGCCCGAAAGTACGGTGATAAGCCATGACCAGAAGGTCTGCCCCCGCTTTTGAACTTGAATACGGGCTGCTCGTGTGGATCGGAGTTTCCTCTGTGAAGAAAAGGTCCGGCCTGTCAAGCGGCAGGTCGCCGTAAACCTCATCTGTCGAAACCTGATGATATCTTTTTATCCCGTATTTCCTGCAGGCATCCATGAGAACGCTTGTTCCGATGATATTTGTCTGCAAAAATACTGAAGGGTCCTCAATGCTTCGATCAACATGGCTTTCCGCGGCAAAGTTGACGACGATGTCAGGTTTTTCCTCTTCAAAAAGTTTGTAAACACCCGCTCTGTCGCAGATATCAAGTTTCACGAAGCGGAAATTCGGCTTGTCCATGACACTTTTCAAAGTGCTCAGATTTCCCGCGTAAGTCAGCTTGTCGAGACAAATTATTCTGTAATCAGGATGTGCTTCAAGCATGTGGAAAATGAAGTTAGAGCCGATAAATCCCGCGCCGCCTGTAACGATGATGTTCATTATTTTTCCCCCGCGATCGAAAGCAGATACTGGCCGTAGTCGGTCATTCTGAGTTCATTTCCTATTTCTTTAAGCTGCTCTGTCGTTATGAATCCGCGCCGCCATGCGATCTCTTCAATGCAGGAAACATAAAATCCCTGTCTGTCCTGCACAGCTTCGACAAATTCCGCAGCCTTCAGCATATTTGCGGGCGTTCCGGTGTCGAGCCATGCCATGCCGCGTCCGAGCAGGGTGACGTTGAGTTCGCCGCTTTCAAGGTATGCATTGTTGACTGCTGTGATTTCTATTTCGCCTCGTGCCGAAGGTTTCACGTTTTTCGCGATCTCAACAACACGGTTGTCATAGAAATAGAGCCCCGGAACAGCGTAGTTGCTCTTCGGATTTTCAGGTTTTTCCTCGATAGATATGACCTTGCGGTCTTTGTCGAATTCGACCACGCCGAACGAGCGCGCATCCTTCACCGGATAACCGAATATCGTCGCTCCGACCTTGTTTTCCATCGCTTTTCTGAGCATTCTTGTCATATCCTGGCCGTAAAAAACATTGTCGCCAAGGATCAGGCAGACGCTGTCGTCCCCGATAAAATCCTCGCCAAGAATAAAGGCGTCGGCAAGCCCTCTCGGCGTTTCCTGCACTTTGTAGGCGAATCTCATCCCCAGTTTTTCACCACTTCCAAGCAGATTTTCGTAAAGCGGAGTGTCCTCAGGTGTCGAAATGATCAGCACTTCGCGGATCCCGGCAAGCATAAGTATTGAAAGCGGATAGTAGATCAGCGGCTTGTCGTAGATAGGCAGAAGCTGCTTCGAAACAGCCTTTGTCATCGGATAAAGCCTCGTTCCTTTGCCGCCGGCAAGAATGATTCCTTTCATTTTTATCTCCTTTCCCAAATTATTCCGCAGATCCTGTCAACATCTTCCAAAGTAAGGTCGGCATAAAGCGGTAGAGTCAGCACTCTGTCAGCAAAGTACGCTGCGACCGGCGTTTTTTCCGCGCCTGAACTCTGAAGATTTTTGTAACAGTCGAATGTATTTGTGAGCGGATAGAAGTATTTTCTCGCGATGATTCCGTTTTCGGCAAGTTTTGCAAAAACTTCATCTCTTGAAGCCGCGAAACCGTCAAAAACAACGGGGAAATATGCGTAATTCGGAGTTACGTCACTATCAGGTTTGCATAGTTTTATCCCTTTCACTCCGTCAAGGTGACTGAAATAACGCTCTACCACAGCTTTCCGTTTTGCGATTTCCACATCAAGATGGCGCAGGTTGCAAATTCCCATCGCCGCCTGAAATTCGCTCATTTTCGCGTTCCCGCCGACAAATTCGACACTTTCGGGGCTCGTTATACCGAAATTTTTCATGCTGTTGAGTTTGTCGACAAGCGGATCGTCCGAAAAACAGACTGCGCCGCCCTCGATCGTGTTGAAGACCTTGGTCGCGTGGAAGCTGAACATCGAAGCATCACCAAAACAAGCCGAGCTAACGCCTTTGTATTTCACCGCAAAAGCGTGAGCCGCGTCGTAAATCACCTTCAAATTGTGCTTTTTCGCGATATCCGCGATTTTTTCGACATCGCACATATTCCCGTAAACATGAACAGGCACTATCGCAACAGTTTTTTCTGTTATCAAAGCCTCGATCTTGCTTGCATCCATCGTGTAATTTTCAGGATCAACGTCACAGAAAACAGGAGTCAGACCGTTCCTCACGATCGCGTGAGTCGTCGAAGCGAACGTGAAAGGAGTCGTAATGACCTCAGCACCTTTCGGGAATTCAAAAGCCGCAATTATGTTTTCAAGTGCCAGATGTCCGTTTGTAAAAAGCGCGACATGCGGAACTCCCAGCATCTTTTCAAGCTCCGCCTGGAATTTCTGGTGCTTTGCTCCCGAATTCGTGAGCCAGCGGCTCTCCCAAAGCTCTTTTATTTCCTCGCAATATTCCTCAAAATCCGGCATTGAGGAACGGGTAACGTTTATCGTCATGGCAGTCTCCGGAAAAGATAAAATATTCGGTCATTCAGTTATATTCTTAATCATAAAAAAACTTTTTTCTGTTTCAGAACAAATTTCGAAACCGTTGTTGTGATAAAATCTTATAGCTCCGGCATTGTCTCTCGCAACTTCAAGCTTAAGTTTTTTCATATTGTTCTGCTTTGCCGCGTCTATTGTTTTTTCAAGAAGCTGCCTGCCTATTGAAAGTCCGCGGAAATCTTTCTTTACCGCTATCATGGACAAAAAAGCTATGAGATTCTCAGTGTCATTTGCGTAAAAAGCCGAAAATCCGGCATAACATCCGTTTTTCCTCACCGCCAGTATCGTTCCGTATTTCAAAAACTTTTCTGCCATAGTTCGGCGATAATCCGGGCCGACAGAAAGCGAACGCAGACATGAACTCATCTCGTCAAGAAGCAAAACCGCAGAATCAAAGTCCTCTATTTTTATGACGGTATATTCCATTAAAAATTCCTTTGATTATTCCAATACGACCTCGATCCATTTTTCCGAATTGTCCATCATGTCAAGCATCTGTTCCATCGAATCAAAACGCATTAAAAGACATCCAAGAGTCGTGTTCGCGCCGGTAAAGGATGAAATTTTGTCGCCTGCTTTTTTTATGATGTGGTTTTCGACGATGTGTTTTTTACCTTCATCAGAAATTAAAATATCCTTTAAAATTCCGTCATCATAGCTGTGGACGGCGTAGTACGACCAAAAGCCGGAAGGGCTGCCGAAGCCGCTGCAGTCTATCTGTTCGCCCATTGCCGCTTTGATGGAACACTCGACCAGATCCACGCCTGTCGCGTATTTTATGACATCCGGAATGTAGTTTCCGCCGTCACGCGGAGCAACTTCCATGAGATAGACATTGAGATCCCTGTCGATCCGCA
Organism: bacterium UBP6_UBA1196; assembly: GCA_002310035.1. GTDB lineage: Bacteria > UBP6 > UBA1177 > UBA1177 > UBA1177 > UBA1177. The sequence continues at coordinate 24,941 of DBYC01000014.1, forward strand.
TGTCAAAGTTGTATGTGCATGTTTTCATTTTGAGCAATGAAAGCAAACGCTGGATCTCGTTATGAATTTTATTCTGGATTTCTGAAGGCATATTGTAAGGGAAAGAGGCCGAAATCGGAACAAAAGGGTTTATGCACTTCGGATCAAAATGGTCGTTCGCAAAATATCTGAAAACAAGTTTTCCCTCCACCGACAAGCCGTCTCCCGCGATCTGATAGCCGTATTTTTCGACAAATTCCTCAACGATGATGCGTTTTGCACGTGAAAACGACATGGCGTATTCAAGTTTTTCAGCCGCCTCGTCTGCGTTTTCGATTTTTCCGACCCCTTTGCTTCCCGACGAATCGACCGGCTTTACAATGACCGGCATTTTGAAAAAACCGTTTTCGATGTCGCTCATCGCAGATTTTATATCAATGTAACCTTGGGCTTTCGGAGTACAGAAACCGTTTTCCGCAAGAAATTTTCTGAATCTGTCCTTGTTGCAGAGGATCTCGACCGAGTCGTAAGGATTTCCGGGAAGCCCCAGTTTTTCCGCGACATAAGCCGAGGTGGGTGCAGCTGGATCGGAAGCGTATGCAAGAATTCCGTCGATCTTTTCCTTTTTTGCGACGTCCAGAACAGCCTCCTTGTCGGTCGTACTTACAAGATAGAATCTGTCCGCGTGATACTGCCCCGGATTATCCGTGAGATAATCGCATAAGACCGTATAACATCCGAGTTTTTTAGCTGTTTCTATCGCAATGACCTGTTGCGCAGATCCGCCAAGCAATAAAAGTTTTTTCATGCGCTAATAACCTTCAGGCAGTTGAAACAGATCGCCCAGTTCCTTATCAAACGACTCCGGATGATAATGGGTAAAACCGCCGCCGGGATAAAGAGTCATTTCCGCCACATAAAGATTTTCATCCGTATCGAAAAAATCAACGCGGACAAACGGAAAACCGGCGGAAAGCTTTTCAGCGATCTCTATCATTTTCTCATAATGTTTCGGCTTTTCTACTTTGGGATTGACATCTGCTTCCTCTCTATAACAGGGCAAAATATTCCAATCCAAATCCAAAAATGTTTTCTTCATTCTTTTTTTATCACGATCTTCGCAAACTAATACAAATTTAGGAACTCCATTAAAACAATGAAACTTGTAATCATACAACTGATTATCTACCTGCTCCATATATTCTTCTGCTAAAATACGAGGAACACCTTCATGATACGCATGACAGAAAGAATTTATATACGTATTTTTAAGTTTCAGCCACTCTGAAAGTTCCTTTTTCAACTTGCTGAAATCGACTGTTTTTTTGTTTATTTTTTTTACAAACAGCCCTTCACCCTGCAGAGTCGATTTTATAATAAAAGTTTCGGGTAGTTTTTCATAATCGTCTTCAAATGACTTTAAATCCGTCCAGGCTCCGTAAAGCGGAATAGTGTATCCGTCTCCCAGTTTTGATCTGACATACTCTTTGAAAAGATACTTATCCACGACGTTTATCAGTCCTTCGGCTCTGTAGAACTCTTTATACCACTGTATTTTTTCGGTAAAAAGAACCGGATGGCGGATATCAAATGCATGTCCCATGTTTATCTCGTAAAGTTTCTGAAGGATTCTCTGCCTCTTTTCAGGCGACCATTTGTTTTTGGTAGGTTCAAAATATCTGCTGTATGTTCCGAATATCAAAGTATGAATCCTGCGGGCAAACGAATAAAACACTGTCTGCTTCAAATTCATTTTCATCTCCTTAAATTAAATCAGCGAATCAGCTATTATTCTGTGAACATTTTCCATTCCCAAAGTAACCAAAGTCCTTCCTTCCCTGCGGAGATCCCTTCCCAAAGCTGCAGAGGCGATCTCGATCAGTGACGAAGCTATCGGAGTCTGTACATCAAGCGATCTGCCCAGAGCTTCAAGCATTACCAACCCCTGAGGAACATCTTCGGTTATATATCTCGACTCGACTTTTGCCGGACCTTTTGAGCGTATGGGCATTTCGGCATATTTCAGAAAAACTTCCTTTGCATCTATCGTATCATCCAGAGAGTTTCTGTATTTGCACGCCTCTACATAACTGAGACGCTCGAACCCGAGTTTTTCGATGATGTCCATTTTTTCCGAATCGAGAGCCTCGAGAAGTCTCCATGTAGCTACATTGGTTCTCGCATAGGCATCATGATAAAGGCAGAAATCCTTCTGTGTTTTCTCGATCCACGGGATACTCATAACCGTTCCGACAGTATGGACAATCACATTAGGATTGTGAAGCGCAGCCTCGACGACGGAATTTAGGGGAACTATGCGCTCGTCAAGCTGCTCAAGCATTTTGAAAGCCTCTTCCTTTCTTGCTCTGGGATAGACTCCGACAGGATTTCTGACATTGCGGAATCCGACCCTGAAACGCCCAAGCTCCAAAATTCTGCCGTCAACAAAAGAGCTTTCCCCTTCCGCCACAATGATATCTTTTTTGCAGTGTTTGAGCACATAAGCAGTTGACAAATAACCCGGAACTATCAGCAGAAGCTGACCGTCGCACAGGTACGGCTCGATACGCTCTATCAGCTGTTCGTGGAATTTTGTCTGTATAAAAATTATAATGACCTTGCTTCCGGATATTTCGCTCACATCTCTCGTGACTTTGTGAATGTACGCCGTCCTGACATCTCCGAACTCATCCAGAGTCATCGCTCCGTTATTTTCAAGCAGATATTCAAAATTGTCGTCATGCAATGCATGCGAAGTTTTGATAAGAGTCACTTCATGCCCTTTCAGTGTTAAATCTGCAGCGACCGCGCATCCTGCATTGCCTGCACCCAATATAGAAATTTTCATGTCAGCTTCCTTCCTAAAATTTTAAGTCGTTATTTTACATTATATTTTTTCTTTTTCTTTTCCAGTTCCGAAAACAAAAATTTATTGACCGCTTCCGGATATTCGTGGGCTTTGTGAAGTCCGTGATGTGAATTTATCTCTATTATGCTGAATCCGTCCGCCGTGATCGCGATATCGTAACCCAGCCATTTAAGCTGCGGACAGTATTCCGACATTTCACGAAGAGTTTTCTTAACCAGTTCCCAGTTCGGAACTATACCTTCCAGACGCTCGTGCGTATCAGGATGATATTCCACGTTTTCGTATACATGATCCTTCAAAACCTGACCGTCATAAAATCTACCGGTTTCGACATCTATTTTGCATACCATTCCTCCTTTTGACACATTGTCTACGACACCGGATCTCTTCGTTCCGATCCTCATGAATGCAAACGGGATTATCGTATCGTTTCCGTGCTCGTTTATCACCGTGACGCGGATGGTGTTGACCGCTCCCGGGTTGATCTTCTTCAATTCAGGATGCATTTCTATGAACTCTGTAATAATATAGTCATCCAGAGAAAGCAGAAATCTTTCAAAACTGTTTCTGTCGTATTTTTCTCCGTTTGCAAAATACGCACCGTCTTTATATTCAAGTTTATAAAAACCTATGCCGTAAGTCCCTGCCGACATCTTTGCGGCCAGCATCCTCTTGCTTTCCAGAAGCGAAACCACACCGCCGGTATCATGCCCGAGTTCCTGCGGACAATCCATAAGTTTCATAATATCGCGGTCTTTCATGATATGGAAATAATATCTCGGAAGAAACCTGTCAAACGGAGCGAGAACATACTTCATGGAAAGCTTGTCGTCGACCCAGCTGCTGTAATGGTTGTTTATCGGGTAAAGATAAAAATAATCCCTGTCGCTCATTATGTTTTTATAGTTTTCTTCAGTCAGACCGTACTGCTTTATCCTCCACGGCTGGAAACCTCTTTTGTAAGCCCATTTTCTATCTTTTAAAGAAAAACTCTTGTCTTTCAGACCATTTTTCAGTTCATCACTATAAAAACTTATGTAGTAATTGCTGTAACCTTTTTTCTTCAAAAAATACCACTTAAAAGCAAAGATAATTTTTTGGAACAGATTCATTTTGCCTCTCTCCATTTCCTAAAATCCGCAAAAAAACTTTTCAGCATATCAAGCAGATAATTCATAATTTCAAGTTTAAACAGCTTCGACAGGCCGATGTAAAAAACGATTCCTGTCAAAACCTGAATGATCAAAGTCAGAACATCATTCAACCCGAGCAGCAGCACCGCACCGCACGGAACAGCTATAGCCAATGCGACAGCTATGGTCGGCAGCATATCCAGAAGCTGATCTTTTATTGAATAATTAAGCAGTTTTTTATTCGGATATGCGTTTATGCACATAGAAATGACTGTTGTTATCAGATAACTGTACACCATGGCTTCAAGACTGATGAATATCGTTGAAAACATAGCCGTCAGACCGACGATTTTCTTCAATATTTCAAGTTTAAGAAAGAGGTCGCTCCGGCCGATCGCCTTGATCGCATTGAGGTTAGCCGTGTGTACCGGCAGAAAAGCATAGACAAAACACAGAACCCGTAAAAAAGGCACACACGGAAGCCATTTTTCCGTAAGGATAAGCCTGACAAGCGGTTCTGCGCACACAGCAAGTCCGACCATACACGGCATCAAAATATAAACGCTTGTTTTTATCGCCCTTCTTGTCATGGAACGGACACGTGTCTTGTCATCCTGCTCTGCCGACATCGCCGGAAGCAGAACACTGTCTATCGAGGAGTTTATGTTGGCAGTGACAAACTTAGGAAAGTGTGAGGATCTGTTGTAAAAAGCGAGCTCTTCAGGCAGATAGACTTTTCCGATAATCAGCTGGCGTATCTCGATATACAGCGTGTTAATCAAAGACGACGCCAAAAGTTTCCATCCGTATGAAAAAAGTCCTTTCAGCCTTTCCATAGAGAACATGAGTTTAGGACGCCATTTGACAGTCAACCACAGGATCAGCGTGCCCAAAGCCGCGTTAAAAAGCTGCTGGGCGACAACAGCCCAGACGCCGAAACCTTTGTAGGCCATTCCGATTCCTATAGCGGCGGCTCCGACAGTTCCGCCCAGAGTTGCATAAAAAAAGCGTCTGAACATCAGATGGCGCGCTACATAAGCCTGCTGGATATTGCGGACACCTGAAATCACAAGCATAAAACTAAGAACTCTGACAACTGGAGTCAGATCCGGCATATTGTAAAAATCGGCAATAAACGGAGCGGCAATAAACATCAGGCCGTAAAGAGTAAGGCAAACTGTCATATTGAAGTAGAAAACACTGGAAAAATCGAGATCGTCGGCGTTTTTTTTCTGAATCAGGGCATTACCAAGACCGCTGTCGACAAACACCTGAAGAACTGCAATAAAAACAATGACCAGAGCAACCATTCCGAATGCTTCCGGAGCAAGCAGACGGGCAAGCGCTATCTCGACAAAAAAGGCGACCGCCTGTGCACCCGTACGCTCCGCCAACCGCCAGAGAATGTTGGAAAACGCTCTGTTTCTGATGTTGTTGCCCATAATTTTATTTTTCAAACATATCAGTTATTCTGCACATTAACTTTTTCAGTATTATCGGCCAATAGCCGGGATGAGACAGAATCGCCGGCAAATTCTTTTCATAACAAGCATTCCTTGCTTTTGAATACTTTATTACATAGTTGAAGGAATTTTTGTATTTGTACCCGGTATATTCGTTCATTTTTTCAAAGGCCGTTATGGCTTTTTTCGAAAATCCTATTCTCTTTTCCCTGTTTTGTTTTATTTTGCTTGTCCAAGAACCTTCGGAAAAGAGTCTGTATTTCGACATTACATCGGCCATGTACCATATTTTTCCGACGGTAGCGAGGTATATGATTATTGAGAGATCCGGTGCATCCGGCATCGAAAACACCTCAGGCTGGTTTTCCCGGTATTCTTTCCTGCATACGACAGAATTGATGTGAATGAGCATAGAATTGTGCTTTATAACTTCATCTGCCGTGATCTCGCCGTCAACAGCTGATTTGTTGTAGAATCTGCCGGTAGGCGAACCGTCAGCCTTTATTTTTTCAGTATTGTGGACACAGGCGCTGAAATCGGGATGATTTTCCAGAAAATCTATCTGTTTCTGGAGTTTTAGCGGATCACACCAGTAATCATCGCCCTCACAGGAAGCCACATATTTCCCTTCCAGCATAGGTTTTATAAACGCATCAAACATTTTCACCTTCTTAGAATACTGGTTTTCATGCTGGAAGACCGGAACTATGATCCCGGGATATTTATCCGCATATTCTTTTATGATCTCAGGTGTTCTGTCGGTTGACGCGTCGTCATGCACAATGACTTTGTATTTATAGGTCGTCTGCTGGTTTACGAAACCTTCAAGAGTTTGTCTTATATATTTTTCATGATTGTATGCAAAACAATAGGCAGTCAATATGATCTCGTCATTCATGGTTTACCTTTCAAATATCCAGTAGTAATTGACCATATCGGGATTTTTATAAAGGTCATAGACCCAGAAAACGAAATAAAACACAAGCACCATCGTGTACGCCGTCATGACTATCGGCTTTATCTTTTCATATTCCGGCTTCAGTGAAGGGAAAATCATCGGAATAAAAAGAATGTTGAAAATATTGGTATAAGTGCAGATTCTGTTGAGGTAAATGCTGTTCATTGACGCAATATTCAGAACTGCGTTAAGAAGCGAAAGATTGAAAAGGCAGAAAAAATCGGCGTTTTCTATATTTTTGTATGTTTTTCTGAAAAACGCATAGACCGCGACCGGCATGCAGTTAACCACGATCCTCAGCAGATTGACAGACTGCGTCACAGTCGAAGAATTTGCGTCGACCAGACCTTCCCCGCGTTTCATAAACGCTATAAGAATAAACAGCTTGTCATAAAAGATCCGTATGATCAGAGCAAACATGACAAGCATTATTATCCGCCTTTTGTCGATCTTTCCGTCCGCCAGGAAGTAAATCGGAATCATCAGCACAGCAGAGACATGGAATGTCGCCGCAATCATGCAGAAAAGACACCAGTGCCAGAATTTACGGTCTCTCAAAAACGAAAAACCGCAGAAAAGGATCGTAGCCGCAACGGACTGTTTGACGATATTGAAAGAAAAATGCCAGCATCCCAACAGAACATAAAGCAGAATACAGAGCTCGATGCTCTGATTCCTTTTCACCACCATCACGATAACGGGAATAACTGTGATCAGCGCCATGATCAGGAACCATGTCGCATAGTCGTTATAGATAAAAGAAGAAAGCTTGGCGAAAACAGAAAGCGCCGGTTGCGAAAAAATCGAGAAATTCTCTATATAATCCGAATAGAGGACCATATAGTGCTTGTAATCCGTTCCCACCATGTACCTGAGTCCTGAAACCAGAGTCAGAATGGTGGTCGCGACGATATAGACCATTATTTTTATGACCGGTTTACATTTTTCCGCAGCTGAAAACACAAAAAGAAAAGAAATTATTAAAAATACCGATAAATATACAAACATCCCTTTAATCCTTTGCACGCCGTCAAAGCCGGCGTTTTTGCCGCAAGAAGATAGTATAATTCCGTCAAAAATCAATAAATCCTGTTCAGACTGGCAAGAACAACTGCGGGTTTATGTTTTCGTAAAAAATTGATTTTTACACTATTTATTGTAAATTATCGCCGTTTTTTTAGGGCTCATGGTTTTTGAAATGCTAAAAGTGCTGATTTTATTGATTTTTACCATATTTTTCGGCATTGTTCTGCCGGAACTTGCAGCTGCTGACGCTTCATCGTCAGGCGCACCTGAAACCGTTCCGCCGAAACAGAAAACAGCAGCCGCAAAAAAACACGAACCTACGGCAAAAGGAGAAACTCTCAAATTCGACTCGCGCGAATACGAGATAAGACGTTACGACCTGAACAAGGACGGCAAACCCGACATTATTAATGTTTTCAAAAAAATCCCCAATAAAAAAGGCGGTTTTGACCTTCACATCTACTTAAAAATGATGGATCTCAACCACGATTCGAAAATCGACACATGGCGTTTTTTCGACGAAAAGACCGGTGCAGTTATGAAAGAGGAGCTGGATAAGGATTTCGACGGAAAAATCGACAGGACCGACTATTTCGCCGACGGTATCGTTGTCCGGAGCGAGTTCGATTCCGGAGCCGAAGAGATCCCGGCCGGCAAAAACGGAGGCCAGAAATAGCTTGCCGAATGCCATCAACTTGATTTCATTCTTCTTTTTTCTGACTTAAGAGTTCCGATGAACGAATTTTCCAGATTCATAGCTTTCCGGTATTTCACTCAGGGTCGCCGCAGACACACGCTTTCCCTGATAACGCTGATCTCAGTTCTCGGACTTTCGCTCGGTGTTGCAACTCTTATCATTGTCCTTTCGGTCATGGACGGACTGATCGCCAAGACAGAAGATGTCGTCTTCAAATACACAACTCACGCTAATGTGTACAGAATGATAGGAATTTTTGATACTTACGATGATATTGTCAAAAAGGTCGAATCACTTCCCGAAGTCATCGGAGCGACTCCCGTCGTCTTCAAGGAAGTTCTGCTGATGTCGGAAAAAGGACTTGCCACAGCTTTTTTGAACGGAATAGAGACCGAAGGTTATAAAAAAATAGCGGACATGTCGAAGATCATGGTATCCGGCGACTATGAATGCCTTGATCCCGAAAAAAAATGCGAATATCTTGTAAAAAGTCTCGAAAAAATGAACGGACTGAATGATTTTCTTGAAGAAAAGACCGAAATTTATCCGGTAATTATCGGCAGCGACCTTGCCGGGAAACTCAAAGCCGTTCCCGGTTCTGTTATTTCACTCGTGACCTCCGGTGCAGGAAAAGTATCCGGCGAAACTGTTCCGGTGAGCGGGACCATGGTCGTCGTCGGCATTTTTGAATCCGGGATGTACGATTACGATTCGCGATACATCTATGCGGAGTTTTCCGGCTCGCAGAAACTGCTCGGGATCGGGAAAAATGCAAGCTTTGTTTCGACAAAAGTGAAAAATCCGGGGGACATCTCGGAAATAAAATGGCATATGCGCGATCTGGCAGGAGGTTTTCCGTTCGCCGTACAGGACTGGCGCGACCTCCACAAGACCACTTTCAAATTTTTTCATCTCCAGAAACTCATAATGTTCATAATCCTGGTCTTTATCGCCGTGGTCGCCTCCTTCGGGATAATTACGACACTCATAATGCTGGTCATAGACAAAACACGTGAAATTTCGATCCTGCGCTCAATCGGGGCTAAAAAACGGCATATCCGCGCGATTTTCATGCTTGACGGTTTCATAATAGGTCTTGCCGGAACGATCGCAGGCTCCATAATTGCAGCCGCAGTATGTCTCATGCTGAAACGGGTCGAGTTTCCGATAAGCAAAGAAATCTACTTTTTTTCCGAACTTCCGGCGCAGATGTCGGCAGGCACTTTCGCGGCTGTAACCGCTGCCACACTGGTCATTTCGGTTGCAGCTACGCTTTACCCGAGCATCAAGGCCTCGGGAATAACTCCTGTGGAGGGGCTGAGACATGAGTGAGACACTCTTTGTAGTGAGGTTGTAAATGAGTGAAAATGCTATTCTGACACTGGAAAACATAAAAAAATCCTACTTCGTCGAAGGTCACAGGATCGATGTCCTGCGCGGCGTCAACCTGACGATGAAAGCAGGTGAACGACTTTCTCTGACAGGAAAAAGCGGTTCGGGAAAATCAACTTTACTCAATATTATGGCGACATTGGAAAAACCCGACAGCGGCAGACTGCTCATCAAAGGCGAAGATCCGGCAAAGTTTTCCGATTCCAGACTCAGTGCTTTCAGAAACCGTGAAATCGGCATAGTTTTCCAGTTTCACCATCTTCTGCCAGAATTCACCGCCGTAGAAAACGCGGCGATCCCGCTCATGCTGACATGTCCGAAAAAAGAATCGCTTGAAAAGGCCGCGACCATGCTTGAAAGAGTCGGACTTTCTCACAGACTCAACCACAAACCGGCCGAACTTTCGGGCGGAGAACAGCAGCGCGTCGCCATCGCCAGGGCACTTGTCACCGAGCCGTCGCTCCTTTTGATGGACGAACCGACAGGAAATCTGGACAACGAGACAGGAAAAATGATAATAGCACTCATTCTTTCCATTGCCGAGGAAAGAAATTTGACGACCCTTTTCGTCACGCACAACCGTGAATTTGCTGCCGAAATGGGGAGAGGAATTGAGATAAATGAAGGTGTGGTTGGCGATTTATGAATAAATTTCTGCTTTTTGCGCTGCTCTTTTTTCTAATTTTCCCTCTGTCCGCACTTCAGGTGGACGACATTGCCGTTGAGGGAAACACGAGAACGGAACAGTCGATCGTGACCCAGTTTTTCAAGGAAAAACGGGATTACAGCGAAAAGGAAATAAACGAGATCCTTACAAAAATCATTGAAATCGAGATTTTCGAGGATGTCTCTGTCTTTTATATCCCCGAAAAACGCACGCTCAAATTCAAGGTCGTCGAGTTCCCGATAGTCAGGTCGGTGAAATTTTCCGGGAACAAGAAAATCGATGACGACGACATCAAGGAAGTTCTCACAGTAAAAAAGAACGAGCTTCTCGACATGAACAAAATCAGCAAAAATTCCGCCGCGATTTTAAGAGTTTACCACGACAAAGGATTCCTTTCTGCTACTATTGACGCCGATATAAAACACAACAGACAAAAACAGGAAGTCGAAATAGATTTCAAAATTTCGGAAGGCAAAAAAAGCCGCGTTAAAAAAGTTACTATCGTCGGAAACAAATATCTCGAGGAAGCTGAATTGAAAAAATACATGACTGTTCAGGAAGACAGCCTGTTTTCGATTTTCAGCGACGGCGGCTACAAAAAAACCGCGCTCGAGGAAAGCATGGGGGCTATAACCTATCTCTACAACGAAAACGGCTTCGTCGATGTCAAAGTTTCGAAGCCGACAGTCACTATTTCAAAGGACAAACGCGACATTTATGTTTCCTACATTGTCGAGGAAGGAAAACGCTACAAAGTCGGAGAATACGCTGTCGAAGGCGATCCGCTTGACAGCGGCAAACTGCCGGACTTCAAGTTCACCCAGAAACCCGGCGAATGGTATCAGCATTCAAAAACCATCAAGGATTTCGAGAGAATAAAAAGCATTTACGGCGACGAAGGCTATCCTTTCGTAGAAATTCTTCCAGGCAGGCACCTTGACGACAAAAACCAGTCAGTCGACATGAATTTCATTGTCAGAAAAGGGGAAAAATGCTTCATTGAGGAAATCGCGTTCACTGGAAATGAGAGAACGCGCGACAAGGTTCTGCGCCGCGAAATGGATATTTCCGAAGGTGACCTTTACAACTATTCCGACCAGAAAGAGAGCGAATACAACCTTAAAAGAACAGGCTTCTACGACGAAGTGAAAATAGAGGTCGTCCGCGGTTCGTCGCCGAATATGGCAAAAATGGTCGTCACTGTAAAAGAACGCAAAAGCGGAACTTTCAATGTCGGCGCGGGTTTCTCCTCGTTCGAAAGTTTCCTCCTGAACGCAAAAGTCGAACAGAACAACTTTCTGGGTTACGGCCAGAGCCTGAGCCTTGCAGGACAACTCAGCAAAATGAGACGCGAAATCAGCCTGAGTTTTTATGAACCGTGGTTCGTTGATTCGAATGTCTCGTTCAATATTTCGTTTTACTACAGATATCTGAACTACGATTCTGACATATACGAATATTATGCCGACTACAGCCAGAACAGTTTCGGCTTCAGCGTGACATTCGGTATTCCGCTTGCGAAGTACCTGAGAGCGTATCTCGGCTACAAACTGAAAAAAGTTGACATCAACGGCGCGACAGAACACCAGATGAACTACCTTTACCGCGACATTTTCTCTTCCGGTCTTACCGCGAGACTCGCTCTGGACATGAGAAACGACAGAATGTATGCGACAAAAGGCGTCTACATCATCGGCGGAGCGGAATATTTCCCGCGCTGGATGGGAAGTGACGAGGACATCCTCAACCTCGACTTCAACTTCAGATGGTATCAGGAACTTTTCTGGGGCATTATTTTCAGAACGAATATCGACATCGGCTATAATATTCATCTTCAGAACAAATCGCTGCCCTATGCCGAAAGATTCAAGCTGGGCGGGATGTACAGTGTACGCGGATATCCGTTCTATTCGATCGGCCCGAACCATGACCGTTCCGATACCGAATACAATATCCCGTCTGACGGAAAAGATCCGACAAGCTCGACCTATCCTTACATCATCGGCGGCGACAAGCAGTTCATAATGAACAACGAACTTGAAATTCCAGTCGTTAAGGCGATGAGGATCAGCATCGTCGGATTCGTTGACCTCGGCAACTCCTGGGCTAAGGACGAGCATCTTTTCTACATAAATTCAAAGGACAAGGATATTTACAACCTTCCGCTCGGTGTTTTGTGGAGCGCAGGATTCGGTCTGCGCTGGGTAACGCCGATGGCTCCGCTTTCGTTCGAATGGGGATTCCCGCTCACACCGCGGCCTGGAGACCCGAAATTCCAGTTCGAGTTCAATATCAAAAACTCCTTCTGACGGGTCGCGCATGGAAAAGACTTGGTTTTTGACCGCACTCTCAGTTCTCTTTATCATCATTTATTTTTGCTGCGGCTGCACAAAAAAACCTGAAGTCCAGAATATAACTTTTTCCGGCATGGGAACGATTCTTTCGGTGATTTACGCCGGCGAACGGAACGAAGCTGCCGAAAATGCGGTGAAAAAAGACGCCGAAACCGTCGAAAACGAGCTTAGCTACTACAAAGAATCGAGTTTCGTTTCCATTCTCAACCGTGAAGCACACGCAAAAGAAACTGCCGTTCCGCCGCATGTATGCGGACTTATTGAAAAAAGCCTTGAATACGGCAAAATGAGCGGCGGTTTTTTCGATATCACATACAAAAGCACCGGCGCTCTTTGGGAAAGCAGCGGGAACAAGATCCCTGACGATAAGATTATTGATGAAAAACAACGCTTTGTCGGCGAAGACAAGCTGAATGTCAACTGCTCTGAAAACAAAATCAAATTTGCAGGCGACGGAGTAAAAATCGATCTCGGCGGAGTTGCAAAAGGTTATGCCATTGACAGAGCAGGCGAAATCCTGAAAAAATACGGAATAGAAAATTTCATCGTCAATTACGGCGGCGACATGCTGATCTGCGGAAACAAAGCTGGAAAACCGTGGACAGTCGGCATCAGGAATCCGGCCAACCAGTCTGAAATATTAAAGAAAATCGAATTGAGCTCAGGATGTACCGCAGTTGCCACAAGCGGCGATTATGAGCGCTTTTTTGTGATCGAAGGGCAGACTTTTTCGCACATAGTGAACCCTAAAACCGGCCATCCCGTCAAAGGCGCGAAATCGGTAACGGCAATCGGTAAAAACGCGGCTTCGACCGATGCAGCCGCGACAGCCGTTTCGGTCGCTCTGCACGAAAAAGAAGCAGTTAAAAAAATTATGGAATTTTTTAATGTGAAAATATATACTCTGGACGGCGATGATTCGGTTTTGACCGAATGGCAGCTTTAATGGCGGGAAAATAGGTGTCGAATGAAATGTTTTTACTGTTCATGGCTTGATGAAAGCAAAGAGGCCGGAATTTGTGTCGGCTGCGGCAAAGAACTCGGTCGGTTTTGCCCGGTATGCAAAATAAAATATGACAAAAACGCGAAATTCTGCATGTCGTGCGGCGGAAAACTTGAAGAACTTTCCGGCGGAAAAGCAAAAGAGCAGACTGCTGAAACCGCCAGGAATCAAGGTCACGGCGGCATAGAGATCGAGTTTGACGACGATCTTCCGCGCGGCTTTTCCGAAAAAGGGGCCGAATCCTCCGAAAACGAAAAAAGCGAAAGTTTTCTTGAAATCGATCTCGGCATCGAAGCTGCGCCAGACAACGAAAATCCAGGTGAAAAGACACTGAAAGTCCAGACTGCTCCCGACAAAAAACCCCGTCCTACGATCGAAATAAAAATAAATGACGAGCCGGATCCGCAGGAATCTGAACCGAAACTCGACCTGCAGTTCGAAAATAAAGTTCTTGAACAGAAGAAAAAAGAGAAGGAACGCCGCAGCAGAACAACTCTGGAAGCCATCGAAAACGAAAAATCGTCAGGTGATTTCATAACAAAATGGGATTCTGCGAAAGATTTTTTCAAAGAAACAAAAAAGAAAGAAGAACCGAAAAAAGCCCAAGACAGTTTCGATGCACTTTTTGCGGAACTCACTTCACTGACAACAGAAGTCACCAAGGATGCGACAGAAGTTCTCCAGCGGCATACCAAGGAAATATTCGAACCTGAACCTGAAGAACAGGAAGAAATAACATTGGATTTAGAGCCCGACACAACAGTACCTCAGGAAAAAATTCCCGAAAAAACACCAGAAACGATTCATGAAACAGAACCGGAAGAAATAAAAGAAGCGGAATCAGCTGCTCCTGCCGTCGAAGAAAACGTCGAGATCGAAATAGACACCAAACCGGAAACAGCTGCGGCAGCTGCAACCGTTGCGGCAAATACGGCTTCGGATCAGGAAGCTGAGTATATTCTTGTAAAAAAGGCTTCGGACTACACTCTGAAACCTTACACGGTCCACGAAAACTACGATGTTTCTTTTGACAAAATGATTGAAGAAACCGTTCTGCCGGAATTCAGTGAATCGTGCATTCCGATGCTCAGAAAAATCGAACAGAATTTCCGCGTATGCAAAGGCGGCCTGTTTTTCCTGCGCGGTACCGCCGGAATTGGAAAAGGATGTTTTTTTGGAAAGATGAAAGATTTTTCCGAGAAAAACGACAAATCCGATGACACTGCTTTCAGAGTTGTCGCAAGCGACGCCAATATTTTCGATTTTGACTTCATGATTTTTATCAACCTTATAAAAAAATTGATGAAAATCAGCGGAAGCAATCCGGCGGAAGCAGGCAAAAAAATCGAAACTCTTTTCGGGGATGCACTTCCTGACGGGAAAAAAGAGTGCCTCAATGCTCTTGTGTGCCTCAATTTCGTGCCGCTCAAGACAAAGCTGCCGAAACATGATATGGAGTATCTTCTTTCCTACATCATGTATTGTCTCAGCCGAAACAAGCCGGTCCTGTGGATTGTCAACAACGCTAATGTGCTGAATGTCAGGACAATAAAATTCCTTTCGAACCTCCGCTCCCTTTTCGACTGTGCTCCGCTTGCTGTTATCTGCATAGTCACTCCGGATGCGCCGGTACTTGCCGATGCCGACAAGGAAAACATCTATGATTTCAAAGGTTTTGAACAGGAAAAACTGCTTTCTGCGATATTTTCATCCCTCGGCACGAAACGGATCCCGGCAGAAATGGAAAAACTTCTCCGTGAAAAATCCGGCGGCAACATGCTCTTCACGACCCAGCTCACTGAATATCTTAAGGATCTCGGTCTTATCTTTGAAATGAAAGGAAGCTGGCGTTTTGCCAAGCTCCCGGACGATTTCGCGTGCCCCGACAACATTGATGATCTTATCGCCAAACGAGTTTCCCTCCTTTCGGAAGATCTTTCGGTCACGCTGAAGGAATTCACACTTCTAAATCTGGATTCCGTTCCGAAGACATTTTTCACTCTTGTTTCGACTACCGGCTCGGAATGTGTTGATGAACTTGTCAAAAAAGGTTTCCTTGCATGCGACGGCGACTCGCTGCAGTTCTCGGCGAAAGCAATCTATGCCGCTCTGAAAAAGACAATAAAGATAGGAAAAGCGGAGCGGGCTTTCTATCGCGGGACAGTGGAAAAACTCACTACGACCGATCTCGAAATCCCTTCGATCAACAGGCACTGGCTGCTTTTAAGTTATATAAATCTTGGCGGAATAGTTGACAAACAGATGAATTCATTCCTGTTTTCGTCAGCCATCTACATGGAAAAACTCGGATTTTTCGAAATTTCGCAACGCTGTTACCAGACAATAATTTCCTCTTTCGAAGCCGATGACACCGAAGACGATTTCAGGATCCTGCCTGAAATCAAAAACGCAAGACTTTGGAGGATCGTCGAACCGCAGTGGGCAAAAATCTTTTGGGAAAAACTGCTTACCTATGCAAAGCAGCACTTTGACTATCATCTCGAGATGCTCGCTAAATCGGAACTTCTCCTTATGGATGAAAAAAACATCAACTTCCCGGCCGTCGCCGACATCATAAAAAAATTTCACATCGCCGGATGTTACGAAGACGAGTTCCGCCTTATTGACAAAACCACTGATATCCTCATCGAAGGCGGGAACCATCTTGAAGCGAACACTTTCGCTGTCCGCGGCTATAAACTTCTCCGTGATGTAATTGTAAAATCTGACGGAAAAGGCGTTTTCCCGGCTGAATTCATCTATATCCTTTATATAAGAAGCGCTTGTAAACTTGCCGAGATCTGCATCATGCTCAAAAATTTCCCGCAAGCGACAACGATTCTGGAAGAAGCTCTCAACTATGCGGAAAAATTCGGTATTTCCTATTTCAAATCCAAAATAATGTTCCTTCTCGGAAAAATCAGGATGATGAACCACGAACCCTGGGAAGAGCTCGTCAAAGAAGGATTTTCGAATGCCCTCATCGGCATGGATTTCTCCATTCTCAAGGCGTTTCTTCACTTTTTTGAAGAACAGGGACTTGAAAATAAAGAATGGGTCCTTCCTTTCCTAGAGTATAAAAACTGCATGAATTTTTAACAGACAGGCAGATTCACGGACTTTCCGGGATTTTCTAAATTTTCCAACCTAAAAATTTCTTATTTTTCAAGAGCTCTCTGATTTTAAAGGATTCTGTTTCAGAGTCCGTAGACGGCACACTGTTGTTGAAGAGATTCCGGATACAGGAAGAAGAGAGCCG
>DBYC01000002.1:0-1149 GCA_002310035.1 bacterium UBP6_UBA1196
AACATTCGAGCAAAAAAGACAAAAAAACAAAAAACTGTCGGTTTGTAATAAAAAAAAGTGGTTTGTCAAGCAAAAAATTAAATTTGTTTTTCTCATGTTTTTCCTTAAAATCTCCCGTTTTTGATTTTATTAGGGTTTTGCCATGAATTACTCAAAGTTACGTGAAGAACCGCTGAAAAACGCAGTCAGAGACGATTTTTTCAAAGATTACGGCTACACACAGCTGGGCAATATTGATTTCGTGATCGAATCTTTTTTGTGGGCAGAGGCCAAGCAGGGAAAATCGCACGATATTTTTGAAAGTTTTGTCCAGCTCATTCTTACAATCGGAAAGGAAAAGACTTTCGAAAAATATCTGCCGCCCAAATATATCGGTGCATTTGATGCCGAAAAGTTCGCATTCATCGAGTATCACAGCATTCAGGAAGTATTCTATCAGAACGATTTCAACTGGAATGTTGCACCGTCAAACCATGAAACGAAGGAGTTCAAACAGCTTCACGCGCTCTGCGAAAGGCAGCTCTCCGAAAATTCAATTCTCTTTAAATATGCTACTGATTCCAAAGAGTTGCAGAAATTCATAAAGCTTAATTTCAAATCAGTTGAAAGTGATTCCGTAAAAATTTCTGTCACGAAAAACAACTTCGTCTTTGTTTTCCAGAAATGGACTGAATCGGTCAAGGATTCCATCGCGGTAGATTGGGAGAAGGCGCAGAAATCCGGAATAATTCCGGCGGATTTCTTTTTAGCCGACTTGCTTTCAAGCGAGAACGAGTCGCTGAAGGAGAATCTTTTTGTCGTCCTGAAAAAGACAAAATACGAACTCGCAAAACGGATTGACGATATGGGGTTTTTGACTTCGATGTCGGTCGGTTTTCTCGATAATCAGCGCGATCACCGCAACTTCTGGGCAATTTACGAACGTCCGCCGAAAGAGGAATACTGGGATTACATCATCGGCAGGCGCGATCTTCTTGTTCCACAGGACATCCGCGAACGGAAAGGCTCGTTTTTCACGCCTCAGATCTGGGTTGAAAAGTCGCAGCAGTATCTGGCGGCGGTTCTCGGAGAAAACTGGCAGGATGAATACTACATCTGGGACTGCTGCGCCGGAACAGGAAACCTGCTCAACGGCCTTACGAATTACCG
>DBYC01000002.1:1194-41927 GCA_002310035.1 bacterium UBP6_UBA1196
AACGGCTGGAATATGTTTGAGAATCATGTTTTTCAAATGGATTTTTTGAATGATGATTTTTCCAAATGTCCGGAAGAGCTGCAAAAGATCATCAACGATCCGAAGAAAAGGGAAAAGCTAGTAATTTATATAAATCCGCCGTATGCGGAAGCACCTTCCAGAATTTTTGAAAAAGATGGAAAAATTGCAGTTGAACAATCTGCAACAAATAAAAAATACGCTAATCTTTTGGGGCAAGGCAACAGAGAACTTTTTACTCAATTTTTTACACGAATTTATTTTGAAATCCCAGGGTGTGTTCTCGCTGAATTTTCAAAATTAAAACACTTACAAGGTCAGCATTTTGTTGATTTCAGAAAGTTTTTCTTGGCCAAACTAGAAAAAATGTTTGTTGTTCCCGCCAATACTTTTGATAATGTAAAGGGCAGTTTCCCAATAGGTTTTATAATTTGGGACACATCCAAAAAAGAAAAATTCACAACTATCTCGTCAGATGTTTTTTCTAAAGAAGGAGAAAAAATCGGAAACAAAAATTTTTATTCTTACGACAATGCAGAATACATCAATGAATGGATAAAACCTGTTCGCGGCAAAAGAAGCGATTTTATTTTAGGGAAATTTCCATTTATGGGGAACGATTTCCAGCAGCAAAGCATCATTCAAATAAATCATGAAAAAATGGTTTATAATAAAGCTGCTGGACAGTTTTTGATAACACCTCAAAATCTGATTTGGGCATGTGTTTATTTTGCTGTGCGAAAAACAATTGTAGCTACCTGGTTAAACGATAGAGACCAATTTTTTGCTCCGAATAAAGATTGGGAAAAAGACGAGGAATTTCAATCCAATTGCTTAATTTGGACATTGTTTAACAATAATATTCAATCGGAATATGGCGAAAATCACTGGATTCCGTTTACGGAGCGCGAAGTCGGCTGCAAAAACGCGTTCAAATCAGATTTCATGCACCGCTTCATAAACGGCGAGGTCGAAATCAAAACTGAGGCAACACTTTTTAATGCCGAAACCACAAAAAAATCGAAAAAGATGGTTTTTTCGCCCGCGGCGCAGGCAGTTTATGATGCCGGTTTAGAGCTGTGGCGATACTATCACGCACAGAAAAACGCGAATCCCGACGCTTCGTTTTACGACATCAGAAAATATTTTCAGGGTGAAACCAACGGCAGAATGAACGCAACTTCCGAAGATGAAAAATATACTGCGCTCATTCAGGATTTACGCGGAAAAATGAAAGTTCTCGCCGCCAAAATCGCCGTAAAAGTCTATGAATACGGGTTTTTGAAGTAAGTTAATTATACCTATTAAAACTCAAGTTTCGTCTGCGGATCGCGTTTTTTAGCTGTCCGTTTTGAAATTTCGGTCGGATAGAACCTGATTTTCACTTTTTCATATTCAACAGCATTTCTTAAATCGTCCGAAATGTTGCCGTAACAAAGAACTGTCTGCGGATGCAGAACATGCAGCATTTTCATAAAACCTTTTTTAAAACAATCTTTCGTTTCTTCATCGTCGCCGTAGCCGCCTTGTGCTCCTACAGCCACGACAGCGTTGGTCGAAATGCCGTCAAACGCGAACTCATAGGTTCTTTCATCGCCCCAGCGGACATTCGGAATAACATTTATCCCGTTCCGCATCAGAAAATTTCCGACAGCTCTGCTTCTGAAAACCTGATGAATCTGTACTGCCAATGGAAAATCGCGGTAAACACTGCAATCAGGCAGAATAACGCTCTGATAGCGGCGGAAAATCTCAAGTTTTCTCGTTAATATTGCTTCGCTGTTGATTGCTGGAACAAATTTTTCATCAAATTCGTAGAAATGAACAGCTTTATTCTGCGTCTCGGTTTCTTTTCCGCATTTACTGAAGGGAACAAGAGCGTCCGGGATTCTGTAAGTTCCGTAAATTTCCGGAATTTGATATTTACCTACCAAATTCACGGCTTCCTTGAACTGCCATATTCCGAAAACATCTTTGACTGGTTTTTTAGCCACATTTTTCTCCTTCCGACCTATTCCCCAAAATCAATTTTGATACCGTCACACCAGACTTCAACAGGCATATTGTGGTAAGTAATCTCAAAAAGATCGCCTGTCTCAATGCTTTCAAAGATAACAGTCCAAAACTCTTCATATTCAGGATCGTCAAGTTCAAGACAGTTGTCGCTTTCAGCATTACTGAAATATTTGCCTGATTTTATTTCGCCATCAGCAAAAACAAATTTGTAAGATGATTTTTTGTGATCTGTTATAAAACAGAAAAAATTGTAAAAACGTCCTTCTTCTTTTGGATTTAAAATCATTAATATTCTCCTTCCGGATCTGCGGGAACAATATGAGAACCATTTTTCCCATGATGAATTATTCCCTTGGTTGTAGGATATTCATTGCCATTTTTGTCTCGATAAATGCCAATAATTTCGCCAAAATCTACCCATTCTTTGTTGCTTGTCTTGGAATTGCCAACCACTCGGCCTTTACCGGAATATTCTGCCGCAAGCTGTTTTGCCTCTTCCATCGAAATAGTCAAAGTGCTTTTTCCGGGTTGATAGTTCGGATGTCCTTTCATGTGTTTTCCCTGCTTTCCTTCTTCCAAATCTGGCGGCCACTCATTTTTGTCGGAAAATTTGTTTTTTCCGTTTCCAGCATTCTGTCCATCCGTAATTTTTCCGTTTCTGTCGCCTGACGGCATACCGCCAGCTGAATCATGACCAGAAATTCCCTGACCCATTTCGCAGTCTCCATTTCAAAATTATCATAATTGCCTCCTCAGCAATTTTTTGTTGACGGAGATGCCAAAACGGGTAAACTCAGTTTGCTTTTCTTGATACCGTCTTGGTATCTCCGTTTGTTCCACAATCGGAACATTATTTCCAGCCCGTTGCTGATACCGCTAATATTAGCAATGGGCATTTTCATTATGTATCTACCACATGCTGGTTGTTATGTCAATAAAAACATAATCAAACAATAAAATATTTATTTTTAAAGACATCATTGAGAAGATGTTAAAAATAATAGCTGTTATAAACACTTGACAAGAATCGAATTGAGAATTATTGTTCGCTGTTGTTTGGTTGTTTTTTTTGAAGGTGGGAGTATGTTAAAAGAAAATTTAAGTGCAAACTTACGTCGTTTAATGAAGTTGAAAGGCCTCTCTATTCCGGAACTTGAAAAAGTGTCCAAAGTCAGCCGGGCTACGATTTCCAATATTTTAAATTTAAAAACTGATCCGTCTTTATCAACTATTGAAAAACTATCTAAGGGTTTAAATATCGATGAAGGCAAACTTTTTGAGGCAAATCCGTGTCTGAAATCACTCCGATACAGAACAAACAAAAATATGTCCGCCAGGGAAAAGGCCGCAAAAGAGACTTTGCTTTTTACTGTTTCGGAAAAATTGCTTTTATACAGGCAGCTTGAAAAATTTTCTCCTTTGAATGTCACAGATTTTTCCGATTTTCCTTCTTCCCCGGTGGAAGCTGCTCATAAGTTGCGGGAAATACTGAATATTTCACAGAATGTCCCTATAACTAATTTCTGCGGCCAACTGACCTCGCTTGGAATCAAGCAGTTTTATTTTAATTTCGGAATCAGCAAGACATTCGGACTTTCTGTAAATAAGGATGACGGCGGTCCTGCGGTTTTTGTAAACACAGGAACAGCAAATGTTGAACGTTGGATATTTACACTGATTCATGAATTGGGTCATATAATTTTACATCCGGATTCATACAACGGAGAAATAAAGGAGGAAGACTCTAAATCGCAGGAAGAAGACGATGCCAATACCTTTGCTGCAGAATTTCTTTTGCCAATAAATGTTGTCCGTGAAAAAGTAATGAAAACAACTGAATTTTCTTTCATCAATAAAATTTTGGAAATAAAGCGTGAGTTTTCAGTCAGCTACGAACTTGCACTCCGTCAATACTGCAATGCATATTCCAGAAATTACACGGAAATCCTTCAAAAATTCAGAATCATATACAAAAACTGGAAAAAACATGATTTTAAAGATCATTACGAACCTGAAGCTCTGCCCAAGGAACTGTTTCACTTTGAAGATACAAATTTCAGAAACTGCGTTTTTCAGGCGTTGAGCATGAAAGAAATTGATTTTCATGCAGCAGCCGGAATGCTGGAAACAAGTGAAAAAGAACTTGAGGAATCTTTTAACGAATTTCAAAATGGAAAACAGTCAGCGGAAGATTTTCCATTTTGAGTGGAAAAATGAAGGTTCCCGCGCCAAAATCTCCGTAAAAGTCTATGAATACGAGTTTTTGAAATAATTGCCGGCAAAAGCCCGTCGCCATTCTGGAGAGGGGTTTGGGGTGAGGTCAGCCTATTGTTCGTAGCTGTCTGAAACGGGGTCGAGCGGAGTGAATTTCATATACTGCGGAGTAAAGCGGAGTTTGACCGTTCCGGTCGGGCCGTGACGGTTTTTCTGGACGAAAATTTCGGCTTCGTTGTTTTTCTCCTCGTCGTTTTTTCTGTACATGTCCTCGCGGTGGATGAACATTACCATATCGGCATCCTGCTCTATCGAACCTGAGTCCTTGAGGTCGCTCAGCATCGGTTTGTTGCCGCTGATCTCGGCTTTTCCGCCGCGGCGTTCCTCGATTTTTCGGTTGAGCTGCGCCATTGCGACTATCGGAATGCCCAGATCTTTCGCCAGTTTTTTGATGTTTTTCGAGTTGTACTCGACCTGGCGTACTTTATCTTCCTTGAAGAGATTGCAGTCCATGAGCTGAAGATAGTCGATGAAAATGCAGTCGAGCTTGTTGGGAGTCTGCCTTAAAAGATTCGGGGTCTTGCGAAGTTCCATATCTTTTTTCTTTGCTTTCGAGCGGAGCTCGGAAATGGTGATGGATGGAGTTTCGTCAATAAAAATCGAAAGATCCTTTATTCTTCCCATTCCGTCCCAGAGCCGGTTTATCTCTTCCGGGTCAAGTTTTGCGTTGAGAATGTTCTGGGAACTTACGCTGCATTCGATGCTGAGAAGCCTGTTCGTGATCTGGTCGACCGACATTTCCAATGAGAAAAAAAGAACATTCAGGTTGTTTTTCGCCATTGCAAGCAGAATATTCAGGGCGAAACCTGTTTTTCCCATGCCTGGTCTTCCGGCCAGAACGATCATGTCCGCCGGCTTGAAACCGCTGCACAGGCTGTCAAGACGCGGATAACCCGATGAGATCCCCTGGATCGTCGAACCGTTTTTCTGCCTTTCGCGTATTTTCTGGATCTGTTCCATGATCAGATCCCTGATGCATCTGACGCTTGTCGTCTGTTTGCGGTTGTTGAGCGCGATAAGCGAACTTGTCGCCTTGTCGGTGAGCTCGTCAAACTTTGTGTTTTGGGCAAAAGCAGAGTCTATGGTTTCTTCGCAGACCGATATCGCCTCACGGTAAAGTGATTTTTCCAGGATGATAGTGCAGTATTCCTGCAAAGTGTTTTCATAGATTATCGGCGCGTTGTTTGCCAGATCGTAGACGAAAGCCGGCTCGACAGGATTCTTCATCTTCGAAATTTCATCGTTGACTGTCAGGACATCCGGTGTCATCTGCGCCTCAAAGATCGCCTTTATCGCACGGAAAACCACCGCATGGCGTTCGGACGAGAAATCTTCGGGAAGAAGTCCCGAATCTTCTACTTCGGAAAAAAGTCTTCCGTCATTGAGGAGGCAGCCCAGAAGAGCCGCCTCGACATCTGTATTTGACGGTAAAATTCTGACTGAATCGGACATGATTCACTATTATTCAGCGGGGGTTTCTGCAACCTCTCCGCTTTCTTCTGAAACTACGAAAAGTTTGAAAACGCCGCGGACTTCCCTGAAAAGTTTGACTTCGACTTCGTAAACGCCGCTTTTCTTGATGTTGGTGTCAAGAATAAGGTCTTTGTGGTCGATATCGAAACCTTTTTCTTTGAGCGCGTCGCCGATCTCTCTGCTTGTAACGCTGCCGAAAAGTTTGCCTTCGTCGCCGACTTTCTTGCTGATCTTGATCTCGCATGCAGCAAGTTTCGAAGCGAGGTCGTTAGCTTTCGCAAGTTCGACATTGATCTTCTTTTCGATCATTCTTTTGTTGAACTCAAGCTGTTTTACGCTTTTTTCGTTTGCGACAAGTGCAAATCCCTGCGGAATGAGATAGTTGCGTGCATAGCCGTCTTTTACTTTTACGACTTCGCCCGCTTTGCCGAGTTTTTCAACGTCTTTAGCAAGTATAACGTTCATTTTACCCTCCTATCTTCCGGTTACAGTGTAGGGAAGAAGCGCGATCGATCTTGCTCTTTTGATCTCTCTCGAAAGCTCTCTCTGGTGTTTTGCGCATACGCCGCTGATTCTTCTCGGGATGATTTTACCTCTTTCGGTGATGTAGTTGAGAAGAAGATCTACATTTTTATAATCCGGTTCCACTTCGGTGTGAAGGCAGAAACGGCAGACTTTTCTTTTTTTGTATGAAGCCATATCACTCTCCCTTTTTAAAGTTGAACATCTTCGTCTTCTTCACCGGCGTTGCCAAGTGATTTCTGAAGCTCTTCGTTGTATTTCTTGATGTCTTCGAATCCGTTTCTTCCTTCTTCGTAGGGCTGTTCAGCCTTCTTTTCCTGTTTTTCGAAGAGAGAAGCGATTCCTTTTGCGGATTCAAGCATCTCGTCAAGGTTTTCCACTTTGTCGACTCTTACCGACATGAACTTGAGAACGACTTCCCAGATGTTGAAGTTTCTTTCGACTTCTTCAACCATTTTGCCGTTTCCGATGATGTCGAAAAGCAGGTAGTGGCCTTTAAGGTTCTTTTTGATTTCGTAAGCGAGTTTTCTTTCGCCCCAGGAATGAAGAGCGACGACTTTGCCGCCGAAGTCGTTGACGATCGCGTCTACGCGCTCAGCGAACTGCTTGATAGCTTCTGTACCGCCTTCCGGTCTGAGGATGGCAGTAAGCTCATAGTGTTTTCTTTCCATAATTCCTCCTTATGGGTATAAAGTCCAAAACATTGAACAAGGAGATTTCCACTGTTCAAAAAACAATTAGCGCAGGGAGTATAGTCAGAAAAGTTGAAAAAGCAAGATTTTTGTTGTGCTTGGGGGATGTTCCGCCTGCCGCCGCAAACTTCCGGAAAACTTTTTTTGCGGAAAAAATCATTTTGGCTATAATAATTGGATTTTGTTTTTTTGGAGGAAAGTATGAAAAACATTTTTTTGGCTTTTCTGGTTCTTGTGTTCCCGGTAATTTTTGTTTCATGTGTCCAGAACGGCGAGAATCAGTACGAAGTCGACGATTTCCAGAACGACAGCGAATCCTATTACAGAGAATACGAGGATGACGATTTTATTCCCGATGAAGATGCCGCCGACAAGATCTGGGATGTCTCGTTCCAGTTCCTCGGCACGATAAATGACGGAAATGCCGAGGAGATTTCCTATGGTTCCGGAAATCTCATTTACCGCAACAAGCTGAACGAGTCCATCACGATAAATTCGTCGATGTGGGTCATCAGAAAGGAACTGACTCTTAATTCTGGTTACAAGATCCCGATTTTCCAGATATTTTTCGCAGACGATCCGTCCCATGTCGACGAAAACGGCATGGTTACATATTTCGTCCTTCAGCTTGAAGGTTCTTCCGTCGCAAAGAGCGAGACTTACTACCTTAATCACGACAAGCTTTACAGAACGAAAGTCAAACTGGACGAAGAAACCGGCAAAGTCAGGGAGATCTGTTATCTCGAGGAGCCTGATTCTTCGCAGGGCAGGGTAACTTTCTACACCCACAATGTCCGCATAGGCGAGGAGTTCAGGGTCGACGGATATGCTACCATGGTCGAAATGGAGGTCAAAGAGTGCAAAATGATGAACTGAAACACGGTTCGGATGCTTCCGGCGGCGCTCTGGGCAGGGATTTTTTTGAGAAACTTCCGAAAACCGACCTGCATGTCCATCTGGACGGTTCGCTCAGGCTTGAAACGATATGGGAACTGGCGAAGAAAGACAAAATCGATCTCGGCGCCGGTTCTATTGAGGAACTGCGCGAGCTGATCGGTCCCGGCAGGATCCACGCTTCGCTCAACGATTACCTCAAAGGTTTCGAAATAACCCTGAAAGTTCTCCAGACCAAGGAAAACCTTTACCGTGCTGCATACGAGCTTTCGGAAGACTGCGCAAAAGAGAATGTCGAGTACTTCGAAGTGCGTTATTCTCCGATACTTCACACGCAGAAAGGGCTTTCTCTGCCGGTGATCCTCGAATCTGTTATCGAAGGTCTCAAGGCGGGACAGCGCGATTTCGGCGTAACAAGCGGCGTCATAATCTGCGGAATGCGAAACATCTCGCCGGATGTAAGTCTCAGAATGGCCGAGCTTGCGGTCGCGTTCAAAAACCGCGGTGTCGTAGGCTTTGACCTTGCCGGTGCAGAATACAACTATCCGGCGCGTGATCATCTGGGTGCCTTTTCGCTCATTCTTTCGAACAATGTAAATGTCACGATCCATGCCGGCGAGGCTTATGGCCCTGACAGCATCCATCAGGCGCTGCATTACTGCGGTGCCCACAGGATCGGCCACGGTGTAAGGCTTCGCGAGGACGGCGACCTTCTGAATTATGTCAACGACCACAGAATTCCGCTTGAGCTCTGTCCTTCGAGCAACGTCCAGACCAGAGCCGTTAAAAATATTGAGGATCATCCTGCCAAATTCTACCTCGATCTCGGACTCCGCGTCACGCTCAATACCGACAACAGGCTCATAACGAATACGACTATGACCGACGAATACTACCTCATATACAAGACATTCAATCTTTCGGGCCAGAATATTCTTGATCTGATCATAAACGGGGTCAAAAGTTCCTTCATGCCTTATGAATTCAAAAAGTGGTATCTCCGCGACACAAAAAAGAAGGCGCTCGATATTTTAAAGCACGATGCAAAGATAAATCTTAAACTCGTCTGACGGCTGAGCATGAGTTTGTCCGATGAAAAAAAGCTCGTCAGACGGGCGGCCGCCGGAGATACAAAGGCTTTCGGCGAGCTTGTCAAAAGCAGCGGGCAGAAGCTTTTTTCTTTTGCGCTTTCCATTTGCGGCGGGAACCGCGGTGTCGCAGAAGAGATCTACCAGGAATCACTGGTGAAAGCATTCTCATGCATCGGAAAATTCGAAGGGAAATCATCTTTTTCGACATGGCTCTGGATAATTATCAGAAACAGCTATATGGATTATCTTTCCGAGAGCCAGCGGAGTGTCAGCATAGAGGAACTTGAAGGTTTTGAGCCGTCGTGCGACATGGCTGCGGAACTTTCCCTCATCAGGGAAGACCGTGCCAAAATGCTGCGGGAACTCATTTCCAGACTGCCGCTTCCGTACAGTGAAGTCATAACGCTGATCGATCTGCAGGAAATGGATCATTCAGAGGCAGCCGAACTTATCGGTATAGACAAAAATCTTCTGAAAGTCCGCCTTCACAGAGCCCGGAACGCCCTCGAAAAAATGATTAAGGCAAATATCGAATTTTTTTAAAGCGGTCTGCGAGGAGTAAAAATTGGACGAAAAATTTGTCATGATTAAAATTTCGCGGTTTTTTTAAAGGTGTGAAATGGATACATTCAAACAAAACAAAATTTCAAAGAAAGCTCCGATAACAAAAAAACAGGCATCCGACAGCGGAATGGCTCTCGTTCTCATAGCTCTCATCTGCTTTGCTGTGCTGAGGCACGACGCATGGCTCTGGGCGGCGATGGCAATTCTTGTTGTTGATATGATCTGCCCGATAATTTTCAAACCTTTTGCTTTTTTGTGGTTCGGGCTTTCGCGCATTTTGGGCACAGTTATGTCCAAAATAATGCTTGCGCTCGTTTTCTTTTTCGTTGTCTTTCCGATGGGGCTCTTGCGCCGGATCTTAGGCAAGGATTCGCTTCGTCTGCATCAGTTCAGGCATGAAAAGACATCTGTTTTTGCTGAAAGAAACCACGAGTACACCGCGGCCGACCTCGATAAACCTTACTAAAGGAGATAAAAATGGAACTTTTGAAAGATTTGTGGGAATACCTTAAAGTTCGTAAAAAATTCTGGCTTCTCCCGTCAATAATCGTTCTATTGCTCATCGGACTTCTCATAGTTCTCTCTAGTTCGAGCGCGATCGCTCCCTTTATTTACACAATTTTTTAGTTCGGGTTTGGCATGAAAAAAGAAATAATATTAGGAATTTCAGCATATTATCACGACAGTGCGGCGGCTCTTCTGATTGACGGCGACATTTTTGCCGCAGCTCACGAAGAGCGTTTCACCCGCAAAAAGCAGGATCCGTCGTTTCCGATAAACGCATGCAGATTCGTTCTTGATTATGCCGGGATCACGCTTGACGATGTTACAGCGGTCGCTTTTTACGACAAACCTTACATCAAGTTCGAAAGACTGCTTGAAACTTACCACGCTTTTGCACCTAAAGGACTAACGAGTTTCAATTCGGCAATTCCTGTCTGGATCAAAGAAAAACTTTTCATGAAAGATATGCTGCGCGAAGAACTTGCGAAACTTGGCGGCAGGATCCCGAAACTCTACTTCCCGGAACACCATTTGTCTCATGCGGCGAGTGCGTTTTATCCTTCACCTTTCGAAGATGCCGCGATAGTCACTCTTGACGGAGTAGGCGAGTGGGGAACTCTTACGATCTGTCACGGAAAAGGCAATAAAATCACTGTGTTGAAAGAACTTGACTTCCCGCACTCGATCGGCCTTTTCTACACTGCTTTCACCTACTACTGCGGCTTCAAGGTAAATAGCGGCGAATACAAACTCATGGGTCTCGCTCCTTACGGCAACAAGCACTCTGAGGAGACAAAAGAGATCAAGCGCAAGATCCTTGAAAATATGATCGATCTGCGAGAAGACGGTTCGTTTTTGCTCAATATGGATTACTTCGACTACGCGACAGGACTCAGCATGACGAACGACGCCAAATGGGAAAAACTTTTCGGCTTCCCTCGCAGAAAGTCAGAAAGCGAGCTCAACCAGCACTACATGAATATGGCTTTCGCGATCCAGGAAATCACCGAAGAAATGGTGCTTAAACTCGCTGAAACGGCAAAAGAACTCACAAAATCGGAAAATATCGTTCTTGCAGGCGGTGTCGCCCTCAACTGTGTCGCTAACGGCAAACTTCTCCGCACGAAAATGTTCAAAGGGCTCTGGGTCCAGCCTGCTTCAGGCGATGCCGGCGGCTCACTCGGCGCTGCGATGGCGGTTCATTACATTTCATTCGGTCACGAAAGGACGAATATCGAAAAACGCGATTCAATGAAAGGCGCTTATTTAGGCCCGGAATTCAGCGACCGCGATATTGAAAACGTTGCCCGCAGATACGGTGCCAAATACAAAAAATTCGATGATTTCAGTGAGTTATGCGATAAAACGGCCGATCTTTTAAACAACGACACCGTAATCGGCTGGTTCCAGGGAAGAATGGAATTCGGTCCGCGCGCTTTGGGTAACCGCTCGATTTTAGGTGACCCGAGATGCCCTGAAATGCAGAAAAAACTCAACCTTAAAATCAAATACAGAGAAGGTTTCAGGCCGTTTGCGCCATCGGTCCTTGAAGAAGACATTTCGACATTTTTCGATATCGACACTGCTTCGCCCTACATGCTTCTTGTTGCTCCGGTCCTTGAATCAAGACGGACTAAACTTCCCGAAAAATATGAGGAACTGCCGCTTTACGAAAGGCTTTACTTCCTCCGCAGCGATGTTCCTTCGATCACACACATCGATTTTTCGGCGCGGATCCAGAGCGTAAGCCGCGAGACCAATCCCAAATACTGGCAGCTCATCAACACTTTCAAGCAGAAAACGGGCTACGGGATCGTTGTCAACACTTCTTTCAATGTCCGAGGAGAACCTATTGTCTGCTCGCCTGATGACG
This sequence comes from bacterium UBP6_UBA1196, assembly GCA_002310035.1. Classification (GTDB taxonomy): domain Bacteria; phylum UBP6; class UBA1177; order UBA1177; family UBA1177; genus UBA1177. The sequence continues at coordinate 13,116 of DBYC01000002.1, forward strand.
CATACCGCTGTTTCATGCGCACCGAAATGGATTATCTCGTAATGGGGAACTATCTTTTCGACAAAAAAGAACAGCCCAACTGGGATAAAGCCGACAACTGGAAAGAAGAATTCAAACTCGACTGATTATTTTCCTTCAAACATTTTTTTTCTGTATTCGGGATCGGGAAGAACGACTGAAAGAGTGATCGAGGCCAGATTTTCGCCGACAGAAGACGCGAGATCCTTGTAAAAATCACGGCTTACATCGAGCATTTTGTCATCGTATTCCTTGTCTGAGATTTCATTGCGATACCATTGAAGCATAAGTTCCTTCATCTTTCCGAGAGAGTTCTGGTATTCCGCAACGCAGATCGCCGTATCTTCCGGCTTGAAACCGAATCCGGCCAGTTTTTTGGAAAGTTCGACATCGACGAAATTGTTGATTGTGTCGAACATGAAGTCCCAGACCTGATCCTCGCGCTCTTTGTTGTTTGTTTTTTTTGTCGCCTTGAGACGCTGGATCTCATCTGTCATGGCTTTGAACTTCAGATTCTGCTGGACCGTGAAATCGTTGCTAGCGGCAGCCGGCTGCTGTTTATTTTCCGTACTGCTGAGCCTCTTTCTCATCATCTCGAGATCTATCTTTAACGATTCATTTTCTTTGGCGTACATTTCACTTGCTGTTTTCAGCCTTTCGATCTCGATGCTGTTCCGATACATGACAAAAGCGAAAGCGGCAATCAGCAAAATTATCGCCGCCGACAGAAACCAGGAAACCTTATTCATGTCCGCAAACCTCTTTGTTTTGAAAATTTTTCTGCCACAATGTTATGTTTTTATCCGAAAAACCCGCTTTTTTCAGCTTTGCGAGTGATTTTTTGTCGTTTTTTGATGAATAAAGCTGAGAAATCAGTGTGTTGCCGCTGAGTTCCGCATTTTTTCCCGCTATTCCGAAAAAAACATCTTTCGAAGCGGTCACATTTTCGAAATAAGGAAAACAGAAACTTCCGAAAAGTGAACTGAATGCGCCGTCGGTTTCCTTGCGGTCGTGGTTTTTTACTGTCAGCGAAGACGAGGCCGACTTGGTGAAACCGTGTTTTTCCGAAGATTTGAGCTTTTTGTCAGAGAGGACCGAAATTCCTGTAATATCGTTTTTTTCGTCGATCCGCACCGAGACAAAATATATCCCTTTTTCGTAAGTTCCTTTTAAAACGGCGTAACCCATGTCGGATTTAAGCGATATAGAGCCGCGGCTCTTTCCGTTGACCGAAATTTCCCCTTTTTTTATTCCGTAAAAAAGGATTTCCGCATTGGTTCGGTTCGGGATCTCAATATAAAGGTAAAGATATGAATTTTTTCCTGAAAGTCCTTGAATTTCCTTGAATTCATTAACATTGGCGAATTTTCTGGACTTTGGAACAGGCATATTGTGAAGCCGGGCGAAAATTTCTTTGAAACTGTCGTTTTTGTCGGTTTTGAACCAGTCGTGATATTTTTCTGTCCGCTGGTAGAAAACTGCATAATAATCGGAAAGCGAACTTGCAGCTGACAGTGAAAAACATAAAAAAAATAAGGGGAGCAGCAACGCTCCCCTTTTAAAAAACGAAATCATTTCAGTTATTTAAGCTCTTCTAAAAGCATCATTGACTTGAGATAGAACTCATCTGTCGGAAGCAGATTCTTCATAAGGTTTTCCAAAGTTCTGATTGCTTTCGCCTTGTTGGAATCCTTCATTCCGAAAGCTTCCCAGTAAATTGTCTGAGCTTTCGACGAAAGGGTTTTCAGGCCGTCCTTTGCCGATTTGCTGTTGCCGTCAAGGTAAAGCGCTTCGTTGAAATCCTTTCTTGCACCGGAAAGATCGTTTTTGTCAAGTTTCGCGAGACCCGATTTGGAGTGAGCGTCAGCCATTGACGATTCGATCTGTTTCGTGACTTTTGTCGGCAGAACTTCTCTTGTGCCTTCCTCTTTGTATTCCTGTTTGAATTTCTGTTTGACCTGCTGAAGTTCGGCTTTGTTGATCTTGTCGATGCTTTCCTGATATTTCTTGGAAACCTGTTCCTTTTTAGCCTTTGCTTCGGCTTTGTCCTTGTCGTAGCTTTCCGATTTCTTTGCGTTGAGATCTTCTATTGCATCTTTTGTTTTGTTGATCTGTGTATCGTAATTTTCGGAAGTTTTTGCCCAGTTCTGTTTTTCCTTGTCGAGAATAGCCATTCTCTTTTCTTTTCTCTTCTCTTTTTCCGCAAGAAGTTTGTCTCTTCTGACCATCATCTGCTGTTTGTGTTTTTCACGGTCTTCCTTTTCTTTGATCTCCATGTTGTCGTATTTGTCAGTGATGGCCTGTTTGCCTTTTTCATACTGCTCTTCCTTGTTGATTTCGGCTTTCTGCCATGCAGCTTCCTGCTTTTTGCTCTCGGCATGGTGTTTAGCCTGCATATCGTCAAGGCGTCTTGCCCAAGCGCTGTTCATGTTGTCGATTTCTCTGTTCAAAGCATCGATCTGCTTGTCGTTGTTTGCCATATTAGCTCTGTCTGTAGCCGTTTTTCTCTCAAAAGCGGCTGCTCTGGCAGCTCTTTCCTTGTTCCAGGTTTCCTGCTGTTTTTCACGCTCTTTTCTTCTTGCTTCGATTTTCGAGTCTCTTTCTTTCTGAGCCTGAGCGATCTGCTGGTCAATGCCCGCTTTGGTCTTGTTTTTGTCAGCTATAAATGCCTGATGCTGTTTTCTTGCGGCAGCTTCTTCTGCTTTTTTCTTTTTCTCGAAAGCGGCATTTTCTTTTTGGAGTCTCATACTTTCGTTCATAAGTTTTGCATCGAGGTCGGCAAAAATCTTCTCGTATTTCTTATCGATTTTTGCGGTCTCTTTCTGGATGTATGCGTCATGAGACTTTTCATGCTGTGCAAGCTGTTTTGAAACTTTCGCAAGTTCCGCTTTCATCGCGCCGAGTTCTTTGTTGCGCTGAGCCGAAAGTTTTGCGAGTTCTACAGCGAGCGCCTTTTTGAAGCCGCTTTCCGCGACAGCTTTTTTCTTCATGTTGGCATTCGAATCGGCTTTGAGAGCTGCGATTTTCTGCTTCTTTTCCTGCTGGAGTTTTGCTATGTCGGCTTTGATTTTACCCCTTATTTCGTTGTATTTTTTAGCGATAGCAGCATTCTCAGCTTTGACTTTCTCGTCTACGCCTTTGGAGTTGGCGAGAGCGGCGGCTTTCTTGGCGTTGAGGTCCTCGATAGTCTTTTTGTGAGCGGCAGTTGCGGCCGAAAGCTTGCCGGCTTTTTCGGCAGCAAGGTTTTTCTTTTCCTTGTTAAGTTTTGCGATCTCTTTTTCGTAAGGAGCTCTGACTTCTTTCAGTTTCGCCGGATCCGGAGTTTTGGATTTCTTTTCCCAGTTTTTCATCGCGGCGGAATTTGCCTGCAGCTCTTTCTGTTTCGCGGCGATTTTGTTTCTGCTTGCAGCTTTTTCTTTGTCGCCCTGAGCTTTGTATTTAGCGTTCAGATTTGCCTTTTCGCCTTGTATCTTTTTGATTTCCTTAGCTTTTTCAGCGTTGACGGCATTCTTTCTGGCCTTTACGCTTGCAGCTATGTTTTTCTCTTTCGCAGCGCCGTCAGCCTTGATCTTTTTCGAAACACCGGCTCTCTGCGCCATCTGGCTTTTGTGAGCCGATTCAGCAGCCGCGACTTTCTTCTGGTGCGCTTTGATAGCGTTTGATTTTTCTTTCTCGATCGTTGCGACTTCTTTCTTTATGGAAATAAGTTCGAGATTTTTGTCTTTCTCGATTTTCGCAAGTTCGTTTTTGTTGGCTGCGATCTTTCTTTCGTATTTCGATTTTTCAAGATTGATCTTTCTGCCGGAACTTTCCTCTTCAAATTTGATTTTTCTCTCGACGGAAGCCTTGTCGTTGTCTATCTTTCTGATTGCAGCGGCATGTTCTCTCTCGATCTTTGCAAGTTCTGCTTTGTTGTCTTTCGCTGCTTCTTTTTTGTCAGCATAACTCTGCATCTCGCTGTCTTTCGCGGAGGACATCATGTCAAGCAGTTCCTGGAACTTATTGGTCGTTTCGATCTTTTTGTTTTCGAGGTCAGCTATCGACTGGTTCATCTCGTCCTTGATCGGTTCGATGCTGTAAGGAGCCATTTTCTGCTCGTATTTTCTGTCGATCGATGCGATCTGCTCTTCGTATTTTGCGATCTTCGTGTCGTAGGAATCTGCGATTTTTGCTTCTTCAGCCGCGAGATCAGCCATTTTTTTGGAATGCGCGTCGGCGATTTTTGCATCTTCAGCGGCTGCCTTGTCAAGCTGTGCCGCAGTTTCAGCTTTAGCTTTTTCGATTTCCTTGTTTACATCTTCCTCGACTTTATCGGCTTTCTGCGCGAAAGCGTCTTCCGCAGCAGCAAGTTTGACATCAAGCTTTGCGACTTCGTCGGCTTTCTGCTGCTCGATTTTGCTGTCGATCTCGGCCATCTTTGCTTTTTCTTCGTCGATCTGCGTTCTCAAAGCATTGTCTTTCTCGGCAAGTTTGTCGATTTCCTTTGCGACATAATCGCCCCAGTTTGCCTTGAAATTCTCGCTTGCTTCGGCGAGTTTGTTTTTCTCGATCATAATTTTTTCGTCGATATTCGCCGATTTCGTTGCATAATCGTCATCAAGTTTTCCTTTGAAATCCTCGAATTTGCCGGTTTCGACCGCGATCTGCTCGTCGATATTCGCTGCTTCGTTGAGAAGTTTCTCGTTTTCGGAGCGGATAGCGTTCTCTCTGTTGGCTTTCTCGTTTTCCTCGTCGTCAACAGTCTTTGCGACTATATCCTGAAGTTTTGCGATTTTTTCTTCGTATTCCTGCTCGGTTTTCGCGATATTCTCTTCGTTCGCGGCGATTTTCTGTTCCGCAGTGACGATCGTTTTTTCATTTTCTGCGATCATCGCCTCTTCTTTTTTGGCTTTCATCGTCTCGGTATCGTCAGTGTGTTTCGCGATGTCTTCCTCGAGCTTGGTTTTCTGAGCTGCAAGCTTGTTAAGGGTGTCTTCATAATCCTTTTCAAGCTTGGTCTGTGCCGTTTCCTTTTCTTTCGCGTAGTCTGCTTCTGCCTTTGCGCGTTCCTTTTCGGTGTTGTCCTGGATCGTTCCGAGAGTCGTAGCGCTCTTCATCATGAACTCCTCGATCTCCTGCTGGTATTTCTGGAGTTCTTTTTCTTTTGCCGATTCCTGGTCATCGTATTTTGTAAGGTTATGGTTCAGACTGTCGAATTTTTTCTGATATTCTCTTTCGACTTCTACATTATATTTTCTGTCCTCATCCTCGTTTTTCATTCTGGTCGCTTCGTTGGCTCTTGTTATTTTGCTTTCCTCTGCCTCGAAGTCGTTAGCCATTTTCTGGATCTTGGAATCGGTTTCCCTGTTTTTTGCCTCGAGAGCCTGTTTGCGCTTTTCAAGCTCTGCGACTCTCTTGGTGACTTTTTCGCCTTCGGTCGTTTCAAGTTTTTTCTGCTTTTCGTAATAAGCGTCCTTGTCCTGCTGGTGTTTCTTTTTCCAGTCGCTGTACGCCTTGTCGTGAGCCTTGAACTCGTTTTCCTTGGCCTCGTCGCGTTTTTTGTTGGAAACCTTAATGACGCCTTTTTCACGCTGTTCGATCTGCGTGATCTGGCTTTCAAGATTTACGATTTCCTGCTCAAGGTCTGTATCGTCCTTTTCCCACTGATATTTCATGTCCTGGATTTTTTTCTTGAGGGCGGTTTCGGCATCCTTGCGCTGTTTCGTAAGTTCTTTTTCCTTGGTTTTGAGGTCGTTGATCGCTTTTTCACGGGCTTTAATGTTGTTGTTAAGCCAGTCTTCGATGTCGGCAAGCTGTTTTGCGCGCCAGTTTCTTGCTTCCTCGATTTTTGATTTGAAAGTCCTGTGGATCTGTTCTACTGCCTGAGCATCCTGAGGATTCGGCTCGGCGTATCTTTTGCGCATGTTCTTGTCTTTCTTGAAGACCATCGCCTTGTAGCCCTGTTCGCGGAGTTCCTCGTCGGCCTTTCTGACTGACTCGAGAGTTCTCAGAGCACCTTTGTGGTCGCCGTCGTCGAGAGAATCTGTCGCATTGTCAAGACCTTTCTGGATTTTTCTGACATTGTCAAGAAGCTGTTTCGCGATTTCGTTCTGCTGGCATTTGCAGTTGAGTTCGTTCGCCGCACGGTCAAAAATCTCGGCTGCGCCGTCAAGATCACCTTTGTCGTAAGCGGCAAAACCTTTTTTGATCTCTTCCTTGACATCTGAATATGAAGCCGTCCTGTTTGCTGCAGCCGGTTTTTTCTTGGTTTCCGGTTCTTCAGCCGAAGCGGACGAAGTTATAAGCGACTGGAGCGCGTTGAACACGTCGGATGCCATGTCCTCGCTGTCTGCATCAGCGCCTGATGTCACTGTCTTTGAGCCTTTCTTTTTGCCGTTCTCGTCGAACATAGAAACAACAATCTTTACATCGCCGGAACTCTTTTTGAGTTTCGGAACGACGACGAAATCGACAGAACCGCCTTTCATTGCGAGCTGAGCGATGCACTTCAGATCTTCTTTGCAGCGATCCGTCTTGAGTGATTTCGCAGCTGTGACCTTTGCGTTTTTAATGCTTGAGAGCAACAAAGACAGATTGTCGTCAATTTCTTTCGCGAGTTTCTTCTCAGAAGCGGTTTTCGCCTGCGTAGAAACAACGGAAACCGAATCCTCGGCAAATACCGAAAAAGAGATAAGAACAATTAAGAACCCAAAAACATTAACAATTCTTCTCACTTGACTCTCCACTATGTGAATATTAAGTTCATACAAACCTCAAAACAAACCTACAAAGGATATATTATAATAAATCTTAGTCAATTTTTTTGGGGATGCTGCGGCAATTTTTTGGCCGCATTATTTCATTAAATCGTCAAGTTCCGCGATTTTGGTTCTGAAACTCTCTTTTTCGGATTCAGGCAGTTTTTCTATGACAGTTTTGTGGTATTTCATCGGATCGACTACTTTTCCTTTGTTCCCCACATTGATCTGGTAGTGGAGATGCGGCGCTGTCGATTTGCCGGTATTGCCTGAAGCGGCGATCTGCTGGCCTGTCGTGACTTTCTGTCCTGCTTCGACGTTCACTTCGCTCAGATGGAGGTATTTGAAGACATAGGGCGAACCTTTCGCTTCGATCTCTATGCAGTAGCCGTTATAGCGCGTTTTCCAGTTTACACGCGATACAGTGCCGTCAACAGTGGCGTAGACCGGCGTCCCGACATTTGTCTTGAAGTCGATTCCCTCGTGTTTCGGAGCTCTGTCGCCGATGGTGCTTGTTATTTGAATATAGTTTTTGATAGGCGGAAACGGAGATATTATTTTTTCAAGCATTATTCCGTCAGAATAATAATATTTTGCAGGAGAATCTTTCGCCGCATACTTATATATTTTTATTTCCTTGTTGAATTTATGTGAATAATATTTGACGGCGAGAACTTCCAGAATGTCAGGAAGATCATTGCGCGTCCGCTTCTCGTCGTCGGGAATTATTCTGAAAACGAAGTCGATCTTGTCCCCTTTTCTTACATCGTTTCTGAGGACGATATCCCAAATCAGCAGTCTTCCGATATGCGCGCTCAGAATGTCGGCGAGATTGTTTATTCCGGTCGCTTTCGTGAGGCGTATAAGATCGTCGTTGGCGTTGAAAGCGTTATAGAAATTGTCTTCGATCACTGCCGAAGAGGCTACGATCTCGCCCGGTTCGACCTTGGCGACAGGTTTTGTCTCTGCAACAGTTTCCTGTGTTTCAGCTTCCTGAACCGCTGCAGGATCGCCGTTTTCTTCCGTTTTTTCGGTGTTTTCGGCAATTTTTTCCGCTGTTTCATCTGTCTTTTCCCCGGTTTTGACCGCAAAAACAATGATCCCGGCCAGAATAAGGTTCAAGCAGAATGAAAGAGTGAAAAGCGTCTTCCATTTTTTTACCTGCTGGTTTGAAAAAAGATATGTCATTTCTCCCTCCTGAAAAGTGCCGAATAAAATACGGAATCTGTCTCCGAAACAGCAAGCGGCCTGATCGTTCCGAACTCATAGGCGATGCTGTTCATAACATGCTCGTTCTGCTTTTCGTAAAAAAACAGAGCCATGTCTGCTTCGTGCAGATTGTTTGTTGCTCTTATGTCGCTTCTGACGATCCCTGCCTGCTGCATGAATCTGAAAGAATTCTGGTTCAAACCTTCGTAACCGCTCATAATGTAGATTCTTGTGTTCTGCGCGGCTTCCCTGTTCAGTGTTCCCGCCAGATCAATTATGTCGTAACCCCAGAAATTCCTTTGCATTCTTGCCTCAGCTGCTCCCTGCGCGCCGCCAATCAGTTCGTTATAGAACGCAGCGCCTCTTTTTGCAAATTTTATATTCGGCGAAATCAGAGAAATTAAAGTAATGATGAAAAGCGCGGCAACTGCAAGGTTTTTCTTTAAATCGCTTGTTTTTATTAGTTTTTTAGCTGTTTCTTCGATAACGAAAACGCCGGCGGTCAGCATCAGCGGATAACCGGTAAACCAGTGTTTTATGCCTCCGAAAATGGGAACGCTCGGCCACGCGATGAGAAAAATCGGGAAAAGAGAGCCTGCGATCATTGCAAAAGCCGCTTCTTTTCCGGTTGGATCAGTGCTTTTGAAAAAATCACGGCAGAAATAAAAGATCCCGGCGAAAAAGCAGACAAGCTGCGGTGTCGGAGTCGTGAAAAATGTCATTGCCCACGGAAAACTGAAAGGAAACGGTCCGTTTTTGAGCGGTTTTCCGAAGTAGTAGTTGAGATAGTTGACATGTTTTCCGTGAAATTCGGCGTATTCGATGAGCCTGTCGGCCGTATTGAACCACATTCTCGGCCAGATCAGTAAGTAAAGCGGCAGCGAAATTATTGCCATAAACCAGAAAACTTTAGGGATCGCCTTGAAAAATCCTGTAAAACCGCCTTTCCCGGCCTCTTTGCGGTATGAAAAAAAGTAAAACCCCAGCCATGAAATGAACAGTAGTATAGGAATAAAAAGGACATTGTGCTTTGTAGCCATCGCTAAGGCGAAGAAAACGGCAGTTAAGATATGGACTGAAATTTTTTTAGTTTTCAGGCAGAAAATATAAAGGATGAAAGTTGCGCTCCAGAAAAAAAGTATAGGCATATCGAAGCAGGCAAGATGCGAGTGAAAAAAGATGTGCGGCATCGTGAAAAAGAGGAGAAGAGCCGCTACTGCGGTGATCCTGCTGAAGAAAAAAAGTCCGAAAAAGTAGATCATAAGTGCCGTCAGTGCCGCGAAAACTGCTGCAACGAGGCGCGCCGACATCGGAGCTGACAAGATTCCAAGTTTCCGCGTGAAAATAAACTGCGAAAGTCCGAAAAGTTCTTTCATGAACGGCGGATGCTCCGAATTGTAGTTGAAATATCTGTCGATCTCTTTTTTTGAAAAAATCTTTGCGAATTCGCCGTTCGAAATGTTGTTTCCGATCGATTCGTACCAGTCCGCCATATTATTCGCCGCTTTCATGTAAAAACCTTCGTCGCGGACAAAACCGATTGCCTCTGAAGTCAGAAAAATCATCAGAAAAACAAAAATTGCGGTTAGTCCGGCAATAAGAAGATCTGTTTTTTCAAAGCGGTTTTTAAAATTCATCTGTTATAAATCCGTTAAAAACAAAGTGACGCTGCCTGTCGTCGGCAGTTGTAAGTTTTATTGTAATTTCTTTAGTGTTTTCAGGCAGTTTAACATTTTTTTCCGTCAGCCTGAAAGTGAATGGGTTCGCATATTCGATCAAAGTTTTTCCGTCAGCCAGAATCTCGACATTGACAGGCGCACGGTTTTTGGAATGGTACGCCGAGTCTGCAAAAACGGACTCAAAATAAAGTTTCCGGCTGTTTTCCGGCACATTGAATACTATTTCAAGTGTTTTCCCTGTGACAGGATGTGCCCAGACAGCCTGTCTTGTTCCGCCGTTGAAAGAAAGCGTTGTCGATCCGACATAATTCCAGCTTTCGTTTGAACACTGCCACTTTGTTTCGGAAACTTTGCGGCATTCCTTGGTTTTTTCACCGTCCGAAAAGGAAACATGCTTTGCCTTGCCGATGTCGCGCGAAAAAACGAGAGCTTTTTTAACAGTTTTTGCCAATGTTTCTGCAAGGATGACCTCGCCCTGGCCTGCTTTGAAAGTCTCAAGAAGTTTCAAATTTAATTTTTTCAAATATTTTTCGCGTGATTTTTCCGATTTCAACAGCAGAAAAACGCGTTCGTCACTGTTTTTTATAGCCAGGATCGACTGTTCCGTCGCGTTTTTGAGGTCTAGAAAAACCGGCAGGATCCCTTCGTCAAGATATTTCAAAAAATCGAGATCCCAGTCGTTTTCAGTGAATACAAGATCTCCTTGCCTGAAGTTTTTATTCAATATTTCCGCAAACTTATGATCTGTTTCAGGATCAAGCGCGTTCCTTTCGCTCAGCCCTGTCCACCAGAAAACAAAAGTCGAAACAACAGAAAGCGCAAAAAGAAAAAGAAAAATTTTTTCGATAATGGAAAAGATTTTTTCTGATTTCGCGCAGTGAGACAAATTATTCCCCTCTTCCTGCGTTGAATGCCGCGTAGTTGGCCGCTTTCGCAGCGTCTGTCGGTGAGAGTTTCATGAGCGCCTTGAGCCAGATCTCCTTTGGTATCGCCGAGAAAGGTTCGATCGAAGAAAGAAGTCCGAGCATCGCGATGTTCGCGGTTTTTCCTGATTTGTCACCGATTTTTGCAACAGTTTCAAGAACATCGGTCTCAATGACTTTGTAGCCTGCAAGAGCCTTTCTGATATCTTCGATTTTCGGGTAATCCTCTTTTTTCATGTTTGCCGGAAGCGACTCGAACCTGTTCAGGATTATCGTTCCGTTCGGTTTCAGAAGGTCGAGAAAACCGTTGCAGAAAACTTCGGAAGTTTCCATTACGACAAGGACATCCGCGCTTTTTGGCGAAAGGATAGGGCTATAGACTTTGCCGCATGCGAAAGTTGAAATTACGCTGCCGCCAAGCTGTGCCATGCCGTGAGTGTCGCCTTTGACGATGCCTGTTTCGCCGTATGGCGTGTGGAGCGCGATCTCGCTCAGCACTTTGCCGAAGAAAAGGTTGCCCTGTCCGCCGATTCCGCGGATCGCGATGCGGATCGATTCGGGGAGAAGCTCTTTTGCGACGCTTACTTCGGGAATTTCGGCCGGAACTGAAACAGGATTTTCAGTTTTAGCCTTCTTTTCGGTCTCTTCTATCGGAACGATCGCTCCGAACGGGCATCTCTGCATGCAGATCTGCTTGTTTCCGCCACAGTCGATGCACATGTTCGTGAAGGCAGGACCGTTTTCCTTGTCGAATTTTATGCCGGGGCAGACATTGCATCTTCCGCATTTTTTGCATTTTCCGGCATCGATTTTTATCGTTCTTTTCTTTTTCGATTTGTCCATGATCTGCTGGCACGGCCCTTCGATGACAAGGTTTGTGAATTTGCCGGCTTCTGCGTCGTCAAGAGCCTTTTCGAGAGCTTTTTCGATTCCTGCAAGATCGTATGCGTTGACAGCGACTACATCGCATTTTTCAGCTGCTATCGCCTCTTTGAGCCTGAATTTGTTGGGAACTCCGGCGAGGTTCGCGTAGCTTGTCGGCGCCGGCTGGCCGCCTGTCATAGCCGTTACGCTGTTGTCAAGGACGATTTTGACGCCGGGAACATTTCTGAAAACGCCGTTTCTTGTCGCGTCGATACCGCTGTGGCATTCGCACGAATCGCCGATCACGCTGACGACTTTTGAAGCCATTTCAGGCCTGCTAAGGCAGAAACCCTGTCTCATCGCGTCGCTTCCGCCCATGCAGAGGACGGTGTCGATCCCTTTGTTGATGAAAAGGAGGGTAGAGCATCCGATTTCGCCGAAACCTGCGAAAAGTTTGCCTTTCTTTCTGAGATTTTCAGCCGAAAGGGCGTATCCGCGGAACGGGCATCCGGGGCAGATCGAAGGCGGTCTGACGAGCGGTTTGATCGCCGGAACGGTCGATTCCTTGTGCGCTTTGATCTCGACAAAATCTTTGAGGAAATCGATGACATCCTGCGGAGTCCAGTCGGTAAGGACCGAATATTCGGGTTTGCCGGTGACTGCGATCCCTGCCGCTTCGATTTTTTCCTGCAGGAATCTGTCGCCGTCTTCGAAAACGAAAAGTTTCCCTTTGATTTTTGAGGCGAATTCGCGGATCCTCTTTACCGGAACGGGGTTTGCGATCGACATCGAAAGTATCGACGGGTTGAGGCCGGCATTGAGAAGAGCCTCTTTGACGATGATCTCGCTTTCGCCGACAACGACGATCCCGAAGTCGTCCGTGCCCTTCGTTTCGGTTATGAAATCCTTATTGTTTTCGACAAATTCAAGGACCTGAGGGATCCTGTGAGTCGTCGCTTCGTTGTAGTTTTTCCTTGCGATTCCGGGCATGAGCATCCACTTCGAAAGGTCTGATGGAACTGGAAGCGGCTCGATCTTACGCGGCTCTCTTGTTACGACGAGACCTTCGCTGTGTGCCAGAATACCGCTAGCCAAAATGCATACCTGTGTTTTGAACATACGCGAAAGATCTGCTGCGATGAAAGCCATGTCGTAAAGTTCCTGATGATTTCTCGGCTCGAGAACGGGAATCCTTGCCGCGCTCAGGAAATATCTCGCATCGATCACGTGCTGAGTGCTTGACGGAACATAGTCGGTCGCTGCGTAAACTACGAAAGCACCCATCTGGCCGGTGTAGAAAGCCGAAGTCGTGATCGTGTCGGCAGCCTGGAAAAGTCCGGGGATCTTCATCGTGACGACGCTGTCCATACCTGCAACTGCGTGACCGATTGTTACTGCGGTCGCATTTGCCTCGTTTACGCTCCAGCCGACAGTCATTCTGTCCTGAACATACTTCAAGTTTTTATCGATAACTTCGGTGCTGGGGGTTCCCGGATAACCGTCAGCCGCGTGATAGCCTGCATGAACGACACCGAGAGCGAAAGCGCTGTTGCCCTGAACAATAAGCCTTGAACCGGCAGGCGAATCGACGAGTTTCAAAAAATCAGCCATCAAAATCTCCTTTATTTACAACAATAATAATAAACAAAAAGCCGCTGATTATAGCGAAAATATCGAAAGTGGCAAATTTGACGCCTGTAATGTAAAAAATCTTTGCACTTTTTTCATAAATCCTTAAAATATCGCGATTTTGAGATTTATCTCGATTTTATAAATACTTCGGAGGAGAAAAAAATGGCAGTTCAGAAAGGCGACAAAGTGGCGATTCACTACATCGGCCGCTTGGAAAACGGAAAGGAATTCGACAATTCCTATGAAAACGGTGAACCGATAAAATTCGAAGTCGGCGGCGGAATGGTCATTCCCGGCTTTGAAGACGGTGTTATCGGAATGGAGATCGGCGACAAGAAAACGATAGTCATCCCGCCGGAGCAGGCTTACGGCGAAAGGGACGAGCGTTACGTCTTCGATGTCCAGAAGTCCGAATTTCCTAAGGATGCCGACATTCACGAAGGGGCGATTTTCCAGATGCAGAGCGACCAGGGAGAGATAATTCCCGTTGTCGTCGACAGGATCGAAGGCGAAACGGTTTATCTTGACGCAAATCATCCTCTTGCGGGCAAAACCCTTACTTTCGAGATGGAACTTGTCGCGACAGGCGTCGAGATCCCTCATCATCACTGCGGATGCGGCTGCGAAGAGTGCGGCGATTACGACTGTGACTGTGACGATCACGAATGCGGCGATCACGACTGTGACTGCGGCTGCGGACATCACCACTAACTTATTCTGATTGGAGGTTTTATATGCTGGCATCTGTTTTAGCCTATCTTCTTCTGGCTGCAGGCGTAATAATCGCCGGATTTATTGTCTGGAAATATGTCAAGGACCTGCACGAGTCGCCGCGCGACATGTGGATCCTTTTCGGATACATGGTCATTCAGTATATCGCCTATGCCGCGATGAACCCGGTACTCACTCTGTGGCTTTCGGCTGACTGCGGTCTAAGTGACCAGATGGCCGGGAACGTCATTATGATCTGGTCGATCCTGCTTTCCTGCATCGGCATGGTCGCAGGTGCGCTCGTCGATACGATCGGAGTCAGGAAAGTCATGTTCCTCAGCGTTTCTTTCCTCTTCATTTCACGGCTTGCGATGACTTTCATTACCAATCCGGTAGTCGTTTTCATCGTCGGATTCGTTCCGTTCGCGCTCGGTTTTGCCCTTGTTTCGCCCGTTATTTCGGTTTCGATCAAAAGATACACGACAAAAGAGGGTGCGGCGCTCGGATTCAGTCTTTTCTATGTCATTATGAACGCGGCCTACGCTGTCGGCGGATGGCTTATCGACTTTGTCCGCGATACGTTTGCCGAGAGAGATGCTGCCGGCAAAATCATTAATGAAAACGCTGGTATAGATCTTTTCGGGATCCATTTTTCAAGCTATCAGATGCTGTTTATGATTGCTGTCGCACTTACAGTCATCGGTGCTGCGGTAATCGTTTTCATCCGTGACGGGATCGAAGTGGTCGAAGAGGCCGACGAATCGGGCAAAACGGCTGCGAAAATCGTCAAAAAGCCGGTCGAGCATCACGGAAGCGGCATTCAGGCTGTCAAAGGCGCAGCGGTTTCGATGGGTCAGAAGATCGGAAACGCGGTCAAGGAAAATTACTTCTGGATTTTCATCGGCATCCTGACGATCACTCTTTTTGTCCGTTTCGTTTTCTTCCATCTTCACTACACTTTCCCGAAATACGGGATCAGAGTCCTCGGCGAAGGTGCGAAAATCGGTTCGATCTACGGCGTTCTCAACCCCGTTCTGATCATTTATCTCACCCCGCTTGTAGGCGTCTTCACCAAAAAGACGAAATCATACAAAATGCTTGTCATCGGCTCGCTCGTTTCGGCTGCAAGCTGCTTTATAGCAGTCCTTCCGGGAACGATGTTCTCTTTCCTCAACGATTCGGTCCTGAGCGAGATCATCTTCATCAAGTGGCTAGGAATTGCAAAGGATATGAACGGACTTCAGGAATTTTTCGTGCAGAATCCTCTTTCGATGCAGTACTGGTCGCTGATTTTCTTCTTCATCATTTTTACTATCGGCGAATCGATCTGGTCACCGAGACTTATGCAGTTCACGGCGGAAATCGCGCCGAAAGGAAAAGAGGGGACTTACATTTCGCTTTCGGTCCTTCCTTTCTTCTTCGCTAAGTTCTTTGTTGCTCCGCTTTCGGGCTGGCTCGTAGGCACATATGTTCCGCTTGACGAAGCAGGTAAGATCGCTTCGGCATATCCTAACCACCACATGGTTTGGGTCATCATCGGCGGAATGGCGCTTGTCACCCCGCTCGGACTTATGATTTTGAGACCTTTCTTCAAAAAGCACATAAAAGAGGCTTAAGTTTATGAACCGGATCGCTCTTGTAATCGACGACGAAAAACCGATTTTAGACTCGCTTAAATTTGTTCTCGGCAATTCCGGCTACACTGTAATGACAGCGCAGTCTGCAACTGAAGCACTTAAAATCATTAAGGAATTGGAGCATGAACTTTCGGTTATCGTCACAGATCTTTCGCTTCCCGGCGGTTATGACGGTTTTGACATAATCGAAGCGGTCAAGGATCTGGAAACAAAAATTCCGATAATCATGATCACTGCTTACGGCAACATCGAAAATGCCGTAAAGGCGATGCAGATCGGCGCTTTCACGTTTCTGACGAAGCCTATCGACACAAAAGTTCTTCTCCAGCAGATGAAAAAAGCGGTCGAACTGTGCGACATCATGAAGGAAAACGTCCGCTTGAAAAAGGAAAACCTCGATATAGCGGCGGACAAATACCGCATCGTTTTCCAGAGCGAGGCGATGGAAAAACTGCTGAAAAAGGCCTCTGAAATCGCGAAAACCGATGCGACGGTGCTGATCACGGGCGAGAGCGGAACTGGAAAAGAGTTCATCGCACACTACATTCTGCGTGAAAGCAACCGCGTCGGTGCGCCGTTTGTCCCTTTTAATGCCGCTGCGGTCAACGAATCGCTGATGGAATCGGAGCTTTTCGGCTATATCAAAGGTGCTTTCACCGGCGCTGACAAAAATTCGCCCGGATACATCGGAGCTGCGGAAGGAGGCACGCTTTTCATCGACGAAATCGGTGACATGCCGCTTTCTTTGCAGACAAAACTGCTCCGTTTCCTTGAATCAAGGGAATACACGCCGGTCGGCCGTTCGACTCCGCTCCACGCAAATGTCAGAATAATCGCGGCGACGAACAAAAACCTTGAAAAAGAGGCCGAAAAAGGGAATTTCAGAAAAGATCTTTACTACCGTCTGAGCACTTTCATTCTGCATATTCCGTCTCTCAGGGAACGCCGTGAGGATATTCCGCTTCTCATCAATCATTTCGTTGAAAAAGCATCGCGTGAATTTAAGAAGGAGGCCGTCTATCCGAATCAGGAAAGCGTGAAAGAACTTGTAAAAAGAGACTGGAACGGCAATGTCAGAGAGCTTGAAAACTATGTAAGGCGGTTCATTCTGATGGGGTCTGCGGTCGCGGCAGATGACGACGATGCGGCTCAGAACAGCGCTAATTCCGGCAATGCCGCGGTGCTTTCCTTTAAGATCGGCGAAAAAACGATGGATGCAATCGAAACTGAAATGATAGAAGCCACTTTGAAGTTCACGAAAGGGGACAAAAATCTGGCGGCGAAACTTCTCGGAATTTCTCTTCGCACGCTTTACCGCAAACTTTCAAAAGAAGAAGATTTTTAATCACGAGGCAATTTTGAAGAAAATATCTGTTTTTATTGCTGTTTTTCTTTTTATGATTTTTTTTGTCTGGGCATTTGCCGGTAATTTCGGAACACTTTTTTTGTTCCATCTGCCGGTAATGGCGGTGCTTTTTATTGTTTCGTCGGTTGTTTTCGCGTTTGTTCCGGTTGAAAAACTTACCGCAATAATAAAAAAAACAGAGCCTTATCGGTTTTACATATTTCCTTTTTGCGCTTTTTTCTTTTCGCTTCTCGTATCGCACTTCATTTTCAGTGACCTGCCGCATGTTCCGGATGAGGTAAACTACAAATATCTGGCTGAAGCGATTCTTGACGGCAGGATAACGACTCCGCTCCATCCGCATTACGAATTTTTTCATATTTTATACACAAATCCGACAATTTCAGGGACTTACTCGATTTATCAGATCGGTTTTTCTGTTTTTCTGGCTCCGTTCGTTTTTCTTAAAATTCCTTTTTTGTGCAATCCGCTTCTTACCGCTTTGTCGGTTTTTCTTATCGGGAAGATCGCGGAAGAGTTTTACGGAAAAACAGTCGCTTTCGTCACAATGGCGCTTGCCTCTTTTTCGATTTTCGTGATCCTTCTGGGGGGAAGCCTGATGGCGCACTCGTTTTGTGCGGCCTGCACGCTCGGAGCCTTTTATTCAGCGATGCTTTCTATTAAAAACTGCGGCGCTAAAAGGTTCGTTTATGCCGTAGTTTCGGCGCTTTCTGTTTCGTTTCTTATGTTCACCCGTCCGCAGAATGCACTTTTTGCGTTGATGTTTGTCCTTTTGTATCTGTTCGTTTTTATTGATAAAAAATCGTTTTTTAAAATCGTTCCCGTTATGGGCGCAGTCATTTCTGTTTTTCTTCTTCTGCTGATTGCTTCCAACTATGCGGTAAGCGGAAAAATTACAGAATTTAAGCACGCAAAATATTGGAATATTGCGGAGCCTGAAGACGACTGTATGGGTTTGGGATTCGGAAAAGGATGCCGTTTCGGCACTTACTACGAGATGCCTGACGGCGGTCTGACTCCTTCTCTGGCATTCGAAATCACGCGGGAAAGGCTTAATTCCTTTGTTTCCAAATTTGCTTTCAGTCCGCTTGTGCTCATTTTTCTGATATTTGCCTTCCTGTTTGCCGAAGATAAGGTCGAATTTAAGAAAAAATTAATACTTCTAAGTGGTTACCTCGTATTTTTTGTTGCTTATTTTTTGTATTACTATGCCGATGTCGGATACGGTGCGCGCTATTATTACGAATGTTCGTTTTTCCTTTTTCCGCTGATTGCAAAAGGGATCACGGTGACAGTGGAAAAATCGGAGAGTATTTTTTCGAAGCCGTTTTTCAAAAACGCTCTCTTTGTTCCGGCGTTTCTCGCTTCCGCTCTGATTTTCCAGATTTTCTGGAGCCTGCCGTCAACTGTTTCATATTATTCGAAAGGTTCATGGGGGGCGGATCCGCTGCTCGCTGAGGCCCTGGCGGAGAAAAACATAAAAGAAGGAGTCGTTTTCATCAATCCTGATTTTTTCTATGCGAACGGTGCAGTGCTTATGAATCTCCACAAAATCGATGAAAACAGGCTGATTTTCGCCCTCGATTTGGGGTATTCGGCAAACCAGAATCTTATGGATTATTACAAAGGGAAAAAGTTTTATGTCGCGTTTTTCAGTGCGGACGAGGATAAAAAACCTGAAATCGTGGAGATAAACCGCGATCCGTCGATATCGTGGCTGACCGCTGAGGCCGAGCACAAAAGCTATCCGCTCGACGGTGCTCCCGATTACTGCAACAAATTCCCGCAATATCCTGATTTTGTTAATAAATATTCTGGCTTTTCTTTGCCGGAAGATATGCTGGCCGGGCGTGTTTTCTTTTTTTGCCGTTTTACAAAATCAGACCAGTTTTACACTTTCGGGCAGTATTTTGAGAAAGAAGGAAATTACAAAGTCCGGATCACATTTGCTGCGGCGCCTGAAAGCGGAAAATTTTATGTCGAAAGCGGAAATGCCGGTAAAAAAGTCGATTTCCGTTCGCAGAATCCGCGGCTTGAAACAGCTGAACTTGATCTGTTCTTCAAAAAGGGGATGAATTTTATTAAAATCACACCCGATTTCGAAGGGATGGAGAAAGTCTATTTTATTATTGATAAATTCGAGTTCCTGAAAAATGAATAAAACCAATAAGATTCTGATATCTTTGGTGATTTTTTTGATGTTTTTTGTGTGGGCGACAAACTTCGGCGTTCTGTTGCCGCTTAAGGTTTTCTTCCCGACATTCCATGTTTTTCTCATTGTTGCGTTGTTTTTGTTCTACAGGATTTTCGCAAAATCTGATTTTTCAACTGAAGATCTCAAATTCGGAAAGTCGCCGTTTTTCATTCTTCCGATTTGTGCATTTATTGTTGCGCTGATAATTTCGCTTGTTTTTTTTCAGGGAATCCCTCATATTCAGGACAGTGTGAATTACCTTGTGATGGCTCAGAATTTTGCAGCGGGGCGTCTGCACGACAAAATGCCGGAACATTACGAATTTTTCCGTTTTGATTATATGATCCCCGACGGCGAAAAGGTCTATTCGGTTTTTCTTCCGGGATTTTCGTTCTTTCTTGTTCCTTTTGTCTGGTTGAAGATCCCGATCCTCGCGAATCCGCTTCTTACTGCTTTCAATGTTTTTTTGACAGGAAAGATCGCTGAAAAACTGTTTGACAGGAAAATCGCCGTAATTTCAATGGTCTTCATGCTGTTTTCAGTTTTTTTCATAGTGATGGGCGGAACTTATATGGCGCATCCTTTCTGTCTGGCAATGACACTTTGCGCCGTTTACGCCTACATTCACATGAACGAGGAAAAATCGGTCAAGTATCCAATAATATTAGGTGTTTCTTTGGGCTGGCTTGCACTGACGCGTCCGCAGAACACTCTTTTTGCCGGGCTCGCCCTTATTCTGCATTATTTTTATTTTGTTGTGAAAAAGCGCGACAGGCATTTTTTTGTCGAAGCACTTGAAAAGGGGCTTTTTTCGCTTCTTTTTTTCGCTCCGTTTCTTCTTTTTCTTTTTTATTACAACTCGATTTATACCGGTAACCCGCTGATTTTCAAACAGGATCTGTTTTTTAACTACAGCGAGCCCCGCAGTTTCTGTCACAGGTTCGGTCTTGGAACCGGATGTCCGCGCTCGAACTGGATCGAACTGCCGTTGGAAGGGCTGACTTTTTCGCATGCTCTTCTTGTTTCATACCGGAGACTTTCGCCTCTCGTTATGAACCTTTTTCTTCATCCGTTGACATTCGCGCTAATGCCGCTTGCTTTTATTTTTGCAAAAAGCCGGCAAGATTTTAATAGATTGTTTTTTTTGTTTTTCATTTTTCTTGTAAATTTCGCGGGATATTTCTTTTTCTATTTTGACGGAAATGTTTTCGGACCGCGCTATCTGTATGAAACTTCATTTTTTCTCCTTATAATCCTGGCATATGCTTTCTGCAGAGTCGCTGACGGGCTTCCTATGGGACTAAGATCTGTCAAATTGGCTAAAATATTGACTTTTTCCTTGCTTCTTGCGGCTCTTCTATATCAGACGCTATATGTTGTTCCGGCACTTAAAAACAGTTACAGTAAGGGTTTCTGGAACATCGACGCGAAGCTCAAAACCGCGCTTGATATTGCGGGGATCAAGGAAGGTATCGTTTTTGTCGCGCCCTTTACAATGTACGGATCAGGCTACGCATATATGGATTTCGGAGATTTCGAGGCTAACAAAATTGTTTATGTGCGTGATCTCGGCGAAAAGCAAAACCGCAGGATCATGTTCGCTTATCCGGACCGCAAGTATTATCTGGCGAGTTTCAAGAAATTTGAAAGTAACGATGAACTTCCTGTAATTACTGAACTTTTCCCGCCTGTTGACACGGGTGAAATTCACATAGAGCTTGAAAATAAATTCTATCCTCTGACCGGAAGTCCCGATTACTGCAATACATTCCCGGAAAGATCGTATCTTGATAAATATTTAGAGATGGATCCACCTTACGATCATCTTGTCCAGTATCAGTTCCTCATGTTTTGCCGGTTCGTAAATCTTGAACAATATTACGATTTTAAACAAAAGGTAAACAAAGGCGGCGAATACGAGATAAGAGTCAACGCTCTGCAGGGGCAGGAGATGGGCAATTTTGACTTTTTTATGGACGGTAAAAAAATTGCTGAACTTGATTTCAATGCCGGCGAAAAGAAGATGACAAGCATAATATTTCTGACTCACCTTGATAAAGGGATGCACGATTTCAGAATTGTGCCTCGCAGACTTGTCAGCAAATACAACTATTTTATGATCGACTCTATCGATTTTGTACCCAAAAAACTGAATTGATTTCCGGATAAGAGACCCTGGGGTTATCTTATTCCGGTGCTGCCGAAGCCGCCGACTGATCTTTCAGTTTCAGAAATATCAGAAACTATTGAGAAATCTGCCTGTCGCACTGGTGAAACCACAAGCTGGGCGATGCGGTCGCCTTTTCTGATTTCAAAAACTTTGTCCGACATATTGGCTAAAATCACTTTGATTTCACCTCGGTAGTCGCTGTCGACAGTGCCGGGTGAATTGAGGACGAAAACGCCGTTTTTTGCGGCAAGTCCGCTGCGGCTTCTCACCTGGATCTCGAAATTTTCGGGAATTTCAGGGAAAAGACCGGTCGAAACCATTTTCCAACTATTTGGATTTATTGAACAATCCTCGTTTGAGCAGACATCAGCGCCGGCAGCTCCCGAAGTTTTGTATTCGGGAAGGAGGGCGCCTTCAGCCAGTTTGAATTTTATTGAAATTTTATTTGTGGTTGTCTCTGCCACCGCGGTCTCCGCCTCTGCGGTCTCCGTTTCTGGAATCGTCTCTCGGTCTCGGAGGTCTCGAAGGTCTTTCTTTCGTCCAGTCTTTGTCGAAATCGCCCGGCTTCATGCTGAGTTTGAATTTGCCGCCCTGTTCGATCTCGGTGACGATGACTCTGACTTTCTGACCCAAGTGCAGATAATCGTTTACGTTTTCAACTCTTTCATCGGAAATTTTGCTGACATGGAGAAGGCCAGTCGTGCCTCTCCAGATCTCTACGAATGCACCGTATTCCTCGATTCTTGTAACTTCGCCTTCATAAACTTTGCCGAGTTCGACATCGTCTGTGAACGATTTTACGAGAGCGATCGTAGCGTTAAGAACTTCCTGGTTCTTTGCGGCGATCGTAACTGTTCCGTCCTGCTCGACTTCAACATCTGCGCCTGTCTCTTCGACGATCGATTTGATGTTTTTGCCGCCTGTTCCGATGAGATCTTTGATCTTGTCAACATCGATCTTGAGCTGGCAGAGTTTCGGAGCGTTCGGGCTGAGTTCCGGTCTCGGAGCTGCGATAGCCTTTTCCATTTCGCCGATGATGTGCATTCTTCCGACCTTCGCCTGAAGCATGGCGCGCTCCATAACTTCTTTCGGCAGACCTTTGATTTTTATATCCATCTGGATCGCCGTGATACCGTCTTTCGAACCAGCGACTTTGAAATCCATGTCGCCGAGGTGGTCTTCGTCGCCCAGAATATCGGAAAGGATGTAGAAATCGTCTCCGTCCTGAATAAGTCCCATTGCGATTCCGGCAACATGCTTTTTAACCGGAACACCTGCATCCATAAGTGCGAGCGAACCCGAGCAGACAGTCGCCTGAGACGAAGAACCGTTCGATTCCATGATTTCGGAAACGAGTCTGACGGTGTATGGGAACTCTTCTTTCGGCGGAATTATTGCGGAAAGCGCTCTTTCAGCAAGGTTTCCGTGGCCGAGTTCACGTCTTCCCGGAGATTTGAGTCTTGCTACTTCGCCTACCGAGAAAGGCGGGAAATTGTAGTGGAGCATGAAGCGTTTGCTCGAGCCTTCGGTAACAGTATCGACTTTCTGTTCGTCTTTGCCGATTCCGAGAGTGAGAACGCCGAGCGACTGGGTTTCGCCGCGTGTGAAAACTGCGGAACCGTGAGTCATCGGAAGAACGCCGAGGTCTATTGTGATCGGTCTGATCGAAGTAAGGTCGCGGCCGTCGATCCTTCTGTTTTCGGTGATGATCTGATGTCTCATCGCATATTTGAGGTAATCGTCGAAGAAGGTTTTTGCGCGGTTGATGACGGTCTGAGGCTCGTCAATGTTCATGAAATCAGCGCCTTCTTCGATTTTTTTTGTTACTCTTTCGACAAGTTCAGCCTTGGCTTCGTCGAGAAGAGCGTATCTTTTGAGTTTTTCAGTAGTCGAGAGAGCTTCTTTGACGATCTCCTCGCAGTTTTCATGGACGAATTTCTCAAGATTTTCGTCTTTTACCCTTGCAATTTCAGCCCTTTTGGTCGGGTTGATCTGTTTTGCAAGTTTGTCCTGCATTTCAAGAAGCGGTTGTATTGCCTGATGACCGAGTTCTATCGCGCGGGTCATATCTTCTTCGCTGACTTCCTTCGATTCGCCTTCGACCATGACGATCGAATCGTAGTTTCCTGCGACCGTGATGTCGATGTCGTAGTCTTCATCGTCGCTGACGGCCGGATTTATCATGAATTCGCCGTTCTTTCTGACGACTCTGCATCCTGCGACCGGGCCGTTGAAAGGAATGTCGGAGATCATAAGGGCAGCCGAAGCGGCCGTGATCGACATTACTCTCGGATCGCAGTTCGGGTCAAAGCTGAGAAGGTTTACGAGAATCTGAGTCTCGTTTGTGAACCAGTCGGCAAACATCGGTCTGAGCGGTCTGTCGATGAGTCTCGATGTAAGTTTTTCCTGCGTGCTGGGCTGTGATTCTCTTTTCAGGAATCCGCCGGGAAATCTGCCCGCAGCGTAGAATTTTTCGGTGTAGTCAACTGTAAGCGGAAAGAAATCGCTGTCAGCGACCGGATCTCCTTTTGCCGCGACAACTGTCGCAAGAACAACTGTTCCGCCGTAGTTGCACCAGATAGCGCCGTCAGCCTGTTTTGCATAGCGGCCTGTTGTGAGTGATAAATCTTTGCCGTTAAAAACTATAGATTCTTTTACCGGATTCATTTTGCCTCTTTAAAAATTAGATTGTGAATTGAAAAAAACTGGAAACGCGAAAGAAAAATGTTGATTACTTACGCAGACCAAGTTCTTTAATAAGTGCCGTATATCTGTCAAAACTGTTCCCCTTGATGTAGTTGAGAAGTTTCTGTCTTCTGCCAACCATCTTGAGAAGTCCGAGTCTTGAATGATTGTCTTTCTGGTGTGTTTTAAAATGTTCAGTAAGTTCGTTGATTCTAGCGGTGAGAATCGCAACCTGAACCTCAGGCGAACCAGTGTCGCCTTCTTTTGTTGCGAACTGAGCGATAACAGCTGATTTTTTTTCTTTATCAAGCATACCCTAAATCCTCCAATAACAAGGGTCAAAAAAAAAACGCGGAAAGTATATGGACAGAGATGAAAAAGTCAATAATTTTGTTCTCTTCACGCTCTTTTATTTAAAAAAACTTAATAAAATCAACAGTTTGTTACTTTAAGAGATCGTTGTTGAAAAATTAAAAAATTAGATTTTAGAAAAGACCGCAAGCTTGGAAAAGTTCCGTCACAGCATCGCTGCAGTCGATACTCTGATTGCTGCCTTTACAATTGTACTTTTTGCCGTCATACTCGTACCATGCACTGCCGCCTTCGCTTGCACATACTGTGTAGTCACAGTCAGGATTGTTGCCGTCTTCACAGTGTTCCTTACCGTCACTGCCGCCGCATGAAACGAGTGCAAATACGCCGCATACAAAAATCATAGTTGCCAAAAACTTCTTCATAACAAACCTCCTAAAGTTAAAAAATCACCAAAAGCATATTATTTTACATGGGAGCATATTGTTGTCAATTTTTAGCTACAGACATTTCCTTGGCTGTGCGTTTACTTCTTGTTGTAGTAAAGTTGGAACGTTTTTGTGAAACCGGTAAGTTCTTTTTTCAGCTCGGTATTGGCTTCCGCGATGTCAGCAATCATTTTCTTCGTGT
Source organism: bacterium UBP6_UBA1196 (assembly GCA_002310035.1). Taxonomy (GTDB): domain Bacteria; phylum UBP6; class UBA1177; order UBA1177; family UBA1177; genus UBA1177. Next base: position 37,883 of record DBYC01000002.1, read on the forward strand.
CGTTTCTTCCGGAAACCATTTTTGTCGCCCATTTTGTGTACATCTTTTCGAGCGTTGATACCGAAGTCGCGAGGTAGAGCAGTTTTCCGTATTCGGTGTCTAAAATTTTCCCGATGAAGTCATCAAAACTGCCCGAAACCTTCTTTTTTTCAAGAAGTTGCGCAAATTCCTGAGCAATTATGAGTTTTATCGATTCATCGTTTGCCAGATTTACGAGCCCGCAGGTTTCATCTATCCTTTCCTGAAGAAAATTAAGGAGATATTCGGCATTCGCAAAAACATTCGCCGCCACATTTTTGTGTTCCGAAGCCTTTTTGCTGACTCCTGAAAGCGCGGAAGCGAGCTCCCTGTTTTTCTGCGGAAGCTCCCTGCACTGCTTTTTGGCGCTGCTCAGAAGAAGTACCGCCTGATTTTGAAGCTGCACTGCAAAGATCTGCGTTTCATCCTGAGCGCTTAAAAAACTGAAAATAAAAATAATGAGAACAAAAACTGCTTTTTTCATACTATTTCAGTGTTGCCAAAATCTCGAAACGGTACGCACGGAAAGCCGAAAATTCGTTTATCGGATAGTTATTGTCGATGTATCTGTCAAGTGTTATTCTGTTTTTCTCGGAATTGTCCTTCGGATCGATCTCAACTATGAAAGCTCCCGTCGGGCCGTCACCGTATGCTTTTCTGAACATTTCAGGAATGAAAGAGGAGCCGAGCGAACCCGAAGTTACGAGACGGTTGCCGTTTTCAAGCTCGTTAGCGCCGCTTACGATGAGGCTCATCGAATACCACATCGGATCGTTTTCAAGAACATACTCCCAGATCTGCTGGATCGTTCCGCCGTAACCGTCCTTGTCGGGAACGATTTTGTATTCCACTACACGGCTGAAATGATTCTGCGAAATAGGCGGGAATTCGAAATTTCTCGAAAGACCGTTGTCGAAAATCATCAAATTTCCGTTTTTGAGGATCGTCGGGTTGTGTCCGCGGAAAGGCCAAGAGAAGTCTTCGTGAGGCATCAGGCCCTGTTTAACGGACAGATCCTCGATTTCCTTTCCGTCTTTATCAAGCGGCGTAAGGAAAAATTCGGGATACGCGAACTCGAATTCGGAGTATACCTGATACGGGATCCCGTTTATCGGAGCGCGTTTGTTGACATATTTTTCACCCGCAACGACTTTGCCGTCGTCGTTTGTCTGCGAGTAGTCGCCGACCCATGTCAGCTGGTTTGCCGGATCGTATTTTGCCATAAACGAATCACTCAGTCCGTCACCGTCGGCATCGTCGATAAGACCGAAAAGATGCGGCGCGAGATACCATTTTATGTATCCTGAATTGGAAAGTTTCAGGATCCCGGCAGTCTGCGAGCCTACGATTATCGAATCGTCCGACTCGTCGTAGAAGATCGCGTTGTGGTGGAGCGGATTGTTCGTCTGTCCCGGAATTTCGGTACTTGTAGGCTGCATATCCATGAAAAGGTCCGCAAGATCGGGAAGCGTATCGTTGAGGTTCCACGCGTGGCGCAGCTGCGGATTCGCCGGATCGCCCGGATTGATCTCGATAACTCTGTCTTCGATATAGCCGCTGTCCTTCTTGTCGACACCGATAAGATAGTTGCCGTTCGGTTTGATGAAAACTTCGTGGTGAACGTTTTTGTAGCCGAGCGGAGCGACATCGATATCTTCAAGAACATAGCCCATAAAATCGTATTTCGTGACATGAGATTCGCCTTCGCCGCCTCCGCAGTAAAAAGTGTCATCTTTGACAACTATCGGAAAACATACAGGAAACGGAAGATCACTATACCAGCGGACTCGTCCCAGTTCGTCAAGCGCGATTCCGTTCATTTCGGTTCTTGAACGCGGAGTGCGGAGCCAGTTGACCATTGTCCATCCTGATTCTATTTTGCCGCTCATCTCTATTGCGGGAAAATCCTTCGGAAGATCACCTGTTTTGATTGTGAAAGTCTTCTCGTCGAGAGCTTTGCCGCCTTCATCCGTTGCAGTAACCGTAACTTTGTTCTTGTAAGCCGCAAAAAGACCGAGAACCGGAATTTTCACAGTTTCAGCCGCGTCTTTCGCGACAGCGTATTCACGGGAGAAAGGCTCTTTGCCAGCCTCTTTGTCTGCGATTTTCACCGTAACTTTCGCGATTCCTGCCGATTTCATCGGGATTTCGGCACTGAGAGGAACGTTTCCCGAAGGATTTATTTTCGGCATCGAGAAGACCGAGCCTGTAAGGTCGATGTCATCATCGCTGTCCTCGTCGTCATCGTCGCTTTGTTCCGTGCCACCGTCGTCATTATTGTTGTCGGAATCGTTTTCGGTTTTGTTGGAACCGCCGCCGCATGAGACAAGCATCGAAAAAACAACCAGAATCGCTGTCAAAACAAAAAATCTTTTCATATCAACCTCTTAAATCAAAAAAACTAAACATCCCACAGTTTGAAAAGAGTCGCATCGTCGGGAACAGTGACTTCAATGGAACCGTTTACCGGGATTCTTTCAAGTTCGATTCCTTCGTTTGAGAGAATCTTGAAGTAAACTTTCGCCTTTTCACCCGCTTTGAGACCGATTTTTCTGGAGTAAAGCGAAAATTCCATCACTTCATCAAAAGCGGCCTCCCCCGCCCCGACTATATCCGCGACACGTCCCGATTCGTTGCTGCTGTGAACAAGGAAAGGATTTTTTTCGAGACGGACCATCGGAAGGGCGAAGTCGATGTTCTGGTGATCCATCAGGAAACCTTTGATATAATATTTTTTATGTTCGTAGAAGTGCATAGGATTCGTGAGCTGGATCCTGAAAAAAAGTTTTTCGCGGTTGAAACCGTAAAGGATTTTGTCAACCAGCTTTATCGAGTTGTACATCGCGCCGCCTGCCTTTCGCGAATTTTCAAAGAATCCTGCGCCGGCCCATTCGTAGTAGCCGTTGTTCCTGCCGGAAATCACAGGATCAATCTCTGCCGCCGGCTCGACAAAAAGGCTCAGACCGGAAGTTGATGAGATCGGGATGTCGAGGAACGTCGGATAGTTCATCCCGAGAAGATTGTAGACTCTGCGCAGATGCCTTCTGAAAAGACGGTCGAAAAGCCAGTCGTTTTCTGTCGAGAACTGCGGGCCGTACCACCAGAACCAGTCGCTTCCCTCTGCTCTGTAGAGGCAGCGCATGATTTCGGAATGGATCTGCGGCTCGACAACGTGATTCTGGCTGTATTTCGCATAGAAATCGCGGACACGCTTCAGATATCCCCACGCCGAATTATCCTCTTCGTTTCCGATCCAGATCTCATAGTTTCCGTTTATCCACGAGCCCGACCAGAGACTGCCCACAACCGGGAGCTGGTCCGTTCCACGCGAAACGATATCGCCGCAAGTCGTTGTTTTTATCTCCGGATCGTTTTTCAGCCTCGTAAAGAGCTCTTTCAAAAAATGTTCGCCGTTGTCGGGGTAGGATTCCCATGCGTTCTCACCGTCCATGATGACCGGAACAACTGCTTCGCGCCCGTTTCCGTTGAAATTCGCCGTCGCGTTTCTGACATAGTTCACAAAAATGTCGGCAGCCTGCTCAGGCTTCATCTGCGAGAACGAGAACCCGAGAAGGTCGGAAAGGTATTTGTCCCTGAAAAATGCCGTGACGCTCTCGTTTTTCTCCGATTTCAGAACGTAAGGTGTGTAAAGGACTCTCGCCTTGTCGGAATTTCCGATCGATTTCATCAGAATAGTTTCGTCAGTAGCCAGCCATTTTACACCTGCATTTGCAGCGGCTTCGATGATTTCAGGCGAAACGGAACCTTCCGCCGGCCACATTCCTTCGATAGTTTTTCCCCATGTCTCCTCGCTGAAACGCTTTCCCTCCTCAAGATGCCACTTGGCGTCCTCAGGATAGGAATATTTTGCCGGAAGCGGAGAATCCATGCACCTTTTGGCAATGTCGGTGTCGTAAACAAGCGGAAAAATCGGATGATAGAAAGGAGTGAAGGAAATTTCGATCACTTTTTCTTCGGCAAGACGCCTGTAAAGCGGGATTATTTCGCGCAGGACTTTCCGCTGGAT
>DBYC01000002.1:41970-42173 GCA_002310035.1 bacterium UBP6_UBA1196
AATCCGCAGTCCTTTCTGTCAAGTTCTACAAGTTTCTCAAACTTTTTGCGCGCCATGAAACCGAACCATTTAAGGTTGAAAAGAACCTGCAGGTCGAGGATTTCATCGTCCGAGAAAAGCTTTGCCGTTTCCACCCAGTCAAGCTTGTTCTCATAACGGAGCCTTTTGTTCAGAAGTTCGTTGTAACGCGGCGAAGTCCTTAC
>DBYC01000034.1 GCA_002310035.1 bacterium UBP6_UBA1196
CTACGGCGGCATTACCCGCATCAGGTCAAAGGGTCAAAGCCTAACTTCCTCTCAGCCTGCCTCAGCACGCTCCCCTGCAAAAGACGAACATCAAAAAACACGAAACGCCGAAATGTAGCGTTAAAAAAGAGTTTGTCAAATAGATGAATTTAACGAATTTAAACTTGTGTTTCTTGCGCGCTCAATCAGCCCACCTCACGCAGTGGGCATATTTTATTTACGTTTTTATCGGTTTTGAAAAAATATCCTTGACATACTCAGAAAAACCGCATAGTGAACAAAAGTGTCGTTTTCGTCAGTTTTGTTCAGTGATAAAAGGTTGGTATGGAAATAAAAAGAGAGAAATACATCAACGATCTCGTTATTCGTATGAACAACGGTCTTATAAAAGTCGTCACGGGAATCAGGAGATGCGGCAAATCGTATCTTATTTTCAACCTTTTTTACACGCATCTTTTATCGTCAGGCGTAAACGAGAACAATATAATAAAAATCGCTCTGGATGACGACATTCACGAAGAGTTGCGTGATCCAGCCAATCTTTCGACTTATATCCGCTCGCAAATTAAGAATAATACTGAAACTTACTATATTTTTCTGGATGAAATCCAGTTTGCGATTTCGGAAAACGAATTCAGAAATCCTGAAAAGCCCAAGAAAATATACAGCGTTTTGAACGGACTTCTCCGAATTCCAAATGTCGATATCTATGTTACAGGCTCAAATTCACGCTTCCTTTCGACTGATGTTCTGACAGAATTCCGCGGCCGTGGCGATGAAATTCATATTCTTCCGTTTACTTTCGGCGAATTCATGCAGGGTTTCAGCGGCGACATTTACCACGGATTAGCGGAATATGTCGCTTACGGCGGACTTCCGCTGATCCGATCAATGCGGACTGACGAGCAGAAATCTCAGTATCTTGCCAATCTTTTAAAGGAGACTTACATTAAAGATATCATAGCCCGCAACAAAATCGAAAAATCGCAGGAACTGAACGATTTAATACACATTTTAGCCTCTTCCGACGGTTCTCTGACAAATCCGACAAAAATACTCCATACATTCAAATCTGTAATAAATTCAAAGATAAGCATAAATACGGTTATCAATTTTATCGACTATCTCAAAGACGCGTTTATCATAACCGAAGTAAACCGCTACGACATCAAAGGAAGGAAATATATCGGCTCTCCGAACAAATATTATTTCGAAGATATCGGCATCAGAAATGCTGCTCTGAATTTCAGACAGACCGAAGAAAATCATCTGATGGAAAATATTATTTACAACGAACTTCGTTTCCGAGGATACAATATTGATGTTGGTGTCGTTGAAAAACGGGCAAAAGACGAGACTGGCAAGGAGAAACGCTTCCGCTACGAGGTGGATTTTATCGCTTCGAAAGGAAGCCGGAAATATTACATTCAGTCTGCTTTCGCTCTTCCTTCGTCGGAAAAGGATGATCAGGAAAAAATCTCTTTGAGAAACATCGGGGACAATTTCAAAAAAATCATCGTCGTGAAAGATATTATAAAACCGAAACACGATGAAGACGGAATAACCACAATCGGTCTTTTCGATTTTCTCTTGGATTCCCAAAGTCTGGAAATTTAGTTCTTACAAGAATTTAGCCTGAATTCTTGCGCGCTCTTAATCAGCCTACCTGACACAACGAACATAGTAGTCATTACTTACATTTCCAGTGAACTCTTTGTTGTCGTAGTACACTTGACCCTTATAACCAAAATTAACGAACCACGCCATATCTGAATCATCAGACAGAAGCGATGAAGAACGCAAGCCTTCAGTATCACCTAATTTGCTGTACTTTTTGCTGTAATTTCCACTATCATCATCATCGCCACAGCCATAGCAGGCATTATTCCTGCAATTAGAAGCAGACAAACAGCTGTCAGTGACACCGCAGCTGCCGTCGGTTTCAGTGGCGGAACAATTCTTGATAAGTGTCCTCAACTCGCTGATTGTCGGCAGATGCCAGTCCGAATATCCGCATACAGTCAGGCTGTTACAGAAGGAAACCGCATCATCCCAACTCATTGGACCGGACGATTTTGGCGACCACATATTACCGTTAATCGTGGTACAGTTTACTGAACTCCAATTTTCATAAAGTTCATCGGTAAGATCAGGTCTTTCACAGGACAAGAAAAGCATGAAAGATAAATAAAAACAAATAGTTAAATAAAATTTATTCATCTTTCCCTCCTAAAATTCAAAACCAAGCGTTGCGTAAAACCCGTCATTTGCCGGTGCAACAAAAAAGTTTGTCAGAGATACTGTCTGATCCGTTTTTTCCTTTTTTATCGCAACAAGAACAGCTCCTGTCACCAAAGCCGCACCTCCCACGATTCCGCTTGTAATTTCCAAAATTCTGTAAGTATTCGATTTTTTGCGGTGGCTGTTTGCAGCGTTAATGAATTTATCCTGACTTGAATAACTTCCGGTTTTGCTCGGATCTGTCGCCATTGCTTTGTATTTGTCATACTCTTTATCTGATGCAACATGAAATCCGGCGACTCCGGCTGCAACCACGACTGCACCTGCGACCATGAGCGAGATCCCAGCTGTTTTATACGGGCGGTAAAGCAGAGCTTTTTTCGCTTCAATTTCTTCCAGAGCCTTATTCGCTTTGGATTTGCATTTTCCATCGGGAAATTCTTTAAGATAATCTTTCCATCCGCTCTTGGAATTTTGCTTTTCAGCTTTTTCGCAAGCAGCTCTGTCGATTTTGTTCAACTCGCTATGTACGGCAGCGGCGCACTGCCCGTTCGGGAACTCTTTCAGATATTCTTTCCAGCCGTTCAAGCTATTCTTCTGAGCAGCGGTTTTACATGCTGCCTTGTCCTTTGTGTCAACTTTTTCTCTCGCTTCGGCAGCACAGTCACCATCCGGAAATTTCGCAAGGTATTCATTCCATTCCGCATCAGTCGAGGTGCTTCTTGCCTTTTCACAGGCAATCATATCCTGCAACTCGCCGCTTGTTCCAGCCGGTTGTTTCTGCGTTTTCGCAGGTTTTCCGCCCTCGCCGGGCATCGAAACTGTGCCAAGAAGATTTTTGAGCAGGTTATAGACCGCTTCCGCGACTTCCTGCTCAGGATTTCCGCGCAGAGTCGCTGTTCCGCTAGCAGTGAGGCACCCTTTTTCGACCGAGAAAAGTTCAAGAACTAGTGCGTCTTTTTTGCCGCGCTGCTGTTTTGAAATCACAAGCCGCGAATTTGCGCTCACCTCTTCACCGAGTTTGCACTGAAGCTTTGTGTCAAAGTTTGCCTGAGCACTTTTCTTGCGGAGTTCCGCCAGAGATTCTCGTTCCTCGTCACTTGCAACGACTTCGATTTTTGAATTTTTTATAAGTTCCGAACGAACCATTTTATAAAGATTTTCGTCGTTTCCTTCCTCAACATAGACACGCGGGATCTTTTTGAAATAATTTTCAACTGCAGCCGCGACGTTGTCAACTCCGCCGTGAGCCACAAGCGGGTTTCCCTGCCAGCTCCACAAAAATGCCTGCGGAAGGTCGTTAGCGTGCCATGCATCGGCGATGTCGCCGTCGTAATCGCAGACGATTTTGTCAGGGTTCCACTGCGGAGGTTGCGAACAGCTTCCTTCCGACTGGACTGAAACGACGATCAGCTTGAAACCTTTGTCGCCGTATTTTTCCTGCAGCTTCTTCCATTTCGGGATCGCTTCGTTGCAGGGAACGCACCAAGTCGCGTAAAAATCTACCGCAACCAGTTTGACACCCGGTTTTCTGAGCTCGTCGGCAATGGAATACTGGTTAAACTCGTCCCATGCCGAAAGGGTGCCGAAAACGGTTAAAAACAGTAGAAACACAAAAGTTTTTTTCATTGAACCTCCTTGCCTGATGCCGCCGCAAAGATTAGGGAGTTTAGGGAATTTAGGGCGTCCAAGGTGTCTAGGGAAGCAACGGCAAAAACCATATAATACTTTCATCATACGAACCCCGAAAAAACCGCAACATTTTAGGTGCTTTTGTAACAGAGGCAAGTTTTTGCGCGCTATCCTTTTTTTACAGCTTTTCTGCCAACTTTTTCAGCATTCTGCACTCGGTTTCGATATCGGTTGCTCCGAAAATCGCGCAGTAAATATTAAAAAAGAGTTTGTCAATAAGACTATAAATTCAAGCTGTTTTCATCCAGCAGAAAATCGAAAATAGACATTTTATTTATGCCGTCTTCATCTCTCTGAAGATTTATGATATCTTTTACGACAATAATTTTTTTGAAAGAATCTTCAACATTTATCAAAGAGGCTTTTTCCTGTCTGATTTTGTTTTCATCAAGCAGTGAAAGTGCCGATTGCAGATAAAATTTTCTGCTTCCTTTATTGGCGACAAAATCAATTTCTAACAGTTTGCGCTGCTGACTTCCGTCAGACTTCAATTCTCGTGTTTTAACAACACCGACATCGACAGAAAAACCACGGTATTTCAATTCATTAAAAATAATATTTTCCATTATATGTGGTTCTTCCACCTGTCTGAATCCGAGCCTTGCATTGCGCATACCGACATCTTCGAAATAATATTTTAAGGGTGCTCCGATATAACGGCGGCCTTTAATGTCGTATCTGTAAGCGGCATTCAAAACAAAAGCCTCTTCAAGATAATCGATATAGCTTTTTATCGTGTTGAGACTTATTTTCGATCTCAGTTCAGATTCCATCGTCACTTTGATCTTTGAAGGATTAGAAAGAGAACCTACCGAAGAGGCGAGAACATTTATCAGATCTTCCAGTTCCTGTGTTTTTTCTATGCGGTTGCGTTCAATGATGTCTTTTAGATAAGTTGTCTTAAACAAATTGGAAAGATAGGCTGCCTTACGTTCTTCGCTTTTCAGTGTCGCGACATAAGGAAGTCCGCCGTAAACGACATAATCAGCCCAAGCCTTGTAAACATCTCTGCCGGAACAAGCATAATATTCTTTAAAAGTCAGCGGATAGAGATGTATTTCGTCTCCTCTTCCGCGAAATTCAGTCACAACATCCTTTGAAAGAAACTTAGAATTACTTCCTGTAACATAAGTGTCAAGATTGTCTATGTGTAGACAACCGTTGAGAACATCTTCAAAATCGGGCAGAAGCTGGACTTCGTCTATCAAAACATAAAACTGCCCGCCATCCGTGATTTTAGAACGGACAAAATTATAACACTTGTCAGGATCACGCAATCCTATATTCGCTCTGTCGTCAAGATTTATTTCAATCAGATGATCTTCTGGAACTCCAGAAGCAAGAAGATACTGTTTAAAAATTTTGAAAAGAAGATATGATTTCCCGACACGTCTGATGCCTGTAACGATCTTGATCATACCGTTATGCATCCGTTCAATCAAATCGTTAAGATATTTATCTCTTTTTATATCCATCGTAACCTCCTGAAATATTTCACTGACAAATCATGGCAAATTTGCCACTATTTGTCAATAAGAAAAACTTGTCAAACTGGATAAAATTTTCAGTGAAGTTTTTATTCCGCAACCTTTTCCGCAAGCTTTTTCAGCATTCTGCACTCGGTTTCGATATCGGTTGCTCCGAAGATCGCGCTTATCACGGCAACTCCGTTGATGCTGCATCCTGCAAGCCGCATCATGTTGGTCTCGTTGATGCCGCCTATCGCTACGACCGGGATTTTAACGCTTGAGCAGATGTTTTTGAGCGTTTCAAGCGGCAGAGTGCGGACATTTGATTTGGTCTGACTTCCGAAAACTGCGCCGCTTCCGAGGTAATCAGCGCCGTTTTTTTCGGCAAGAAGAGCTTCTTCGACATTGTGCGCCGAAACTCCGATAACAAGCCTCTCCCCAGCTATTTTCCTAGCTTCTGTGATATTCATGTCATCCTGCCCTACGTGGGCTCCGTCAGCTCCGCTAAGAAGTGCGATCTCGATATTGTCGTTGATGATGAGCGGAACAGAATATTTTGAGCAGAGCTTTTTTACTTCCTTAGCTTCGGCAAGAAATTCATCAAAAGGAAGATGCTTTTCCCTAAGCTGAAAGCAGGTGACACCCCCTTTCAAAGCCGATTCGAGATCGGCGAAAAACTTGTTTTTTTCAGTTCCGTCAGAACCGCCTACCGCGTAAAGAAGAAGATTTTTTCCGTCAAAATTCATAAAAACTCCAGTTCAGAACAAAAAAACGCGGGCGAAAACCGCCCGCATAAATTCATGCCGCCGTCTCCAGCACCGCATTCATGCTGCCGCCGACACTAGGGAATTTAGGGAGTCTAAGGAATCTAGTGAGTCTAGGGACGGCGGCGAAGAAATTACTTGTTGACCTGGAAACGGACGTCGCCTTTTTCGAAGAAGTTGACGATCTCGTTTGCAGCAGCTTCAGCGGCGTTGTCGTTTGCTTCGCTTGTCTGAGCGCCCATTTTCTTCGGGGTGAAGAAAACTCTGCCTTCGAATTTTGCTTTGAGCTCTTCAGCGTTGTCCGGAGCTACGTCTGCAACGTATTTGAAATCGGGTCTTGCTTCAAGAACAGCCGCGAGATCTTCCTCGTTGATGATCTCTTTTCTTGCGGTGTTGATGAGTGTAGCCGGTTTCGGCATATCCATCATGAATTCTTTCGTGATCGATTTTTTGGTCTCGTCGTTAGCCGGGATGTGAAGCGATACATAGTTGCAGGTCTTGTAGAGTTCTTCTTTGGTAGCGATGTATTTTACACCCTCGGACTCGATTTTCTCTTTGGTGAGGAACGGGTCGAAAGCATAAACTTCCATGCCGAGACCTTTCGCGATCCTTGCAACGTTTCTGCCGACGTTTCCGTAAGCCTGAAGGCCGAGTTTTTTGCCTTTAAGCTCGGTTCCGGTGGTCGGGGTGAAGCATGTCCTTGCGGTATAGATCGCCATACCGATCGCAAGCTCTGCAACAGCGTTTGCGTTTACGCCGGGAGTGTTCATAACTACGATGCCTTTTTCCTTTGCAGCTGCACAGTCAACGTTGTCGAATCCTGCGCCGCCTCTGACTACGATCTTGAGTTCAGGAGCTGCGTCCATGATCTCTTTCGTGATTTTGTCGCTTCTGATGATGACTGCGTTTACATCTTTGATTGCAGCTTTAAGCTCATCAACCGATGTGTACTTTTCAAGTTTGCGGACTTCGTAACCTGCTGCACCGCAGATCTCTTCGATTTTTGCAACAGCTTTTGCTGCAAAAGGTTTTTCGGTAGCAATAAGAACTTTTTTCATATCAACCTCCATAAAAAAGTGTTAAAAAAGAACA
>DBYC01000044.1 GCA_002310035.1 bacterium UBP6_UBA1196
ACTGTTTGTTGTGACATAGCCTTAAACAACTTTCATTTCGTTTCATTTATATCCTGAAAATGCCGTTTTTTGTTTTTTATTTGACTTTTGCGCTTTTAATTGCAATAGTCTGGCAACGCTCTTTTAACCATTAAATTTCAGGAGGTCAGAATGACTTATTTACCGCTTTCTTATTTGCTCGGTTCAAGGGCAAAAGTAGACATTATCAGAATTCTGGTCAGCAAACAGAACTACACGGGCAGGAAAATCGCCGTTCTTAGCAGCACAAATCCTAACTCGAACAAAAAAGCGCTTGATTTCCTTATCGAAACAGGTCTTGTTCTGAGAGAGCAGATCGGAAATGCCTATCACTACAATCTTAATGACAAACACATTCTTTACGAGCCGATCTACGCGCTTTTCAAGGAAGAGGAGAGAACCATAAACAAAATTATAAAATTCGGTGCGGCTTTCATCGAGGACAACGCCCAGAAAACGCTTGCCGGTTTTGTTTCATACCTTAGATGCAGTGTCGTTCTCACTGTTTTTGCACACTCTTTCCCGGCCAAGGAACTGGCTGATTATGTTTATGAAAAAACAGGCTTCAGAGTTCTTGTTAAAGTTATCGACACGATCACTTTGGACGAAAAATCCGTTGAGAACTACTCTGATAAGATTTATTTCTGGAACAACTACAAGACGATAGCCAAAATGCTTGATTCCAGAAACATAGTAAAAACTTTCTTCAATTTTTAGGAGAGAATTATGGAAAGAAAAAATATGGTTGTTCTTATTGTCGACGACGAGGAAAGCATTCTTTCAAGTCTCCGCAGACTTCTTGAGGACAAAGGCTACACTGTAGTAACTTATGCCGATCCGAAAGATGCGATAGAATATTTCAGAAACAATCTTGTCCATATCGCGATGATCGATGTCACGATGCCGGGCATAGACGGACTTTCGGCTCTTAACAGAATAAAAGAGACGAACGGTCTTACGCAGATCATTATGATGAGTGCCTACGCTACGACAGAAAGAGTTGTCGCGGCTTTTGAAAGCGGTGCGAACGATTTCCTTCTCAAACCGTTCAACAATCTCGAGAATGTCGTCGCCATAGTCGAGGAATCTGAAAAGAAACTTCTGCGCTGGCAGGGTGTTTTTAAACAGCTCGGAGCTCTTTAATTGGCAATTAACCCGAAATCCAGACTTACTCATCTTCCTATTCAGGATGTCGAGTTTCCTTCTTCTTTCGCTGCCGATTTTATTTCAGAGTTTGTAAAGGCGGCGGAGCTTGACAACGACGGCCGCGGGATTTACCACAGCTGGAAAGTCTGTCTTATCTCATGCGGGATCGGAAAGAAACTGAATCTTGACAAAAACGATCTGAGAGAACTTTTTTTTGCTTCGCTGCTTCACGACATCGGCGGTATTATGGCTGACTGTCACATCATTGATCTGCTGACACAGATCCCGGATGTTTACGGTCAGAAAGGCAATTTCCGTATTTTTGTCCATCCGCACAGAAGTGAGACCTTTCTCGGAACTTTTCCGACATTCAGAAGAATAAGCGAGGCTGTCGGAGCACACCATGAATTTTATGACGGATCGGGTTTTCCGAAAGGGTTGAAAGGGGATCAGATCCCGCTTCTTGCGCGGATAATAAGGGTCGCCGATGCGGTAGAAGTGGCGTCCAGGCTGCATCAGAGTGAAAATCTCGATGATCTGATCTCTCTTCTCGGAATTTCATCGGGCGAGGAATTTGATCCTGCGTTGTTCGATGTTTTTGTCGATCTGGCCGTGAACGGAGGGCTTTTGGATGCCGTTAGCTCTGACGAAGCGGTGGAAGCGAATATGCTCTCTCTCAAAAAAGAGATGAAGGAACACTACCTCCTTTCGTCGTCAGATACTTTGAACCGTTTTTTCAAGATGATCGCTGCTGTCTCCGACAATCTGACTTCATCCGAAACAGACCATTCTCTGCATGTCGCGGAAACGGCGGTCCAGATCGCATATCTTATGAACCTCGACGAGCGCGAGATCCTTGCTATCCGCTGGGCGGCCTTCCTTCACGATATAGGGAAACTGGCAGGGAACCGTTCCGTCTACCGTAAAAAGGAAAAACTTTCGGACGAGGAGTGGCGCACTGTTACGGCGCATGCCCAGAAAAGTTATGACATTCTGAACGGTGTCTCCGGAATGGACAAAATAGCCTACTATATTCTGTATCATCACGAAAATTATGACGGAACAGGATATCCTGATGGGTTGAAAGGTGAGAAGATCCCGCTGGCTTCGAGGATCCTCCGTATAGCTGATGCTTTCGACGCGATAACTTCCAACCGTCCTTACCGCAAGAAAAAACAACAGACGGAAGCGTTGAACGAACTTAAGAAATGCGCCGGAAGGCAGTTCGACCCGCATCTTGTCGAGGTTTTTACAAAATACACGCTTCCTTGATTTTTCCTTAGCAAAAATCTTGCCGTCATCTTTTTTGGTATTATAATTCTGCGTTTTTTTGAAGGTGGGCTATGACTACTTCTTTAAAAATGCAGCAGCAGCAGAGTCTGACGCTCAAGCCCGAGCTGAAAATGACCGTGCAGATGCGCCAGAGTATCGAAATGCTGCTGAAAAACCAGTTCGAGCTAAGAGAGATGATCCTCGAAGAAGTCGCGGAGAATCCTTTTCTTGAGATCGAAGACTGGGGCGGCGAACAGGAGGCTGTACCGCAGGATCCCGATCCCGGAAACGAAAGTCCTGCTTCCCGGAATGCCGATGTGACAGTTCCTCTTATGATAAGCGACAATTCCGACGATATGAGTACGATTCTCGCCGATTTCGACTGGGAGCAGATCCGCGAGACTTCGTCAAATAATTTCGGTGAGACGACTCCTAAAAAATCAAATGATCAGGCAAACGATTTCAGTTTTGAAAACACTGTTCCTGCGGAAGAAAGTTTTGCCCAGTCGCTTGATTTCCAGATTTCGGTCTCGTCATATCCGGATGCCATGAAAGATGTTCTGATCTATATGGCTTACAGTCTCGACAGCAGAGGGTTCCTGGCCGACAGCGATGAAGATATAGCCGTTCAGATAGCAGCCGATGCGGAAACTGTGGCTAAAGCAAGGGAAATACTGAAGAACTTCGAACCTTTGGGCTGCGGCTGCCGTAATTTCCCGGAATATCTCAGGTTTATTTTTATTGAACACGGCTCGATCGATATTCCGGATGAATTCAAGGAATCGGTCAACCGTCTTTTCAGTGACGAATCTATGCAGGATCTGCTTGTCAGAAAAAATTTCGACGCTCTCTGCGGAAGTCTCAATATTTCAAAAGACAAGCTTTCCGACCTGCTGCTTTTTTTCAGAAGCGGTGTCGCTGCACCGTATCCCGCATTCGGTTACGAGCAGGAGCGGACTGAGTATGTCAAAGCCGATCTTATGGTTTTTATGCGGGAAGGCGAGCCTGTGATCTACATCGACGACAAAATGCTGCCGACAGTCGTTCTCAAGACAGAACAGTTTGAGGACAACCTAAAAAATGTGAAAAACCGTGACGAAAAGCATTTCATCAAGGAAAAATACAAAAACGCGGAGTGGATAATCAAGACAGTCAGCGAGAGAAACCGCACGCTTTATCAGGTCGCGTCAAGTATTTTCGCGCATCAGAAGGCGTTTCTGGAACACGGCGACAAATTTCTGAAGCCGCTCACTCTGAAAGATGTTTCGGATGACATAGGCCGTCATATCGCCACTGTTTCAAGGCTTACGAACGGTAAATACGCGCAGACTCCGCACGGGATTTTCGAGCTTAAATACTTCTTCGTAAAGCAGGTGAACGACAATCTGACGACAAATAAAAGACTTGAACAGAAAATTGCCGAAATAATCGAAGGGGAAAGCCGCGAAAATCCTTACAGCGACGACGATATCGCCCATATTTTAAGCAAAGAGGGCATCGAAGTCGCCCGCAGGACTGTCGCGAAATACCGCTCTAAAATGAATATTCCGCTCGCAAGGGAGCGCAAGAGGAACTATCAGTTCGAGGTCGGAAACTGAAATGTGCAGGATAGCGGATTTTTTGAAAAAAGAATTTATTGCATGCCAGGCGGAGATAAAAACGAAAGAGGAACTTTTTGAGTACATCGCCGGAAATGCGGAAAAATATGCCGGAATACAGAAAGATTCGGTGCTTAAAAGCCTGCTGGAGCGCGAAACTTACGGCTCGACGGGCATAGGAAAGGGTGTCGCGGTGCCGCACTGCCGGATCAAAGATTCGAAAAATGTCGTGATCCAGGTGATTTCGCTGAAAGATCCGATGCCTTACGGAAGCAGTGACGGCAAAGACGTGAGCCTTGTTTTCTCGCTTATCGTACCTGAGGGGAACAATCTGCTTTACCTCAAGCTGATAAGCCGTATTTCGATGCTTTGCAACGACGGTAAAATGCGGAAAAGCCTTGTTGAGGCTGAAAGTCCTGAAAAAATAATAGGTTTGATCAATTTATAGGAGGGAGTCATGGTTTTCAGAGTCGAAGTCGGTTTGAACGAAGATGTTAAGGACGCTCAGGGGCTGACATGGAAAAGACGGATCGAGACTGATCTCGGAATAAAAACGGTCGATGATGTCAAGATGCTCAAAGTCTATCTCATCGACTGCGAAGATGTCACTCAGCAGCAGGTCGCGGCGTTTGCGGCGGAAGTTCTTGCAGATCCGGTGACTGAAGTTTTTGAGACCCGCGAAGTTCTTGCTGACAACTATCATTTCGACTGGATCGTCGAGACAGGTTATCTTCCCGGCGTAACCGACAACGAAGGAAAAACGGCTCTTTGGGGACTCAAGACTTTCCTCGGCCGCATCGGTGAGAACGACATGGTTTTTTCCGGCAGAAAATACTTGATCAGCGGAAAGATCAGCGAGGACGAAATCAAAAAAATCGCGTCCGACCTGCTTGCGAACGGCGTGATCCAGCGTTATTCGATCCTCAGTGCGAAACAGTGGAAGAAAGGGCAGAGGATAGGCGATGCTGTTCCGAGAGTCGTTGACAAAACGCAGCCGGTCGTAGAAAAAATGGCTCTTGACGTTTCTGACGAAGATCTGATGAAAATTTCAAAATCGCGTGTTCTGGCTCTCAATATCGACGAGATGAAGGCGATCCGCGACTACTTCAAACGCGAGGATGTCAT
Organism: bacterium UBP6_UBA1196; assembly: GCA_002310035.1. Classification (GTDB taxonomy): domain Bacteria; phylum UBP6; class UBA1177; order UBA1177; family UBA1177; genus UBA1177. Next base: position 5,160 of record DBYC01000044.1, read on the forward strand.
CAAAGAGAGAGTCGCACACGGAATGTCGGCGGAAGCTACCGACTGCGAAGTCGAAGTTTTTGCTCAGACCTGGAGCGAACACTGCAAACACAAAATTTTTGCGGCAGACATAAAATATGAAGATAAAACAGCCGATAAAGCTGAGGAGATCCACTCGCTCTACAAATCATGCATCAAAAAGACAACGACCGACATGCTCGATAAAAAGCCGTGGATAAAATCGGTTTTCGACGACAACGCCGGAATCGTCCAGATCGATGACGACACCCTTTTCGCGATGAAAGTGGAAACTCACAACTCTCCGAGCGCACTTGATCCCTACGGCGGCGCTTTGACCGGAATCGTCGGAGTAAACCGCGACATCATCGGCTGCGGAATGGGTGCAAAACCGATCCTCAACACAGATGTTTTCTGCTTTGCAAGCCCCTTCTTCCGCGGCGAGATCCCTGAAAAACTGCTTCATCCCGGCAGAATTTTCAGAGGAGTCCACAGAGGAGTAAAAGACGGCGGCAACGAAAGCGGGATCCCTGTCGTCAACGGTTCTATTTACTTCGACAACCGTTACCTCGGCAAACCGCTCGTTTTCTGCGGAACAGGCGGACTCATGCCGATGGAACTCAACGGCAAACCTTCGTGGAAAAAAGAGGCTAAGGCAGGCGACCTTATCATCATGTCGGGCGGAAGAGTAGGCAAGGACGGAATCCACGGCGCGACTTTCAGCAGCGAGGAGCTCCACGAAGGAAGCCCTGTCACGGCGGTCCAGATCGGTGACGCCATCGTTCAGAAAAGAATGCTCGACTTCATTCTTGAAGCACGTGACAAAGACCTTTTTAACGCGATAACCGACAACGGTGCCGGCGGACTCAGCTCGAGCGTCGGCGAAATGGCTCAGGATACAGGCGGCGCGAAAGTTTATCTTGAAAAAGTTCCGCTCAAATACCAGGGCCTTCAGCCGTGGGAGATCTTTATTTCCGAAGCTCAGGAGCGCATGACACTTTCGGTCCCGAAAGAAAAATACGACGAACTTAAAAAAATTGCCGACATCCACGAAGTTGAGATCACGATCGTCGGCGAATACACGAATACCGGTTACCTTGAGATCTACTACAACGACATCAAGGCGGCTTACCTTGAAATGGAATTCCTCCACAGAGGAAACCCGAAGTATCATCTTGACGCCCTTTGGAATTACCGCGAAAAACAGCCTGAAAAAGAGTATATCCCGGCTGAAAAAAGCAATCTCAACCACATCCTGCTTGACATGATAGGCCGCGTCAACATCGCTTCGAAAGAGGACTGGGTAAGACAATACGACCACGAAGTCCAGGGAAGAAGCGCAGGCAAGCCTTTCTGCGGTGCCGAGCACGACGGTCCGAGTGATGCGGGCGTTCTCAGAGTTTCTCCGTTCAAGAAAAACGCGATCGTTGTTTCCCACGGGATCAAGCCTTCGTTCAGCGACCTTGACTGCTATCACATGACGGCAAGCGTCATCGACGAAGCTGTGAGAAACGCTGTATGCGTCGGCGCAGACCCCGATTTTATGAGCGGTCTCGACAACTTCTGCTGGCCCGATCCGATTTATGACGAAGAGAAAAACCCCGACGGAAAAGAGAAACTCGCCCAGCTTGTCCGCTCCAACAAAGCGCTTTACAAATACTGCACCGAATATGCGATCCCGCTCATCAGCGGCAAGGACAGCATGCACAATGACTACGGCAGCGGCAAAAACAAAATTTCTATTCCGCCGACACTTCTTTTCACGCTGATTTCGAAGATGGACGATGTCGAAAAGATGGTCACGATGGATTTCAAACACGAAAACGACAAGATCTTCCTAATCGGCGAAACGAAAGACGAACTCGGCGGCAGCGAATACTACCTCTATCACGGAATAAAATACGAAGGTTTTGTTCCGAAAGTAGATTCAACGAAGTTCATGAAGAGTTACCGCGCTCTCCACGAGGCAATGAAACAGGGGCTTGTCGCAAGCGCCCACGACCTTTCTGACGGAGGCTTCGCGATCGCCGTTGCAGAATCTGCGTTTGCAGGCAATTTGGGTGCAAAAGTCGACCTCAAAAAAATGTCGAAATCAAACGATGTCACAAGAAACGATACCCTTCTTTTCAGCGAGTCCAACGGCAGGATCCTCGTTTCGGTAAAACCAGAGAATGCAGAAGCGTTCAAGCAGGTCATGAAGGAGTGCGACTGCGCCGAGATCGGAGAAGTAACTTCAGGAACATTCCTCAAGATCAACGGTCTCAAGGATGAAAGCGTCGCAGACCTCGATATCAACGAGCTCAAGAAAAGCTGGAAAGGCCTGATGAATAAAATGAAATAATCAGAAAATTATTCTTGAAAATCTAAAAACAAAATTTAAATTAGGATTTTCATAAAAATCTTTTAAAATATTTTCTTTGTGCTATTATTTAATGCTTTTGTCGGAGGTCGTTATGAGGAAGTGTGTTTTTGCATTTATTTTATTTTTCACTTTTTTTCTTACAGCGCAGATCGTAGTCGAAAGTCCGGAAACAGACGCGCTGCTTGCGACGCAGATGATTCTTATAAACGAGCTCGCAATCGACAGCCGCACTGCCGATACCGAGCATTTTCTGGAGTATCTGGCGCAGTTCGCCAATGTGATTTCGACGATCAAAAAAGGGCATGAAGCTGCGGCGAAAGTGTTGAAAATCGGCAGCAGGCTGAAAAACAGAGACAGCGCGGAATGGCTTGAAGAAGTTGAAGACGGCTTAAAAGGAACTTTCCCTGAAACAGCGGATTTCGTTTCTTCAGTTAAAGACGGTACGGCTTTAAATGCAGAATCCGGCGGCAAATATGCGGAATATGTCGCAGGATGGAATTCAAAAATACAGGAATATCATGCAAAACTACTTGAAAATTACGGCAGTCACATGATGTTTCCTGAACTTTTTCCGGCTGCCGCAAAATCGGGAAAAAATTTCGCGAATGGTGAGAATGCACAAAAAATTGTGCACAAGGCATGGCTCGAATCCGGTATGGAATACGAAATGAAAAACGATGTAGTTCGCGGCGGAATGTTCCGGCACTACTATGAGGAATACATGAAAAGCGCGAAGGAAAACGACAATATCGAGGCTCTCGGGCTCGCGAACCTGATGCAGGCCGCCTATGTTTCGGTTGAAACTCTGGAACATATACGGAAGAACATTGATCTGAAAGTAATGAACGAGCAGTTCAGCCGTGATTCCGCCGGATCTTATCTGAAGTTTCTTAAAGATGAAAAGGCGAAAAATAGCGGAACAAAAGGGAAAAACAGCATTTTTGGTTTATGATTTCCGGAGTCGGTATTGATTTTTGCGATGATTTTTATGCTTTATGCGGATATTGATGTGAAGACGGCCGAACTTGTCGAGAGAGAGTATTCATGCATTGTAGAGGATGCTGTGAAAAAATACCCGTATATATCCGCAAAAGGTGCTAAAACGATGATAAGTCCCGCTTTGATAAAGGCTGTGATATATGTCGAATCACGCGGAAAAGCAGATGCAAAGAGCGCGGCTGGGGCTTACGGACTTACGCAGATAATGCCCCGTACCGCGGAACTTCTTGGCTGCAGCTACGATAGTCTGGGTATTCCGAAAAACGCGGTCGAGTGTTCCGTGAAGTTTCTGGCTGCGCTTTTAACATACAACAAAGGCGATCTGGTGAAAACTTTGTCAGGCTACAACGGCGGAACTTATTCGACCGAGAGAAAACCTACTGAAAAAAGCGGCAGGCTTGCCGGAAAAATTTATGATAATCCCGAGACAAAAAGCTATGTTGCGGCTGTTCTCAGAATGTTCGACTTTTTTAAAAACAGAAACAATGCGGTAAAATGCAAATAAAATCAGGTTGTTATGCTTGTTTTGCGAAAAAATGTTGACATAGTGGAAACTTTTGATATAAAGCACGGCAATTTTCTTGTTCATGTGTGGGCTCGTAGCTCAGCGGGAGAGCACTGCTTTGACGTAGCAGGGGTCAGTGGTTCGATCCCACTCGGGCCTACCATGTTTCTTTTGAGGTTGGTATGTTTGAGATAATACTTCCCGACGGTAAAAAAGTCGAGTCTGAAATTTCTGAAAACTGGTTGTCATTCATAAAAAGGGAAATCGGCGAAGGGCTTGCGAAAGCGGCTGTAGCTGTTTCGATAAACGACAAACTTGTCGATGTAACGGCGGAAGTCGAATCGGGCAATATGTCGGTAATCACTATGAAAAATCCGGAAGGTGTCGCGATCATGCGTCACTCCGCTTCCCACATAATGGCCGATGCAGTACAGAAACTTTTCCCTGGCACGAAAGTCACGATCGGTCCTTCGATAGAGAACGGTTTTTATTACGATTTTGATTCTCCTCACCGTTTTTCGGTAGATGATTTCGAGGCTATCGAAAAGAAAATGTCCGAAATCGTGAAAGGCAGATTCCCTTTCATGAGAAAAGTCGTAACGAAAGAAGCCGCTATCGAGCTTTTCACCAAAATGGGTGAAAATTATAAAGTTGAAATCATTGAAGATCTTGGCGAACCGTTCGTTTCGCTTTACTATCACGGCGATTTCGTCGATCTCTGCCGCGGTCCTCACGTTCCGAACACCGGTTTTGTAAAGGCTTTCAAACTGATGTCGGTCGCAGGCGCGTACTGGAGAGGCGACGAAAACAAAAGCATGCTCCAGAGGATCTATGCGACTGCGTTTCCGAACAAGGAAACTCTTGACGAATACCTCAAAATGCTTGAGGAAGCGAAAGAGAGAGACCACAGAAAGATCGGTGCGGATCTTGACCTTTTCGCGTTTTCCGAAAATGTCGGCGGCGGACTTGTTCTCTGGACTCCGAACGGCGGCATAGTCAGAACGGTCATCGAGAATTTCTGGCGCAAACAGCACGTAAGAAACGGATATAATCTGGTTTTCACTCCGCACATCGGAAGAAGCCTTCTCTGGGAAACGAGCGGACACCTCGGCTTCTACAAGGACGGAATGTACAATCCGATGGACATAGACGGCGAAGATTATTACGTAAAACCGATGAACTGTCCGTTCCACGTAATGCTTTATAAGAGAAAAAAATGGAGTTACCGTGAATTTCCGTTCAGATGGGCGGAACTCGGCACGGTCTACAGATATGAAAAATCGGGAACTCTCAACGGTCTGAAGCGCGTCCGCGGGTTTACTCAGGACGATGCTCACCTTTTCTGCAGGCTTGACCAGCTTGAAGACGAGATCAAACGCGTTCTCGATTTCTCGCTTTTCATGCTGAAGAGTTTCGAGTTTGAAAGTTTCAAACTTTTCCTCAGCACCCGTCCGAAAGAGTATGTCGGTGAGATCGAAGTCTGGAACAAGGCTGAAGGCGCATTGAAGGATGTTCTTGAAGCATCCGGTCTTCCGTGGGAGATCCAGGAAGGCGACGGCGCTTTCTACGGTCCGAAAATCGATATAAACATCACCGATTCTATCGGAAGACTCTGGCAGCTTTCAACGGTTCAGGTCGACTTCAACCTGCCGGAAAGATTCGATATTTCCTATGTCGGCGAAGATGGGCAGGAACACCGTCCGATCATGCTCCACAGAGCTTTGCTCGGCTCTATCGAGCGTTTCTTCGGCGTTCTTATCGAGCACTTCAAAGGTGCTTTCCCGATGTGGCTTGCACCAGTTCAGGTCGCAGTTCTTCCGGTTTCGGAAAAACATATCGAAACAGCCGGGAAGCTGCTTCAGAAACTTGTCGCTAACGGAATCAGGGTAAAACTTGACGACAGAAACGAGAAGGTCGGCTACAAAATCCGTGAATGGTCTGTTCAGAAAGTTCCATACATCGTTGTCATCGGCGACAACGAAGCGGATCTCAAGACCATAACGGTCAGAAAGAGAGG
>DBYC01000067.1 GCA_002310035.1 bacterium UBP6_UBA1196
TCGTATTTGTCAGCGAACTTTCTGAGTTCCTGGATGAACTCTTTTCTGAAGTGGTTGTCACCGCCTTCGCCCTGAACCGGTTCAATGATGAGGCCGGCAATCTGGCTGCCGTATTTTTCACATGCGTCAAGGATTTCTTTGCATGCGATTTTTTCTGATTCGATGGTCTTCTTCAGATTTTCGCCTTCAAGCGGGAAAATAGCTTTCGGGTTTGTGATTCTCGGCCAGTCGAATTTCGGGAAATACATATATTTTCTCGGGTCGGAAGTGTTGGTGAGTGAAAGGGTGTAACCGGTTCTGCCGTGGAAAGCCTGTTTGAAGTGGATGATCTTCATCTCGTTTTCGTCGATTCTGACACCCTTCTCAAGGTTCTTTCTGAACTTCCAGTCGAAAGCGGTCTTAAGTGCGTTCTCAACTGCAAGGCCGCCGCCGTCAACGAAGAACATCTTTTTCATGTAAGCCGGTTTTGCGGTTTCAGCCATAGCTTCTACAAATTCAGCCATTGTGGTGGTGTAGAAGTCGCTGTTCGAAATTTTGTGAAGAGCTACTTCACCAATCTCTTTGATGAAATCGTCGTTGTGAAGTTTCGGATGGTTGAATCCGATCGGCATTGAAGCAAAGAATGAGAAGAAATCAAGGTATTCCTTGTTGTGTTTTGCATCGTACATGTAGCTGCCATGGCTTTTTTCTGTGTCGACAACCATGTCGTAGCCGTCTTTGAGGATGTACTTGCCAAGGATCTCGTGGACCTGGGAAGCCTTCATTCCTTTGATCTCAGCGGGTTTGACTTCTTTGAGTGTTTTCGCGCAGCAAGCTTTTTTTGCGCACGGTTTCTTTGCCGGAGCAGCTTTTGCAGCCGGGGTCGCTTTCTTTGTTGCCATTTTCAACTCCTTAAAAAAATTATTAAAAAACGGGACACCAAATTTCATAAAACAAAGAACATCTGAGACATAATATTTTTTTTATTTTATTGCAACAAAAATCTTGATTTGCCGCCATCGATTATCGATATCTCGAAATATCGACATTTCGGCGCGCTTGGCGGCGTCGTCACATATACCCGTCTTTCCGGAGCGTTTCCAGGCCGCCGCCGTCATCTTTATCCTGCGCCCTGCCTGAGCGTTCCGCGATCTTGGCGAACTTTCCGCTCCTCAGTTCTTCGATTATTTCAGAAACATTTTTTGCCGTGCTTTCAACAGGGAAAGTGCACGGATAACATCCGAGAGAACGGTATCTTTTTCCTTCTCCGTGGTCGTAATAAAGCGAGACTGTCGGGATTTTTTCGCGTTCGATATATTCCCAGATGTTGAGCTCGGTCCAGTCGAGAAGCGGATGGATCCTGAGGTGCGTTCCCGGCGCGAAATCGGTCTTGAACTGATTCCAGAACTCGGGCGGCTGATCGCCGATGTTCCATTCGTTCGAGGCGTTTCGCGGCGAGAAGTAGCGTTCTTTCGAGCGGCTCCCTTCTTCGTCGCTTCTGATCCCGAGAATTATCGCGGTGAATGCTTCGTGCGATTTGTCAAGCTCGTAGCAGCCCTTTTCGTGGTTGAAAATGTATCTTTTGCCGGTGCCGTCAAGCGTTGATTTCAAAGCCTGAGTTTTGAGATTGCGGCAGCAGGTTATCCTGTCGACATTTCCGTCGGGGAAAGTCGCCTTCTGCGCCAGCGCCTCTTCGTTGACTCCTACGATCATGTTGAGGTGCCAGTCTTTCGTGAGTCTGTCGCGGTATTCGATCATTTCAGGGATCTTGTAGTGCGTGTCAATGTGGATGAGCGGAAACGGAACGTGACCGAAAAACGCCTTTTTAACGAGCCACAGAAGAACAGTGCTGTCCTTGCCGATAGACCAGAGCATACCCAGATTTTTGAAATTCGCGTAAGATTCTCTGATGATGTGGATCGAAATCGCCTCAAGGCGGTCAAGGTGTTCCATGCAGCCTCCCAAAAAAGCCGCGAATCTTAACAATATTTTCGGGAAAGTAAAATTTCGCTCTTGTCGTTATTGCTTTTGGGGCGCGCCATCGATATGTCGAGATTTCGAAATATCGACATTTCGACACGATTTTCGGCGCATCGAAAAGAACGAATTTGATCGAAAATTAGATTCTTTTCAGAAAAGGATTGAATTTCTTTTCCAGCGCGATTGTGGTGTTTTCATCATGGCCGGGATAAACAACGGTTTCGTCAGGAAGAGTCATGAGCTTGTTTTTTATACTTTCAATGATTTTTCTGCCGTCGCCGCCAGGAAAATCGGTACGCCCGATGCTGCTTCTGAAAAGGGTGTCACCAGAAAAAAGAATGCTGTTTTCATATGTTTCCGATTTTTCGATGTAGAAGCAGGTGCTCCCGGGAGTGTGTCCCGGCGTGTGAAGAACTTTGATTTTTGTTCCGGCGAAATCAAGCGTCATGCCGTCTTCAAGTTTGATGTCGACTTTTTCTTTGAAAACGAAAGTGAAGCCGAAATCTTCCGAAAAGTTGAGCTGCGGCGAATAGAGCCAGTCGTGTTCGAAAGCGCTGACGGCTGTTTTTGCTTCGGGAAATGCGTTTTTGACATCGTTGAGTCCGCCTATGTGGTCAAAATGAGTGTGCGTCAGAAGAATGTAAAGCACTTCCGAATTTCCGGCAGCCTTTATTATTTTGCCGGCATCACCTCCAGGATCGATTATGAATGCTTTTCCTTGTTCCGAAACGATGTAACAGTTGGCTCCGATCGGAGCGACAGGCATTTTTTTGATTTCCATTTTTCACCTCCGGAAAACAAACCGTGTGAGATTATACAGAAACACCGGATTTTTAGAAATTTCCTTGCATTGAATATTTTTTCTACTATAAACAACCGATTTTTGTTTTCTTATAAATTTAAGAGAGGGAACTATGAACAAGACTCCGTTATTTGAAAGACACGTAGCAATGGGCGCTACAATGGCTGAATTCGGCGGATGGGACATGCCGCTGTGGTATAAAACCGGTCAGACTGCCGAACATAAGGCGACGCGTGAAAACTGCGGCCTTTTCGACATCTGCCACATGGGTGAATACATCATCACCGGAAAAGATTCCTTCGCTTTCTGGCAGAAAATGCTCACCAACGACGTCAGAGCGATCGAGGACGGTCAGGCTCAGTACAACTTCATGCTCAACGAGAAAGGCTGCGTAATCGATGACTGCATCGTTTACCGCTTCAACGAAGAAAAATGGATGCTCGTTGTCAACGCAGGAACTCAGGACAGCGATTTCGAATGGCTCAAAAAGAACGCTCTTCCCGACATGAAACTTGAAAATATCAGTGCGCAGACATGCAAACTTGACCTTCAGGGCCCGAACGCACCGAAGCTCATCGCTGAAATCGCAGGAAGAGAGGCGATCGAAGGGCTTAAATTCTTCCGCTTCGCAGACAACGTAAACCTTGACGGGATCAAAGTTCTCCTCAGCAGAACGGGCTACACCGGCGAGATCGGTTTCGAAATCTACTGCGACAT
>DBYC01000059.1 GCA_002310035.1 bacterium UBP6_UBA1196
GTTCAGGCTCAGTTCAAACAGGAATACTCGCAGCTTTCGCACTCGGTAAACATCAAAGGTTTCAGGCCGGGCAAGGCTCCGCTCAACGTTCTGAAGCAGTTCTACGGCAAAAACGTAAAGGCTGATGTCGAGAGACATTTCATTTCCGAAGGCATGCAGGAAGCTGTGCTCAAGGAAAAACTCAGACTCGCTACGAATCCTGAGATTTTTGACGAAGTCGAACTTACCGAAACCGGCGCTTTCACTTTCAAACTCCGCGCAGAAGTTTTCCCCGAAATCGATATCGAACTCAAACCTTTCGAGCACGATTTCACTCCGATAAAATACGATGAAACAATGCTTGAGAACGAACTTGAGGCGATCAAGGCTAAGTTCATAGAATACAAAGAGAGCGAAGACGCGCTTTCGGCTGAAAAAGACAGGATCGTCATTTCCTTCGTCGGAAAAATCGACGATAAAGAAGTTGAAAACACCGCAGGAAAAGACGTTACGGTCATTGTCGGCGACGGCAAATTCGTTCCCGATTTCGAAAAAGCTCTCTACGGCCACAAGAAGGGCGATTCCTTCACCGCTGACGTCAAATTCCCTGAAGATTACAGGTCGAAAGAACTTGCAGGAAAGACAGTTCAGTTCACGATCGACGTCACAAAAGTCGAGAAATGCGAGAACGCGCCTGAACTTACCGACGAATTCCTCGCAGGAAAGGAAGGTTATCCGAATACCGTCGCTGAGCTTAAAGAGCAGATCAAAAAGAACATCGAAAGCTACCTTGACGACATTTCGATGCAGGGCAAAAAGAGCATCGCTATCGAAACTTATGTCAAAGAATACGAGTTCGAAGTTCCGCCGTCATTCATGCTGAACGAGAAAAACGCAAGGATCGACGACTACAAACGCGAGTTCAAGGCTGAAGAAGTTCCCGCTGAAGAGCTTGCAAAGATCGAAGACGACGCAAAATTCGCGATCAAGAGATACATCATCCTCAACACTCTCGCAGACAAACTTGACATTACCGTAACCGACAAAGATGTTGACATCGCTTTTGCACAGGAAGCTATGCAGTACGGTCTTCCGGCTGAGTTCGCGAACAAACTTCGCGAATATGCAGGCGAAGAGAGGATCAACGCGAAAAAATATGAGATAAAAGAGCAGAAGGTTCTCGACAAGATGGTCGAAAAGATGGTTTTCACCGAAAAAGAACCTGAAAAAGCTGACGAAAAGAAAGCTGAATAATCTGAAAATATCCGAAATCCCTACATTTTTTCCGGCGTTTCTATTCCCAAAAGTTCAAGACCTGTTCTGACAGTACGCGCGACTGCTTCGGCAAGAAGAAGGCGCGACTGCATTTCGGCAGGCTCTGCTTTGAGGATCGGGGTAGAGTTGTAGAAAGTGCCGAATTTCTGGACCAGATCGAAAATGTGGTCTGCGATGAAGTTCGGTTTATAGAGTTCCGCCGCTTTTTCGACACATTCGGGGAATTTCGCAATGCTTGCGGCGATGCTTCTTTCGATGTCGTTTTCGATTGTGATTTCTGAATTAAAATCGATAGTTACCCCTTTTTCGGCAGCCTTGCGCTTGATCGACTGTACCCTTGCGTAGGAATACTGCAGGTAGGGCGCGGTGTTGCCGTCGAAACTGAGCGCCTTTTCCCACGAAAAGTCGATGTTGCTCGTTCTGTTCTGCGAAAGGTCGGAATATTTGAGGGCTCCGATGCCGACAGCTTTCGCGATTTTTTTCTTTTCGTCTTCGGGAAGCTCGGGATTTTTTTCTTCGACGACGCTTAGACCTTTGCTTTCAGCCTCTTTGAAAAGGTCGGCAAGTTTTATCGTGTTTCCGGCGCGTGTCTTCAGGATCTCGCCGTTGAAGGAGAGGACTCCGAACGGAATGTGGACGAATTCCATCTTCCAGCCTGCACGCTCTGCTATGTTGAAGATCTGCTTGAAATGGACCGCCTGTCTGTCGTCTGTGACATAGAGCGCCTTGTTCATTTTGTAATTTTCGTATTTGAATTTTATCGTCGCGAGATCGCTCGTGGCATAGAGGAAAGCGCCGTCTTTTTTTCTCACGATGCAGGGATGGAGGTTCTCTTTCTCGTCAAAAAATACAACGAGAGCTCCTTCGCTTTCGACCGCAAGCCCTTTTTCGACAAGCTCGTCGATGACCTTAGGCATAAGTTTGTGATAGAAGGATTCTCCATAGTAAGTATCGAATTTTATTCCCAAATATTCATAAATTTTCTTGCATTCGCTAAGCGTTATTTCGACAAATTTTTTCCAGAGCGCGAGATTCGCCTCGTCGCCGTCCTGCACTTTTTTGAGTTCCGCTCTCGCAAGTTCGTCAAGGTCTGGGTCTTTTTCCGCTTCGTCGCCGAATTTGATGTAGAGCCTTTCGAGTTCCGAAATAGGGTCTTTTTCAAAATTTTCCTTGTCGAGCCAGCGGCTGTAAGCCACGATAAGTTTTCCGAACTGTGTTCCCCAGTCGCCTAAATGGTTGTCGGCAACGACATTGTAACCAATGAAATTCATTATTCTTTTTATGCTGTCGCCGATTATTGTCGTTCTGAGGTGGCCCACATGCATCGGTTTTGCGATATTGGGTGAAGAGTAGTCGATAACGACAGTTCCGTCGGTATTTATGTGCGAGAAATCCCACTTTTCAGCGAATGTTTTTCCGACAGTTTCCGCAACGAACGAGTTTTTCAGGAAGAAGTTGATGAAACCGGGACCTGCAACTTCCGCTTTTTCAAGAATATCGTTTTCAGGAATCGCCGAAATTATGCTTTCAGCAATTATTTTAGGCGGTTGCCTGAATATTTTTGAAGCCGTCATCGCGAAATTCGTCTGGTAGTCGCCGAATTTTTCGTCGGTTGCCGGCTGCAGAACGAGCCTGCTCCAGTCATCAAAATCGGGTTCTACCGTTTTGACAGCACTTTTTAAAAGTTTTTCGAGAGAAATGCGTATTAATTCCATTGATTGCTCCGTAAAGATATGTGCCGGCGGCAGAATCGGCTGATTCCGCTATTTGCTCAGTTCTTTGAGAAGTTCGACACAGAAAGTCCAGACTTTTCCGACAGTTGCTATTTCAAGTCTTTCATCCGGGGTGTGCGGGTTTTTGATTGTCGGGCCGAACGAAACCATATCCATTCCTTCGTTTTTCGAACCGATGATCCCGCACTCAAGGCCGGCGTGGATTATTTCGACTTTCGGAGCGTTGCCGAAAAGTTTTGTGTAGATCTCGACACATTTTTTGTTGAGCGGGCTCTCCATGTTCGGTTCCCAGCTCGGATATCCGTCGCTTGTAGCCGTTTTTGCTCCTGCCGCGACAGCAATAGCCTCGATTTTTCTCGAGATCCAGTCAAGCTTGCTCTCGACGGAGCTTCTCTGGCTTGAAAGTATCGAAACCGAGCCTGTTTCGCTTCTCAGAATACCGCCTTTGCCTGCCGGCATTACCATTTTGATCGTCGCGAAGTTGTTCGAAGTTTCGGGAAGACCTTCGATATCTTTGCTCATAGCCGCGACGCCGTGAGGCATAGCCATCATTATTCCGATGAGTTTTTCCGTGTCTTTGGCGTTGAGTTCGTTGCGGTAGTTGTTTGTGACCGGAGTTATGTCGATTTTCATATTGGGTTCAGCGTAGCCGATTTCGTCGATTATTTTTTCGCGGAGAGTTCCCAGAACAGCCGCTATATCTTTGTCTGTCGAGATGACAGCCTTTGTTTCGCGCGGGATCGCATTGTGTGCGCTGCCGCCTTCGATGAAGACGAGTTTTGTTTCGGCGTTTCTTGCCGCTTCGTCAAGAAGTCTTGCGACTATGATGTTGGAATTTCCTCTCGGAAGGTTGATATCAACGCCGCTGTGACCGCCGGAAAGCCCCCAAGCTCTGATCTCGTAGACTTTATCACCGGCCGGAACTTCAACAGGAGTGTATTCCAGCTCGATTTTCGTGTCTCTGCCGCCTGCGCAGCCGATCGTGAAAACACCTTCGTCCTCGGTGTCGATGTTGAGGAGGATCTTGCCTTTGAGCCAGCCGGGTTTGAGTGTGTTCGCACCGGTGAGTCCTGTTTCTTCGTCAATAGTGAAGAGGAGTTCGAGCGGCGGGTGGACAACATCCTTGTCTGTCGCGAGAAGCATTCCCATTGCAAGGGCGATGCCGTCGTCAGCTCCGAGCGTCGTGCCGTCAGCTTTCAGCCATTCGCCGTCAACGATGCATTTGATCGGATCTTTGCTGAAATCGTGGCTGCTGCCCGCGATTTTCTCGCAGACCATATCCATGTGACCCTGGATAACGACAGTCGGTTTGTCCTCATAGCCCGGAGTTGCCGGAGCGTGCATAAGAACGTTCATCGACTCGTCTCTTTCAGCTTTGAGCCCGTTCTTTTCAGCCCATTCTACAAGCCATGCGCTGATTTTTTCCTCGTGTTTGCTCTGACGCGGAACCTTGTTGATTTCTTCAAACAGATCAAGAACTGCCTGGATTTTTTTGTCCATTTTTCCCTCCGAAAAAGATTGTTAAAAACCGAAAAACGGAAAATTATAGTCACTTTGAAAAAAATTTCCTGTTTTTCGGCAAAAATTGTGAAAATATCGTGCTTTTTGCGCACTTTCTTGACAGAAAAACGGAAGTTACTAGAATCTTTTGGCTTTTTTCAGGAGGTTGAAATGTCGGTAAGCAAAGTCGGCGACGATTTGAAACAGATGCTTTTTCTGGTTTATTTTAAGGACGGATATGTGAAACCGGTGATCGGCACCACTCAGGCGCAGGTCCGCGAACTGATAGCGGCCGAGGGGGAAAGGGAAGTCGGAGATATAGAAAAAATCGTGCTTGAGCAGAATTATTATCCGCAAAACGAAGATTATTACGATATTTAAATTAGGAGAAAAATATGAAAAAAATCTCATTGTATGCAATTTTTGTACTTATGTTTTTCCTGGTCGGATGCGGCGGAAGCGGAGACAACGGTTATGACACTGACAACGAGACACATGACACGGATAAAAGCAGCGATTCCGACAATGTAAAACCTGACGGCGACACCGACGGCACTTCAGGCGACAGCGATACCGAAACGCCTGACGACGCTGATGTTCCGGACGGCGGTGATGTTTCTGACAGCGGGGAAAATGACGACAGCGATTCCGGCGATACGGCTGATTCCGGTGATTTCTGGTCGACCTGTGAAGGAATAGTCGCCTGTTCCACCGGCTGCCTCGACGACGATTTTGAATGCGTAAACAACTGTTACAGCAAAGGCGGCCCTGACGGACAGCTTAACTACCGGCGCTGGCGGGAGTGTTTCGACGAGAAATGCGCCGAAGACCGGACTGCGGAATGTTCGGCGGCGCAATGTGCGGAATATGACGAGATCTGCAATATCGCCGAGGCTTTTGAATATGAATATTCTATTCCGGCGCCTTACGGAAATGCAGAATTTGCAGGTGATTTTTCGTTTATTTTAAGCAAACCTGCTCCGACAAATGACAAAGAAGTCGTTATGCAGAGTTTTGTTTCCGGAACGCTTTCCACGACATCTATCAATCCCGGCGGAACGATTATTTCTTTCGTGAGAACAGTTGAGGATCCGGATTCAGGCAATATGGTCGAAGTTTATCAGGTCCCGTACAACACCTCGTCGAAGACACCCGGGAACCCGGCTGTAGTGCTTAGAATAAAGAGTGATGCCGCAGTCGAAGGCGAACATGCTGTCGGTGTCGGCGAAGAATGGGAGGCTGAACTTATCGTTGTCGATATAGATTCAAGTTACAACATAGCATGTCATCACGCTTTTGGGATCGGTTCTTTCAAGATAGAGGAAGCCGTCATAAAGACCGGAACTGCAGGCAGACTGAAATTCAGTGCCGGCGCGGCGGAACTTTTTTATCCTGAAAACATTCCTGCGCTGGGCGGCGATGCAACGGAAATTCTTGGTGTTACCCCATGTTCACTGATCTATTAAGAGGCAGGTTATGAAAAAATCTTTTTGTGTTTTCTGCGGATTTTTGTGTTTTCTGCTGGTTTCATGCGGAACCGCAGAAAAGAAAGCTCCCGCCAAAAAAGAACGCCCGCAAGCTGTAGAAAGCGCTGATGAAGGCGAGGACGATGCCAAAAAAGACGGCATAGAAGACAGCGGCATTCACAATCTGCCGAACGGTGACCGCTATATCGGCGGTTTCAAGGACCACAAAAAATTCGGCGAAGGCGAGTATATCTATGCGAACGGCGACCGTTATAAAGGTAATTTCGAAAACGGCCGTTACAACGGAAACGGCGAACTCACGCTGAAAAACGGCACAGTCTATACCGGCGAATTCAAGAACGGTCTGCGACACGGGCAGGGGACGCTTGTTTTTAAAAGCGGAGACAGATACGAAGGTTCGTTCGTTGATGACAGAATGGAAGGGGAAGGTGTTTTCAGATTTGCCGACGAAAGGGAATACCGCGGAACTTATCTGAAAAACATGAGGCATGGGCACGGCGTGATGATTTTTCCGAGCGGCGCTGAATACGAGGGCGATTTTGACGGTGACAAAAGAAGCGGACACGGAAAGATGAAATACCGCAACGGTTCTGTTTACGAAGGTTCGTTTGTCGACGGAAAGCGCGAGGGCACAGGGAAACTGACCAAGGCGAACGGTGAGGTTTATGAAGGTTCGTTCAAAAAAGACATGCCGAACGGAACAGGTAAATACACCTACAGAAACGGTGATGTCTACGAAGGGCATATGCAAGACGGAAAAATGACCGGTAAAGGTAAAAAAACAATGAAATCCGGCGTTTATACAGGTGAATTCGTTGACGGAACTTACCATGGGATAGGAAAGTTCACCGGCTCTGACGGAGCGGTAAGATACGGTGTTTGGCACAAAGGCGCTCTTGCGAACCAGCTTCCTGTTCCTGAAGATGAAGACGGCGAAGAATCAGAAGCCGCTAACGGCAGTGATTCCGAAGAAGATTCGGAAGACAGTGAAGACATTGAAGAATAATGCTTGTCGTTTTTCTGGGTAATCCAGGCATCGAATACAGACTTACAAGGCACAATTTCGGATTTATTGTTTCGGAACAGATGAGTTTTCTGAGTTCCGTCAGATGGTCTGAAAAATTTCACGGAATGTTTGCAAAGACCGAAATAGAGGGGCGCCAGCACTGCTTTCTGAAGCCGGAGACCTTTATGAATTTGAGCGGGAAAAGCGTTCAGGCGGCAAAATCGTTTTTCAAGCTGGAAGACCGTGAAATAGTTGTTGTCCATGATGACATCGAAACTGAATTCGGAAGCGTCATCTGCAAGGAAGGCGGCGGCTTTGCCGGGCACAACGGCTTGAAATCCATAGCAAATTCGATCGGAAGCGGAAACTTCATGCGCATAAAGCTTGGTGTCGGCAGGCCGAAAAAAGGGGATGTCGCATCTTTCGTTCTGGGCAGATTCACACCCGACGAGACCGCTTTCATCCCTGCTGTCGCCGGATCCGCTGAAGAAAAACTGCTTGCACTGTTGAAAAACTAGTTGTTAACCGCTTTCATTCCATCGAGAATGGCGTCTTCCATCGCGGAATATGTCCATTTTCCGTACCTTCCGGCGAGTTTGACGGAGTTCTGAGCGCACCATTTTTCGATAAGTGCCATATCGTCGAAGTATTCTTTGTGGTAGATCACATATCCGGCATCGATTTTGCGGTAATCCATGAATTCGATGTCGTTTTCCGAACTGATTAAGCCCATCGCAAGAAGGAGCTCAACGCTTTTTTTGTAGAAAAGTTCCGTGTCGATTGTCTCTTCCTGATGTGTAAATTCGATATATGCACTTCCTTTGCCTTGAGGTGCT
The DNA here is from genome assembly GCA_002310035.1 of bacterium UBP6_UBA1196. Lineage (GTDB taxonomy): Bacteria > UBP6 > UBA1177 > UBA1177 > UBA1177 > UBA1177. The sequence continues at coordinate 7,817 of DBYC01000059.1, forward strand.
AACTTGCTGTAAATATTTGAAAAAGAGCCGACTCGATAAGGCATGAATTTTTCTTCAGGAATATAAAACCAGTGTCCAGGATGTCCGCACGGTTTTTTGAAAGCGGCGTTGAAATAGCTGACATGCGCGATTTTCATTCTGTCAGAAATTTCGTGTGCCGGAAGAGATGCCAAATTGCTAAGAAGTTTCAAAAATTTGTTGAGCGGAATCGTGTTAATGAGCGTTTCATATTCGATTTCCGTGCCGTTACTAAGTTTTGCAACTTTCTTTGAAGTGTCGATCGAAACAGGCTCGGCGTTGAAGATGAATTTCTCTTTTTCACAGAGATCAAAAAGGCGTTTAGGAAGCTCGCCGATGCCGTTTTTCTCAGGATAGAAAAATTTTGCGTTATAGCCGATATTTTTCTGCTCAGGCGCAGTTACGGCACCCTCTATCACCTGCTCCAGCGTGGGTTTCGGCACATAGTAGTCGCACCAGTGGCTCGCGTAGTCTTTCGGGTGAACGGTATAGATCTTCGTGTTGTAGGGAATCATGAAATGCTTGGAAATCCCTTCTCCGAGATAGGCCATGCACCACTCGTAAAAGTTTTCATGCGCCTTCGATTTGTCGTTTTCGTAGTATGCCTTGACAAAGCCAAGAACGCACTCTTTTATCACCTGAGGCGGCAGACCGAAAGTGTTGGACTGAAACGGATACTGCGTAAAGACACCGTGCGAAAAGACGAAAGTCTTGCGTTCTATTTCAACGAAATTTTCCCCGAGAAGCCGAGTCATCAGTGAACGAACCTCAGGAGTTTTCACGTGAAACCAATGCCCGGTCTGGTCGAAAATGAAACCGTTTTTCTTCTCGCTCGTGCAGATTCCGCCGACATGGTCACTCTTCTCGACAACGATAAAATCCTGCCCTTTCGCGTGATACGCAGCCGATAAACCGGTAAGCCCCGCACCTAAAATCAAAGTTTTGGTTTTCATTTTGTTATCTCCAAATGTCCGACTTTCAATTTTACCAGTGAATAAGTTCTGTTCTTGTTCGCTCCGTTGGCAACGATTTTTCCTTCTTCAACGAGCTCAGAAAGATATACCTTTGTTCTCGAAATTTTCAGACCTATGTAAAGAGAAAGTTCCTGAGAGCGTGCTTCTTTGTTGTCTTTTAGGTATTCAAGAATCCTGTTTTTAAATTTTATCGCCGTTTTATCGCCACTTTTATCGCCGTTTTTGGTGTTTATCGCCATTTTATCGCCATTTTCCGAATTTATCGCCGTTTTATCGCCGTTTTTGGTGTAAGAGGGGCGATAAAAATTTACTCGTAGCATATCACCGATTTCCAAAAACTCAGGCCTTGCGACACCGTATTCATCACATTGAGAGAAAATTCGCTTAAAACCTGTTCCCCAGCCTTCCACGACATCTATTTTCTCAAGGGTGCGGGCAAGTGTTCTGTTTCTGACGGAAGAACGTCCTGACAATGCTTCTTCCAGCGTTAAAGAGCCGTATATGCTGCCGGGAGAAGAAATCTCGACTCTGTCGTCATAAACTGCGACCTGAACACTGGAACTCATCTGGTAATTCCGATGGATCACAGCATTTATGATAAGCTCGCGAATGGCTTTCGGCGGAAGTTCATATCTTTCTTTGCGGACAATACCGTCTATTTCCACAGCCATGCTGAGATAGTTCAGAACGAATTTATAGGCTCCGTCTATCTGCTCGCAAAGCGGTCCGTCGTATTCCTTTTTATCAAGAAAATCGACGCGTTCCGTCCCTCTGAACCTTGCGCACTGAATGCGTGAAGTATAGTCGTGTTTTCCAAGAAGAATCGCGTAAGCATTTGTCGCGACATCCTGCTTGATACCGGTAAAAAGATTCAGGTTTTTCAATTCGTTTTTTGTGATTTTTCTTTCAGCGCGTTCTGAGAAATCCTTGCAGAGATACTTGATATCAGCAGCTTCAACTTTCAGTGAAGTAAACGGCTGCTCGTCATAATAAACATGGCGGCCTCTGTTTGTGAGTTCATCCAAAGCAGTCCAGTCGGCATTACGGGTCGTTGCACCGAGCCTGATATAAGTTCCGCTTTCCTTTCCCTGCGATTTCACATAATACGGCGTGGCGTTCCCCGGAAAAACAGTAACAACAAGAAGCTGCGCGTTTTCTATGTTTTCAGCCGTGATGTCGAACATTATCTGCGGCTCGCAAGTATGGGCGATCGTGTCGGAAATACTGTCTTTCAGCTCGAACAGATCAACACTTTTAGGAATTCCGACAAATTCACGCTGATTGTTCACTCCGATCACGAATTTGCCGCCCGCACCATTCGCAAAAGCAACTATTGTTTTAACCCACTTCCGTGCATCCTGCGGAAGTTCCTGTTTAAATTCAAGGGTTCGGCTTTCGCCGGATCTGATTTCATTGAGTAATGTCATTTTATACTCCTAATTATTTATCGCCGTTCCCCCCTCTTCCACCCATTCTGCGGCAATTCCCGCTTAAATTCAAGTGTGAATGCGCCGGATTTGAGTTTGTTGAGTGGGGGCATGATTGCTCCGGTTAGTCTTTGTGCTAGTTGGAACACAGGCATCATAACTCTATTATTTCTTTAATAATATCATAAATTTTTTTAAAATTAGAAAAATCAAAATCCTTTGAATATTCATCATCTGAAATCAAGTCTGAAAAATAATTTTTTGTCAAAGCTATATTTGTTTTCATTTCAAGATCATCTCTACTATAGACTTTATCGTCTATAACACCATTGATCTTAATTTTATTCTGAATTTCCTTTATTTTTGTCTGATATTTTCCATCTTTAGAAATACCACTTTCAAAAAATTCTTCACCCAAGAATAATCGTCGTCCGTTTTTATCCTCTTTCAACAAATCCTTTTTACAATAACAATGTTCTATGGAAATTTTTGAACCATATTCTGCTTCATTAACAAGTGGAATAGCAAAGGCATATACATTATTCCCAAATGATTTATAGCTTTCATTCTTGCTATTTAATTCTTTGAGAACAGTTTCATTATCTCTATCAAAAATGCCTATAACTTTGTTTGTGCGCTTTATTATTGCGAATGATTTTAATTGATTTAAAAGCGTGATGTCACCGTGTCCAAGATCTCCGACATCTACAAATTCTGCATCTAACGGGTTAAGCTCCAATTTATTAAAAGCATTCTTGAGATGTTTTACATCTGTCTTTCCTTCTGTAATAATCAATGGTTTTTGCAACGATTCTATTTTTTCTTTCAGTGATTCGTACAAATGTGCATAGTTGGTATTATCTGCAATTATAGAATTATAAAAATTTTCGAATTCTACAGTTTTTCTCGGCTCAGTAGCCAAACCATTGTTGTCTAAATCAAATACTTTAGTGTCTTTTGATGAAAATTCTGCCAACCCCATATTTAAGAATGGTGAATGTGATGAAATAACAAATTGAAGTTTAGGAAAAAGATTCATAAGTTTTGGAAGAACTTCATTTTGGAACTTAATATGAAGATGTTTGTCGATTTCATCTATTAAGACAATGCCTTCAATATCTTCTAGCGGTATATTTCTCTTAATATTGTCTGCTTGTCGAATTATTTCTGCAAACATTCCAATAATTGAAGCCTCTCCTGCTGAAATTACCTGCATGTTGGGAGCAAATAACTTACCATTAGATAATATTGATAATCTTTGTACCGCGATGTTTCTCGTACCAATCCCAAAATGCAATTGTTGATTATTCGATTTTTCTTTAAATAACTCTGTCAAAATTTTGTTTAAATTTTCCCATATATTTTCTTCCTCTTTTTGTCTTGTGACCATCCAATCCAAAACAACATCCATTATCCAATTTGTTATCTCATCTAAACTTTGAACAACTTCTATTTTATTAGGCAAGTATCCAGAATAATTCTGTTTATGTTTAAATTCAACATTCTTGGAATATACATCGGTTAAATAGCCGGGAATCTCAAAACGATATGATGGGAAATAAGGTGTTATAAAATTATCAAAAATACCTTTGGTTTTTTCCGATGAGATATCTGTTGTAAATTTTATATATTTAAATTCTTTTAAAGAAGAATTAAATTTTGAAAACAATATAGGTTTTTCAACTCGCACTAAATTCGAATATTCTTCTCTACCTAAAATCCCCCTAATATTAACATAATCAATGTTTTCGTCACCTTTCTTAAATCTAATATATACCAAAGATGGCTTATTTCTATCCATTGAAAAGATGTCCGATGAAACTCTGTAAAAAGTATTCTCTCTATCTTTATACTCATTTTGGTATACCTTTTTAGAAATTTCAATCAAGGCATCTACAACAAAAGAAATTATTGTAGTTTTTCCACGCCCATTTAAACCCGTTAAAACATTTATACCCTCTTTAGAAAAATCAAGTTGCAAACTTTCAAACGGGGCTTGATTATGAATAATTATAGTTTCCAAATAGAAACTCATTTTTTATTCCTCCTTAAATTTACTCCATCTCTTTCACTTTACTGCCTCGAACTCTTCTTCCTTCAGTTCAGGATCTATAACTTTTGCTTCATCGAATGTGAGTCCATACAAGTGATAAACAAGCAAATCGATTTTATGTTCATCTGAACTTGTATCAGCATTGTGATCTGCGACTTTTGCGGCAAGGATTTTGTCTACCAAATCAATAACTGGTTTTTGCTGCTTTGGCACGGCTTTTGGAATCGGAATATTTCTGATATGTTCCGGATAAATGTGAAAATCACTACCGCGTAGATTTGTTAGGAGAACAGAGGCATATTTAGAATTCATTATCCCAAGAAGATAGCGAAGATCTACAGTTTCAGACAACTTCTCCATATCAACGCGTGTCATTGTGCTGAATTTTTTTATGCTGTTTAAAATACTTTTATTCTCAACACCACAAAGATCTTTCCAAAGAATTCCGCAATAAACAGTGTGGTTATGAAGAATTTTTTCTCTAAAATCTATTACAGCATTTATTTCTCCGAATCCATTCATGAGAATTTTAGGAGTATTATACATTTCTTTGAAGGTTGGACGACGTAATTTATTGGGAACTCTTTCTGTTTCGTATTCGAGAAAACGGATTCTATTAAATCCATATTTTGTTAGGTCTTTTGCTTCAACATACTTTCTGCAATGGATTTCGTCAGCCGTTTCACTGATCAAATCATCTTTTGAAAACTCGCCTTTTGCTGTTTTTTCGTCGGAATTCAAGACCATTCCGACACTTATATAGCAAAAATCACCTAAAACATGCATGTCCGCATGGCGGTTTGTTTCGCGTTTTTCCTGAGTGAGATTCCAGACAAAAGTTTCTGTGTCCTGAATCAAGTTAGAATATAACTGACTGAAAACACGGATTATTTTCATATTGTCATCTATGTTACTAATCCAAGTTTTACCAGTTGCGGCAGATTTTTTTACAAACGGAATGCAATTTGAAACTGTTGCTTCGTCAAAGACTTTTGTTCCGTTTAGATTGGCAAGTTCAAACAGGTCATTTTCTACAATCATTCTGCGAAGTTGCTTTGCATATATCTGATTCGTGAGCGGAAACGGCACAATCATCGCGCATATCGCGTTTTCTCTACCTAATTTAAGAGCGAGTTCGACAAAAGGAACATAAATATCCCATTTTTGATATAAAGTCCTGTATTCTCTACGGTAAACAAGTGCTTCCCGCTGTTTTTTCATTTTTTCATCAGCAACCTGTGCAGGAGCACTGATATACGGCGGATTTCCGATTACGGCATCAAAACCTAAGAATTTGCCGGTATCGGCAAGAACTTCGGGAAATTCGATCATCCATTCAAGTGAATTTGCATAAATATCATCATCAAGAATTTTTTTATTAAGTTCTTCGTCGAATAGTGTCAACTGTGCAACGCCATGAATCTGACGCTTGATAGAAGCAATCAAAGTGTCAACTTTCCGCTTGTTTTCCTTGTTGTTTTCGTTTTTGTAGGCAGCAACAGCCTCCCGGTATTGTTTGATTAGTTTACGAGTGTCAGGATTTCCCTCATTGAGAACAGAGCTTCCTGTTTTTATTGAATATCTGCTCACTAAGGAATTGCCGCATTTGATGTTTATGTCGATATTCGGGAGAGTTTCAAGCTGAGTAAAATCCGATTCTTTGGTGTAATATGCGTTCTTCAGAAGTTCGATCCACAGTCTGAGACGGCAGATGTAAACACTGGCAGGGTTTATGTCCACGCCGAAAAGGCAGTTTTCAATGATTTTGCGTTTTTCGCCGAAAATAGTTTCCTGAACACGCTGACGCTCAGAATTTACCGAATAAATAAAAGGATTCCCTTCATCGTCAAGAATCGAAATTTCATCATTTTCAAGGCATAGTTCCCAGTCGGAACGCCGGATCCGCAGACCGTTTTTGTCGAGCAGAATATCCAGATAAGACTTAATGTATAAAATCCGGTTAAGAACAGAAACCAGAAAATGCCCTGAACCTACCGCCGGATCGCAGATGCGGAGCGAATTGATGATTTCATTAGCCTCTTTTCTGTCTTCGATTTTATCTCTGATTTCGTCAAGAGTTTCACAATTCCAGCCTTTAACATCGTTGAACTTTTGAACGACAGCACGCTCTATCGTCTCTTTTGCCATATATTCCGTGATGAATCCAGGTGTAAAAAATGATCCGTCTTTATATCCGTTGATTTTCTCAAAAATCAGCCCTAAAACGCTTGCATTTATTAAAGTTTTCGTGTTTTGCGTGATACCGCCTTCAGTTTCACTCGAAAAATTATAGGCATCAAGAAAACGGAAAATGTATGCAAGATTGTCTATATTTCCGCTCATTTTACGACCTTTGTCATCTTTCAGAACCGTATGGGCGAAAAGTTTCATAGGCTTATTCATAATTCCGCGAATTTGCAATAGTTTTTCCTCATCGCTCTGCTCAAAAAGCGAACTGTTCAGATAAGGAACGAAGCGGAATTTTTCTTTAACTTGCTCATCACGCTTCTCAGGTTTGCGACCTAAAACTTTGAAAAACAGAATATTGAGTTCATCAAAATTCGGAACGAGCTCAATAGTCAGAAATTTGTATTCCGGATTCCCTTTCTGGTATGCGAGCTGCTGACTTTCAACAAGTTTCAGGAAAATCAGGCGGTTCACCCAGTTTATTACAAGGCGTAAAACCGTTTCAAACCGTTCATTTTCATTCAAGATATCTTCTTCAAGCTGGTAAATCGCACTTTCAATCAAACTCGCAGAATCCCGCTCAGACTCTTTCCTGCGCCGGATCACTTTTTTGCCTGATTCCTT
>DBYC01000008.1:0-11150 GCA_002310035.1 bacterium UBP6_UBA1196
TCGGGCTCAAACGGAGTTCCGATCATTGAAACCAAAGTCGTCAGGTTACCGCCTTTTACGACGCCTTTCGCTTTGCCGGGATTGAGAGCGCGCATGTTTTTGTTAAAAATCGTGAAAGCCTTTTCCTTTCCTTGAAGAAGATCGAAAATCTGCGCCTTCGAGAATCGGTCGATCGAATTCAAAGTCGTGATGTTCGGCCCGTGGACCGTGACAAAACCGCACTTGTCTACAAGCCACGCATGAAGCGCCGTAACATCGCTGAAACCGATGAAAAGTTTCGGATTTGCCTTGATTTTATCGATATTTTCCTGAAGTTTTTCAAGCAGTCTCAAAGCGCCGTAACCGCCGCGCGCGGTCCATACAGCCTCTATCGTTTCGGTCGTGAACGCGTTGATGAGCGATTCGGCGCGGAGTTCATCGCTTCCCGCAAGAAAACTTGCCTTCGCGAAAGCGTTTTTATCGATCACAGGCTTGATTTTATTCAGCTTGAGTTCGGTTATACCGGCATTGAAGACAGTCTTTTCAAACGGTGACGAAGGTGCAACGACAGCGACCTCGCCCCTGAAACTTATCGGTTTCAAATCAAAATAGGAATTACTCATTTCAATCTCCCAAAGTCCAAAAAATACGGCACGGAGAATAACAAAAATCCATATTTTTCCTATTTTTTTGGAAAATTTTAATTGTTATATTGCGAATTAAGCAATCGGCATTGAATCCAACTGTTTTTCGATATCCCGTCCGGCATACATAACACGGATTATCGTTACTGTTTTTGCCGGTTTATCCGGAATATATAGAACCGCGAAATTATCAACGGGCATTATGCGGAGACCTCTCGACTGCCAAAGCTCAGAGCCATATTTTCTGAATCTTGACGGCATGTAATCAAGTTCCGAAATACTTTTCTCCAGTTTGTTCAGCAGATTCGCGGCAGTTTCTGGCGCAAGCAGTTCCATTGCTATGTAGTTGTAGATTCCCCGAATGTCCTTTTCTGCCTTTTCGGTGATTTTTATTTCGTATTTCATAAATTCAGGTCTCTTCTAATTTCGTCAAAGACTGTTTTTGCCGCTCTGGTTTTACCTTCGATTATGTCGGAATAGCCTTTTTCGAGTTCGGCATCAAGTTCATCCTTTGAAAGCGCGTCAATCGAAAGCGGTCTTGCCGCAGGAAGTTTAACTTCGAAAGGCAGGCCTCGCTGGATGATAATTTGTTTGTAGAACATCGTTATCGCGTTGGAGGCCGGAACGCCGAGCGCGGAAAGTATTCTTTCTGCCTGCTCCTTCACATCGGGTTCGATCCTCGCATATAAATTCGCTGATTTTACCGTCATAATTCACTCCATTCATACTTTGCCAAAACCAAAACACGACATCGTACACGATTGTGCTTACAAAAGCAATACATGTTTGAGATTTTTTCTTCAATTTAGTGATTTTTTTCATTAGCAAAACTGTTTTCGACCTTATTAACGATTTTTTTTGTAATTCCACAGAAATAAACTAAACTTCCGCGTTTTTTGCGAGGCTGAAATGGTCGAAAACAAATCAAATAACAATCCTGAACAGAAAACCGAAAAGCCGCAAAGTCTTGACGACATCAAGGAAGTGCGCCGTCTGATGACGCACATAATAAACAATCAGAGCGGTCTTGACGCGGCGATCAAGGAAATCAACCGGAAGGTCAACACCAAGGAACAGAATCAGGCGACACGCTATTTCGCCACTTTCGTGATCCTGGGAATCGTCATCATCCTTTCCTTCTTTTTCTATTTCAGGTCGCAGTCGATGAACTACGCCAATCAGAGCCGCATCCGCGAAGAGCACAACAAATACCTCGAAAAAGAGGTCGCCGAGCTCAAAGACAAGATCTTCTCGATGGAAAACAACGATATCAAAGCTTACAACCTCTACCTGGCGCTGAAGGAAGGCGACCCCGACAATGCCTTCAAACTTTACGGAGAATTCAACCTTTCGGCGCTTTCCAGACTTGAAAGAACGATCATCGACAATGAAACAAGCATGATCAAACAGAAAGCCGCTCTGAAAAAATATGACGAAGGCGAAACGCTTTTCAAACGCAAAAGCTACGAAGCGGCGATCGACAGGTTTAAGGAAAGTCTGGACATTTCGTCCACAGGCGACCATGTCGCGAACCTTTTCTATCTCACGGCGCTTTCATATTACCGCATGAAAGATTACAACAAAGCGGCGATCGCGTTTGAGAGATTTCTTTTCATTTATACAAAAAAAGACCTTCCGAAAGACCGTTCGGAGCTTCTGCTCGGAGTCTGCTATGAAAAGATGAACCAGCTTGAACGTGCTAAAAACTTCTACGAGCAGTCAATGCGCGACAACCGCCACAACCGCTATTTCCCGACGATCCGCGACCGCGTCAAAAATATCGAAAAGAAGATGGAAAAGATGAAAGAATCCGGTTTGGATTAAACTTTTCCTGAAAAAACTTCGCAGTAAAACATTTTACTCTGCTTCTGGGCTTTGTTTCAAACAAATTTTGACATCATAGAGTTATTCCTTAAAATAATCTGTTTTATTGATTTGCTGACGACAAAAGAGGGCGAATGAAAGTTTTTGTGATAGGAAAAGGCGGTCGCGAACATGCACTTGCATGGAAAATAGCGCAAAGTTTTTATGTGGACGAGCTTTTCTGCTTCCCCGGCAACGCAGGAATCGCTGAGATTGCAAAAATACCTGAAATCGCTGATGATTCAGTAGAATCTCTGCTTGATTTCGCGATCAGGGAATCAATTGACCTGACGGTCGTCGGCCCTGAAGACTACCTTGCAAAAGGAATCGTTGACGCTTTCGAAGCGAAAGGACTCAGGATTTTCGGCGTAAACCGGAAAGCGGCACAGCTTGAATCGAGCAAGGCTTTCGCGAAAGAAGTAATGAAAACTGCCGGAATTCCGACCGCAGCATATTCGACTGTCACCGATTTTGAAAGCGGGAATGCTGTTCTCAAGGCTTCAAAATATCCGCTGGTTTTAAAGGCCGACGGTCTGGCAGCCGGCAAAGGTGTAATAATATGCAGCACTTATGAAGAAGCACAAAACGAGCTCTCGCAGATGCTGGGCGGCAAATTCAAATCGGCCGGAACAAAAGTCGTTATTGAGGAATTTTTAAAAGGCGAAGAACTTTCGCTGCTTCTGCTTACCGACGGAACAAATGTAAAACCGCTTCTTTTCTCTCAGGACCACAAGGCTCTGAACGACGGTGACACAGGCCTGAACACAGGCGGAATGGGAGCCTACACTCCCGTAGCATCAGGGACTTCAGAACTTTATGAAAAAGTCGACAAAACAGTAACGCAGCCACTTCTGACCGAGCTGAAAAAACGCGGTATCGAATACAGGGGGATACTTTACATCGGACTTATGGTCGTAAAAAATGAGCCTTATGTCCTTGAATACAATGTCCGTTTCGGAGACCCTGAAACCGAACCGCTCATGTATATGCTGATAAGCGACATCGTTCCGTATTTTTACGCTGTTGCAGGAAAAGACAGTTCAGCCGCGGCAGACAACGCAACCATGCCGCTATTCACTTCGATTGAAGCTATGCCTGAACTTGTCTGGAGAAGCGGCTACGGAATGTGCGTCGTCATGGCGAGCGGCGGCTATCCGGAAGCTTATGAAAAAGGAAAAGTCATTTCCGGACTTGACGATGTCGATAAAAACTGCGTCGTTTTCCATGCAGGGACGAAATCAGATGAATCAGGCAACATTTTAACCGACGGCGGACGCGTCCTTATGGTCACATCGCACGGAAAGACAATAGAAGAAGCTATTGAAAACACTTACCGGAATGTCGGAAAAATAAAATTTGAAAAAATGTATTTCAGGCATGACATCGCCCATCGCGAAGCCGAAAGGAAACAAAATGCAGATAAAAACCGTTGAATTCATAAAAAGCGTCTCTTCGGCGGCGGGGCTTCCTGACGACGGCAGACCCGAATTCGCATTCATAGGCCGTTCAAATGTAGGAAAATCGAGCCTTATGAACATGCTGCTCGGTCGCAAAAACCTTGTCAAGACATCAAAAAAACCGGGAAAAACTGTTCTGCTCAACTACTTTCTCGTGAACGGTTCATTTTATCTGGTCGACCTTCCCGGCTACGGTTTCGCCTCAAGATCAAAAAGCGAGCAGGATTTATGGCGCGTTTTAATTGAAAAATACCTCAGAACAAGAAAAACGCTGGTCTGCATATTCCTTTTGATCGATTCGAGACACGGATTTATGCCTAACGACGAGCAGATGACAGAGTTTCTGGATCATTACCAAATCGGTTTTACCCCTGTCTTCACCAAAACCGACAAACTGACAAAAAACGAACTTTCAGCTTTGAAACAGAAAAATCAGGGGGCTTTCCTTGCAAGCGCCATTTCAGGCGAAGGAAAGGCCGTGCTGCTTGACTATATTGACAAAGTTTTATCGGAAAAGGAGTCAGAATGATTTTCGCACCGTTTGTCATATCGCTGTTTTTTCTGCAGGCAGTTCCGTTGGAAACTGTCGTCGCAAGCATAAACAACCGCGCAATAACATATTCCGAGATTCTTCAGGAGGGCGAGCTTCTAAACATCGAGAACAATGTTCCGCCCGAGACTCCGCTTTCAAAAGAAATAAAAAAGAAAATCCTGGAACTCATATTTTTCAGGATCATCACTTTCGAAGAGGCGCGTGAACACGAAATCACAGTGGACGAAAAGACGGTCAGGCAGAAAACCGAAACATATAAAAAGAATGTCAACATGAAAGCGTTCATCGAAAAATACGAGCTGACCGATCTGGAATTCAAAACTATAATAAAAATGCGGCTTATAACAGATAAAATGACGAACCGTTTCATCGAACAGAAATTTCCGAAAGGAAAAAATCCTTCGGCGGAAGACAAACGGAAAGCGTTGGAAGACTGGCAGAAGAACCTTCTCAAACGCCAGAAAATAACAGAATATGAAATGCCTTGAACGGAGATAAAAATGGGAAAAGTGATTTCCGTAATCAATCAGAAAGGCGGTGTCGGCAAGACCACGACCGCGGTAAATCTCGCTGCATCGCTCAGCGCGCTTGAAAAGAAAGTGCTGCTCATCGACATGGATCCACAGGGAAACGCGACCTCGATGAGTTCGATCAAAGAAGAAAATTTCAGCACTATCTACGACATGATGGCTGATCCGCAGATCTCGGCGGTCTACCAGACAAAACTTCCTTTTTTGAAAATAATACCCTGCAATTCCGATCTTACCGGAGCAGAAATAGAGCTTCTCGAAGTCGAAAACCGCGAATTTGTTCTGAAAGAGATCCTGAAAAAGCTCAAGGACAAGTTTGATTTCATAATCATCGACTCACCGCCGACCCTGAACATCCTTACCGTGAACAACATGGTCGCTTCAGACGGTATCATCATCCCTATCCAGTGCGAATACTTTGCCCTTGAAGGGCTTAGCCGGATCGTGGAAACACTTAACAGCATAAAAAACTTAAATCACGCCATTGAGATATGCGGTATTCTGCTCACCATGTATGACAAACGCGTGAAACTCACTTACGAAGTCGAAAACGATGTACGCGAACATTTCGGCGACCTTGTTTTTGAGACTGTAATCCCGCGCAATGTCAAACTGAGCGAGTCGCCGAGCTTCGGAATGCCGATCCTTCTTTACGATGTCGCTTCGATCGGCGCGAAAAAATATATCGAGCTTGCGGAAGAGTTTCTTTCAAGAATTAAATAATGGAGAAAGCCATGAAAAAATTCTTTTTATTTATTGCATTTTTTACCGCTTTGATTTTTGTCGTCAGCTGCGGCGGCAGTTCAAAGAACAACAACAATGAAAATCCTGACACCGGTGAAAATGTGACCGACGAAGACACGGCCGATACCGGTTCGACTGACACAGACAAGTCTGACAACGACACCGGTTCGACTGACGCTGATTCCGGAGACAAAACCGATTCGGAAGATGACGCTGATACGGCGCATGACGATGCTGACACAACTCCGGTCTCTGATGACGATGCTGACAGCGGCAATACCGAAATTGAGAATAAAGATATCTACCTGGGTATCATCGGATTCGACAAAGAATTGTTTGTCAAAGAGATCGGCCTGCTGGATAGTTCAACTGCCGACAGTTACACAAGTTTTCCTGAAGCACTCACCTACAACAGTTATGATTCCCACATTCTCTATTATGCAGATTATACCGCGCTTGAAATGATGCGCGACAGTCTGATGTCCTCTGAGCCGGAAAGGGTGTTTTTGATTACAATGATCCCCTCATTTCCTGACCAATTACCACTCGATGACAACAACTACAATCCCGCACACTACGGCAGTAATGATGAATACCTCAATGCTCTTCACGACAGGATCATCAACGAAAAAATACACGGAAAAAAAGTTGAGGCCTACACAATAGGCTGGAATTCAAGCGACAGCGAAGTAATAGAGAATATGAAAAAGTTATCAAGTTGCGACTCCGACAGCGAAAATTGCGACGACTATGTCTTTACCGCTTCTAATTATGACGAAATGTCCAACAATTTAGAAACCATATCCACAAAAATCTATTCCAGCTACAAACTTGTAAACCTTGATGTCAAACTACCGGGATACAAAAACGGTCAGCGCCTGCGCTTTGCATTCGATACTTATTCTGATTCTCACCTCTACATTGAAGCGACATACCACAGCGCCGACGGAAAAACCCTCGAGAATATCACCTACCACGGTCTTACCGGCAACACCTCGATCGCTACCGGTTCCCCCGATGGAGATTCTCACCGTTTCCTGTTTGAAGATCTTAAATATGAAGGCGGAAAAAAACCTCTCTCCGATATTGACAGCAGCAGGATAACGCTTTGGAAAGAAACGAGCTCAGGCAGATGGGAGAAAGAGCCTGCGTTCGATCATTCGTATCTTGGCGGCAATAAGCAAAACACTTTGATAATGTTACTTCTGGATACCAGCAGCGGGAACAGCTATTTAGTTGCGACGACTAAAGGACGGAAGTTTGTAGATACCCTTATTAGCGGAAATACTGATACAGCAGCAGAAGAATGCCGTACAGTCAACGGGAATTGGAATAATGAGCAAACGATGTGCTGGAGAAACATGGACTGCTCTGAAATACCAGCGACTACAAGCTGGAACGAAACTTCACGGATAAAGCAGACATGGACCGGCACTTCCTGGCAGCCGGAGGCGATATCGGTTTACGATGATACTCCCGACAGTAACTCCTGCCGTTACACATGCAAATTCGGCACAGCGTGGGACGGCTCAGTGTGTGTGACACCGACAAAGTGTTATCCGAAAAATCCTTGTGACAGTATCGACAATTCAACAGGGAACTGCACAGAACAAGAAATCTCTGACGAGTATGGCGAACTGATTGAAACGACCTACATCTGCGGCTGCCAACAGGGTTCCTTATGGAACGGAAATGATTTTCTGTGCAAACAGATCCCGGCAACATTTTCGGAATGCAACACTACAAGCACGACATCTTTATCGTTCCCGTGCAAGGAAACTAATTATATCTGGTCGGAACTCTATGGCAAGATGACATGGCAGCAGGCGAAGAACCATTGCGACAGTTTGAACTCATTAAATTACGCCGGTTTCAGCAGCGGGTGGCATTTGCCGACAATTGACGAACTCAGAACATTAATCAAAAACTGCGACAAAACAATAACAGGCGGCACCTGCAAAATCACAGACAATTGTTCGTCTCCTAGCTGCGGGACTTGGGACGACTGCTCCTGTCAACAATCAGCAAGCCCGAAATACAGCAAATTCAAAGATAAAGATATATTGTGGTCTTCTACTGCTGTTTCGAATTATAGTGCTACGGATCTTGCATGGTTCGTGGATTTCAGCCAGGGCCAGGTAAGCAACATGGGTAAGGCTGGATACACTCAATTCAGGTGCGTAAGAAAGTAACGCTTCGACACGATCTGCTGAATCAACAATCATACCATTCTATAAGTTCATCAGCCGCTTTGCTGCGGAATTCTGAGAATCCAACAGTAATTCAAAAATCAGGGCAAAAAAAAACGGCCACCCGAAGGTGACCGTTTAAAATTCAATTAGAAACGAAAATTAAAGTTCGTTCTTGAAAACAGGTGTCGGTTTGAAAGAAACTGTCTTCGTTGCGGGGATTTTGATCTCTTCGCGGGTCTTCGGGTTGATACCTTTGCGAGCTTTTCTTTCGTTTACTTTGAAAGTTCCTACGCCGTTAAGGCTGAGTTTTTTCTCAGAAATGACAGTATCCTTAAGGATAGCTGTGAAAACATCGTAAAGCTCCTTAGCCTGATCGTTCGTAAGAGCGACAGATTTAACAGTTTCTTTAATTTTCTTAACGAAATCTGTTTTTGTCGTTGCTACCAGATACTCTCTTTTTTTCTTTGATGCTTTTGCCATAAGACTCTCCATTGCAAAAAGTTTACAAACAACGCGGGCATTTTATGGGCGTGATATCCGTTGTCAAATTTTTTTCTGCAAAATTGAGCGATTTTTTTGAAGTTTTTGCTTATTTTTTCAAAAAACAGCGCTTTTTGCCGGATTTTGCCTACACCGAAGCACAAAAAACGGAAAAAATCCCTTAAAAAAACATCTTGATTACAACTTTTTTATGAATGGAAAAAATCAGAGAAGAATATCGATCTTGCTTTCGCTGCGTTTCTTTTTCAGCCATGTCTGGAACATTTTTTCGACATTGCGCTGGAAATAAATGTTCCGCAGCATTTCGTACGATTCGTTGTATGAGGGAGGATCGTGTTTCTCGACCTTGTCAAGCTTCACGATATGCCAGCCGTAACGCGTCCTGAACGGTTCGCTTATCTCGCCTTCCTTCATTTCGGCAAGTCTTTCCGAAAATTCGGGAACCATATCACGCGCCGCGAAAGTTCCCAGAGATCCACCGTTAGCAGCCGAACCGTCCTGCGAATAGGATTTCGCCGCCTCTGCAAAAGTCATTTTCTGGTCGGTTATCTCCTTGCGGACAGCCGAAACGGCATCCTTTATCTCGGCATCATTGCTTTCGTTAGCCTGCATGATTATGTGCGATGCAGTGAAATAAAGCTCCTGTTCCTTGCTGAACTCCTTCTCGTAAATATCGCGCAAAGCCCTTTCATCGACGTCCATCGTAACGATTATCCTTTTTTTCAGCTTCAGAAGCAGCAGCTGCTCTTTCAGGACCTCTTCGCGGTAGACCTGAAAAGTCATATCGTTTTTAGCAAGTTCCTTTTCAAACTCCTCACGCGTCATTCTGTTCTGCGCAAGAACGGAAGCGGCTGCAGAATCAAGTTCCTCGTCGGTTACCTGAATGTCCAGATTTTTAGCCTCTTCCTTCGCGAGAGCGTTGTTTATCAGCTGTTCTATCAGCTTGTCCTTCCTTTCAAGGACCGCCTGTGTGGAAACACTTTCCGGATTATCGAAACGGAGAAGTTTCTTGCAGTCGTAGATCGTGTAGACTTTGCCGTTCACGCGGACGACCATCTTGTTCACAAGTTCTTCCCCTGCGTAAACCGCAATAAACTGAAACAAAAGGAATATGCAGATAAAAAGTTTGCGCATCGCCGGCCTTATTGTTTATCTGGAACTTTCTTGTCGTTATTGTTCAGCTGAATTTTAATATTGCTGTTTCCTTCAGGTTTTACACCGTTCTTTTCCATTTCCTGCTGCTGCTGTTTAAGCTTTTTGATCTGATCGGCAGAAAGAAGATGATCCTTTAATTTGAGCTTCTGGCTTTTGTCGAAATTGTCCGATGCGTCCTTTGCGCTCTGTGAAACGGAGATCTCGATCGCCATAGCCGCTTCCTTGTTGAACTTGTAGCCGAGCTCTTTCTTGATACCGTCGACAATGTCTTCGAAAGAAGTTTTTCTCTTTTCTG
Organism: bacterium UBP6_UBA1196; assembly: GCA_002310035.1. Classification (GTDB taxonomy): domain Bacteria; phylum UBP6; class UBA1177; order UBA1177; family UBA1177; genus UBA1177. Next base: position 9,914 of record DBYC01000008.1, read on the forward strand.
TTTTCAGAGTATTTTCGATCGAGTTTTTGACATCCTCGAAGCTTCTCTCGATTTTTTCCTTTCTTCCGGTCAGTTTAATGACATGAAAACCGTATTCGGACTCGACCGGATCGCTTATGTCACCGACTTCTTTCAAAGCGAAAGCGCCGTCGCTGAACTCTTTGACCATTTTGCCGCCTTCTTCAGTTCTCTCGAAATAACCGAGATCTCCGCCTCTTTTCTTGGAACCTTCGTCTTCACTGTATTTCTCTGCAAGTTTCGCGAAGCTGCCCATGTCTTTAGCAGCTTTTCTAGCTTCGTCGGCAACTTTCGCAGCAAGTTTCTTTGCAGCTTCTTTGTCGCGGCCTTCGGTTACCTTAATAAGAATATGACTCGCTTTTACTTTTTCCGGCGTGTTGAACGTGTCTTTCTTTTCTTCGTAATATTTTTTCATTTCATCTTCGGAAATTTTGAGCGATTCTTCAATCTGTGTCTTGAGTTTTGTGCCGCTGTAGTATCTCGCGATCGTGTTCTTTATCTGTGAAAGAAGAAGCGGATCGTCAAGCGCGCCGTCCTTGATCGCCTTCATGGCTACAAGCTCGGCTTCGACTATCTTGGACATAAGTTCTTCTTTCCTTTCGGGAGTATTGTAACGGCTTTTGATATAGTCGTTGAAACTGTCGACATATGTTTTTACATATTTATCTGAAATTTTAACGCCGCCGAACTCAGCAACGGTCTTGCCGCTGTTGTCTTCCGGATAAAGATTTACGTTTCCCTTGTCGCATGAGCACGACACGCATACAAAAACAGCACAAACAAAAAGAAAAATTTTTTTCATAACAACCTCCTAAAAAAATACAAAAAATTCCCGCACGAAGCGGAAAAGACGCAATATTAAAGTCCAAACTTAATTTAAGTCAAGAATAGTTTAAAACTTGACATCGAAACTTTTTTGCGTATAAAAGGGCGGTTTTTTGGTTCCGTGAGACTTAAATTTATGAATGGAGGATATTTTGGCTCACCACAGATCGGCAAAAAAAAGAATTAGAACAAGTGAAAAAAGAAGACTTTACAACCGTTCTATCAAATCAAGAGTAAAAACTTTCTCGCACTACTTCGAGGCAGCAGCTGAGACAGCTGAGAACCGCGAAGATGCAGTTGCAAAACTTAATACGGCAATAAGCGAAATCCAGAAAGCTGCAAGCAAAGGCGTTCTTCACAAAAATACAGCTGCAAGAAAGGTCGCAAGACTTGC